>JAFZID010000201.1 GCA_017554565.1 bacterium
ACAGTGCGGGCGTTGAGGTCTTTCATTTTCTGTTCAGCGATCTTGCGCACCTGGCTCTTGGTGATGCGCCCGGCTTTCTCGCGGTTCGGGACGCCAGAGGCGGTCTCGATGCCGGCGGCTTTCTTGATAAGAACGGCCACCGGGGGCTCCTTCATGATGAAGGTGAAGGACTTGTCCTGATAGACGGTGATGACCACCGGGGTCAGGAGGCCGGGCTCCTTGTCCTTGGTCTGAGCGTTGAACTCTTTGCAGAATCCCATAATGTTCACGCCGTGCTGACCGAGGGCGGGGCCGATGGGGGGCGCCGGGTTAGCCTGGCCGGCTTTGATTTGCAGACGGATAATACCGGTTACTTTTTTTGGAGGCATATTTTATCTCCTGTAAGGATTGCTTTGTTCTTTATTTATTAAATAAGTTGGATCAGGCTTCGCTTTTTTCCACCTGCCAGCTTTCCAGCTCCACCTTGGTGCTGCGGTTGAAGACCATGACGGAAACGGAAAGTTTGCCCCGTTCCTCGTCGATCTCCTCCACAAGGCCGTCGCACCCGTCGAAGGGGCCGTTCACGACCTTGACTCTGTCGCCAACTGAGAAAGCGATCCTAGGCGCGATACGTTCCTTAGAGGCCTCGATCTGAGCGAACATCTCCTCCACTTCACTGTCCGTGAGAGCTTTGGGTTTTTCGCCGCCGAGAAAGCCGATCACACCGTTGGTCTTCTTTACCAATTGCCAGGCTTCGCCGGTCATTTCCATTTGAATAAGGATATAGCCCGGATAGAATTTGCGCGTGAAGACGCGCTTCTTGCCGTTCCTGATATCCTGGACTTTTTCCGTGGGCACGACCACCTTCTTGATGACGTCGCCCATGTTGTACTGCTGGATCCTTTCGTTAAGCTGCAGTTCGGCCTGGAATTCCTGGCCGGACAAGGTGTTCAGCACATACCAGCTGTATTTGTGTTCTTCCTGAGGAGCCATAAAAAATTATTTGGCGAATTTGAGGATCCAGGAGAAAAGGGTGTCGAGCGCGAAAAGATAAGCGGACATCACAAGAGAGCTTATGATGACGATCTTGGTGGCCTGCCAGAGCTGTTCTCTGCTGGTCCAGTCGACTTTCTTCAGTTCCTCGACGACTTCGCGCCAGAAGTTCACGAACTTCTGCCAAGCGGAAACTTTGACTTCTTCTTTCATATTTTTAAGCTTGCGTGTGATCCAGGATGGCGAGGCAGGAGAGACTCGAACTCCCAACCGACGGTTTTGGAAACCGTAACTCTAACCAATTGAGCTACTGCCCCGCACCCTAAAGATTATTAGCTGCGCGTTTCGCGATGAAGAGTATGCTTGCGGTCAAAGGGGCAGTATTTGCTGCGTTCCAGACGACCGGTGGTCTTCTTACGGTCTTTTTTGGTGGTGTAGTTGCGGCGGCCGCATTCGGTGCAGGCCAGCGTGATGATTTCTCTTGCCATGGTCTTAACTCCTTTAATTAAAAAATCCGTGAACGCACCTTATGCCATGACAGAATCTAGGAAAGAGGCTTTTCCTTTACTCCGGCGCATGGAGGCAATCCCAAGATGGAGCCCGAGACGAGAATTGAACTCGTGACCTCGTCCTTACCAAGGACGCGCTCTACCATCTGAGCTACCCGGGCATCCTGTTGGGTTGCGCCTGTTACCGTACATCGCTTTTTGAGGGCGCAATTCAAGGAAACACTATTGTATGAAATGTCGGTTCTAAAATCAATACCCCCTGCCGCGGCCACCCGGCAAAAAGCGTAAACAAGCAGTTAAAAAATATTTATGCCAGCATCAGAGAAGGCATTAAACTAGCCAAATGGATCAATGCACTCTCTTGGCTTTCTTAAGAACGAATTTTTCTCCGGAAATATCCTTCTTTACTTCGGTCGGCAGTTGCGCTTTTATGCCGCTTATTGAGTTGGTAGTCCCCTCTTCCGGATAAGGAAGCTTTACAGCGTCAAAAGAATCGTTAAGCGAGAACTCGGCTTTCGCTACGCTATTCTCGAAAATGAAACTTCTGCAGAAGCCTCTCGGGAAAAACTTATGGGTGAATTCAGATCGCAGATAATAGGGCGACTCGTCCTTTTCCACCAAACCTATGCCGAAAGCTTTCCAGTAATTTTCGTCAAAAAGATCTCTGCTCCTTCTCAAAGCATTTTCTACCCTCACGCTTTCGCTGTCGATAAGTTCGGCTTCAAACACAACAATCCCAACCTCTCCCTCAGGCAACTTGGCTGAGCAAATGTGAAGATCCTGATCCAAATTATAGTCCAATTTGTTCCCGTTGAAAAGCAGGAGAGAGACGCTTTTGATAGGCCAAGTCCGTATAATGGTGTAAATTTGTAAAGGGGTGAGCCAAAAGCGCCTCATCGGGTATAATGTTGTCGAAGAAAAATAACTTATAACCCCGCACAGCGAGTCATCAGAGAAATGAGAAATAAAATACTGATAATGTTGCTCATATCGTGGCTCCGATTGTTAGGTGCATTTTCTCAAAATTTGCAAGGATTGTCAAATCACGAAGAATGATCAGGTGGCTTCTGCTAATTGATAAATAACTTACAGGCGAATATCGATCATAGTGATTTCTGTTGGATTGCAAAAGCGCAGATAAGGCTTGCCCAATCCCCTGCTTATGAGCATGACGCTGCCGTCTTTGGAAAGGACTCTCTCCGCCATCATGGCGCCGTATTTGGAGGGCAGGATCATCAAACTCCCAAAAACCGAAGTGGAACTTGAGAGCTTAATCCAAATCATAAACCTCATAAACCGCAGGTTCCTTCTTGATCCTGAAAATATGCTTCCTCTCAAACTCCTTCCCGTTTTCTTTATATTTGATCACTGTAGTAAAAACTCCCTCTTCCTGTGGCTCGCCGCAAATTGAAATAAGCGGCGGAAGCTTGTAGTGATCGTATCTTTTGTCTGGTTCATGCATCGCTATCTTCAAGCCCTTTGGCAGTTCGTTTAGCAGCTCATATTGGAATTCCTTGGTGAATTCTTTTGGCTTATACCAAAACACATCGTTGGCAAGGCAATAATATGTCTCAATTCCTATGTAGCAGTTATGATAAATTATTCTGCTCTGATCGTACCAATCGTTCTCGATGCTGTCTTGTTTCCTTATCTTTTTCTGCGCCGGAGGCTCACCGATATCCTGAATTCTAAATATATGTTTTTGCTCAACAGATGAACCGTTGCTGATTATAACTAAAACATTGGTAAAAGTTCCGCTCTCTTTGGGCGTGCCGATGATCGCAAGATCTCCGTCCGCCTTTCTCTCCTCGCTTAATCCCAACGGTAAAGGAGACTGGAATTTTGTTTCCGTCTTCGAATCGAATGCAAGACCGTCCATTTTATAGAATTCGTCATAATATTCTTTCGTTTTGAATTTGAAAGGAACATTTACAGTAAGATCATGAACGATCGCACCCTTGTTCAAATGATAAAACGAGCGAGACACTATCTTATTCTGATCGTTGTGCACAACAAAAATATACTTCTGCGTCTCTACATTACAAAAACTGTTTCGATTAATGCCTATCCAATAATTGGTAAAACGGCCGATTTCTTCCGGAACACCTTTTAAAAAGCCGCCATACTTTTTAGGCTCCAATTTTATTCCTTTGGGCAAAGGGAAAGCAAAATAAGCGTTGCTTAGCGAGGCCAGGCTCATATTATTTCCCTCCAAGGCAATGTCTTTTGTATATTCTTCGATACAAAAGAAATATTTATATTTTTTTGAATATTGTAGCATGTTTTTGGCAATTGAACGCCCTTTGGGCGGCCTTTCTTTTGGTTTAGATATCTTTTCTCCAACGGAAAGCCACCCCCAGTCGGAAACAACGGTTTTGTCATCAAAGCTCTGTTTAGTAATTCTCCATATGTAATTACCCGGACTAACATTACGATTTTTGATAAAGAAAAATTCATCATCTTTATTAATTTTGTTGTATTTTTTTAAAGCTGCCAATTCAGCGCTAATATCATTCAGGTAAGGAGCAACTAAATTTAAATTAATTGAGTCATTTGAATTTATTTTATAAAGAGTCCCATTCAAATCAATTCTTTCTCCTTTACCATTAGGTTCAGCAATATATCTTGACTTGTTTTTAATATTGCTTTTAAAAACAAATTTGACATCTTTCAAAGTTGTAAAACGACTACCGTTTGAAGGAGAAATTATAATAGGTGATTGCGGAGCTTTATAATTTTCGTTCTTAATAAAAGGCATAATTTCTCCAACTTTCAAATTTCCAAACATATGATTATGAGGATAATAATAGCCAATATATAAAGCAACATCAAATCTGCTTTTCTCAACAAAATTAGGCAGTTCAAGGAAATTAAATATCAAGTAAAATTTAGCTGTTTGTTTGGGTTTCAGCATAAAAAAATACATGTTTCCCTTGCGATCTAAATCCGTGTTTAAAAATAAAATTTGGGGGCCGCGATTTGAAGCGACAAGAGTATATAAAACATTTGTTTCAGTAAGATTTGAAATGAAAAAAGCATTTGATGTTATAAATTTAGGGGTATATTTAACCTCCATAAGCTTCGGTGCCATTGAAACACAATTAGTAATAATTATTGCGTTGACGCCATTTTTCAATATCTGGTATTCGCTTTGCCTTGAATCATTCAGCGCCTGAAAATAGTTGGGAATTTTTGCGTTTTCAAGCAACATTTTATTAGTAGCTAAACCTGGCATCAAGCCATATTGTTTAAAAACGTAACCGTTTTCGCCTTTTCCGCTTTGATAATAATCACCCGGCTGCAATATCTGTTCCTGGAGCGCATACCCTTTTTTCACATCATCATAATTGGGAACATCTATGACAACCGGCAGCTTGTAATCGTTTTGAAAGTCATTTTTAGTTATCTTTGCACCGTAAGCTGACAAGACCGCTAAAAAATAAATAAATAATAAAACATTACATTTCATATTATTAATTCTCCTTGTTAGTGTAAGCTCCCACGCCGCTTTTTATTTGAGACTGATTAGGATCTTTTATATTCATATAAAATCTCTTTATGTCTCTTTTCCCAATTTCGTTTAAAACCTCGACATCAAAAAGGAAAACTCCGGTTTCTCTTGGAATGCCAAACAAAACTCCTTCTTGAGACAATATCAAACCCGAAGGAAGAATACCTGGAGCGTTCCAATAAACCCTATTTTGCTCGTCATTAACTTTCAAAATGTTGTAATACTGCTGACCATAATACGAATTTGAACAAACAGGATCGGAAATTATTATCAATGGAATATCCCTAGGATCATAAGGATTGGAATCTCTGGCAATTTCCACTGTATCGTTGTAACCATCCGAATCAGAATCAACACTATTAGAAATATAAAAGCATCTTTTTTCCGAGCAAATAATGCAATCGATGTTATCCTCTACGCTTATCATCCACCAATATTTTCCGCACGGGAAAACATCCTCAGACATATTAATGCTATACCCAGACAAACCAGTCACGTTTGTTTTTGACAAAATGGTGTCGTTGTCATTTAAAATTATTAAAAACAAACTTGCATTTTCAATATCACAATTAATAAGTTCCCAAGTAAAATTCATGATAGAATTAGGTGTCAGCAAATCATACATATAAGGGAATATTAATCTTATCAAATTTACCCAAAAATTATTTTTAGGTTTTACATGAAAATAGATTTCACTATATGGCAAATTATTAGTATGTCTTGAATATACTTGAGATGAAAAATTAGTGCCATTCTTTAAGGATATTTTAATAAATGTAGTAAGTTCTGGAACAATGTTAATATAATGAACATCGCTAACGTTAAAATTATTTACCAATCTTAATGCAACGCTTTTGTTTGTTAAAACAGAGTCAATAAATAAACCGGAGGCAAGATATTTAATATTTCCTTGTTTTTCTGAATTATTATAAGAAAAATTATTCCAAGATATTGGATCTTTATCATCCAAATTATATTGCAATTTATAATCATCAATATTATTGTCCAAGATCTCCTGGATTTCAATAGCGGCGTTATATTCTATTTCATATAAACCGTAAATTAAATTACAGGTTATTATCACAAAAAATAACAATTTGTTTATCATAATTATCAATTAATATGACTTTTTAATTTATTGTATATATCTAAATAATCACCCGAAAGTGGAAACACTAGTTCTTTCATTTCGGTATGATTATAGTTAACTTTTATGCGTTCGTTTAACCTATGCATTGTCCCGGATAAATTGGCTGATGATATAGAAACAACACCATCACAATCTTTTCCGCCATTTTTATGCCAACTAATTCCATAATCTTTTCCTCGTAAAATATTATCTGTTCCTATAAAAAAAGTTGAATAGGAATTTAAAAAACTTGTAGGTATTTTGCTCATAAAATCCCACACATCCTTGGTCCCTCTTCTTAAACGGTCAATGTTATCGCTAGAAGTGTTTGAAAAAAATCCAGCGAACGGATAAGAAGCAGCATCGGAGCCGCAAAAAGGCGTACCAAAAAACACATAATTCCTAATTAGACTTACAATGCTTTCTCTTTCTTCTATTTGACAAACAGTTAATATTCCCCCCATTGAATGAGAAAAAACAATTGGTTTTAATTTGTAGTTAATGAAAATATCATAAATATAACCATACAATATATTTTTATCCAAATTGTTTTCCCCTATATATTGGTCATATTTTGTGTTTTTGGGATTCCAAGGAAAGTCAAAAAAAACTATTGGACGAAGATCATCTGCATGTGGTAAAACTCTTTTTATTTCTAAAAATGCTGTTTCGGGATCTCCAGGAAATGTCGGATGCGAATTTATTCCGTGAATCAACACAATAGGTTGTACATTTCTAATTGTAAAAACATAATTTTGATCGTCACTATAGTAATCGTTGGTGCTAGAACAATAGAGTTTTATATAGTATTTTTCGCCAATTATCCAATCATCTTTATAGCATCTTTTAGTAGATCCTTGCAAACAGCTATAAACATTTGTTGTCCATTCAAAACTTATATTTGAAAAATCCGACATGTTTAAGCCTACTGACATTTTCACCCGTGAATTTGTAGGCATTTCAATGCAATAAACACGATTGGTTGGCAGAAATGTATATATGTCAATATCATTATCCATTTGAATCCCTTCAAATGAACGCAAAATACGATTGGTAATCGTTTGGTCGGCTTCAACCGGCGTACAGTTAGTCACATCCCATTGGCAATAAATATAACCGTTCATTTGGGGCTCATATTGAAATGTATCTGGATCCTGATGAGCTTCCGGTGTTGGCCAAGTCCCGCTGTAACTAACCAAAAATTTATTTTCAAGATTTTCATTATCATTGTCTGCAATAAAATAAAACATATTTTCATCTTTATTTATAGTTATCCAATCGTCATTATCAAGATTTACAGAACTATGAATGGTTACGTCGTCTATCATATGATTTAAATCAAATCTTAAACAACGACGAAGCGTTGAAATTACTTCAGCATCGGCACAAGCTGATACAAATGTAAACAACAATACTATTACGATATTTATAATATTTTTTCTCACGGGGATTGTTCTTTATTTTTTCAGTATGGAATAATAAAAATACAGATTAGTATTACATGTGTCTGAAATATTGATTGTGGCCTGTCCTGAAACGTCTATATCAACCCAATATCTAAGTAAAGTATCTTGGGCCGGCGTTATGTTTATAACAGCATTCGAAGATAAAGTTTCGCTAATAATTGCATAATTGTCCCCGGCAGGGATCGCTATCTTGCCACATTGCCCCGGATAATTGACTTGAAGAAAACTTAATGCTTTTATGCTTTTATTATTTCCGTTTGCAATTAAATTTAAATCGCCATCAAGTGTTGCGATATTTCCTTCTTGATTGTCAATAATCAGATCTGTCCGATTTGTTTCCGTACCGATATGCCAATTACCAGAATTTCTAATTATAAAATCTGTTACTTCTAATTTCCCGGTCACAACACCTCCGGAAGACAAAACAATATTGCTCTTTAGCGTTTCCGTAAAATGAAACAATTGGACGGAATTAGTTGCGATTTTCTCTTCCGTTATCGCCTGCGCCGTTATATGCGATGAAGATATGGCGTTTGATTGTATTTTGTTTCCGGATATTGCGCCGTTGCCTATTTTGGCGGCGGTTACTGCGTTGTCGTTTATTTTAGACGTTGTGACAGCGCTGTTTGAAAGTTTGCTCTCGGTTATGGAACTGTCTGCTATTTTGCCTGATGTGATGGCGCCGTCTATGATGTGAGCAGTGTTTACAGCGCCGCTGGAAAGTTTGCTTCCCGTAACCGCGCCGTCTTCTATTTTGCCTGTGGTGATCGCGTTGCTGTTTATCTTGGCGCTTGTTACAGCATTGGTGGACAGTTTGTTTTCAGTTATTGCTCCGTCCGCTATCTTGGTTGTTCCTATTGCATTGTTTAAGATCTTTTCCTCCGTTACCGCGTTGCTGGCTAGCTTTTCTGCCGTTACCGAGCCGTTCGCTATGGATGTTGTCCCGAAGACGTGGTTGCTCAAGGAATGGTATATGCTTTGGCAGTTTTCCGCTATCCTGCTGTTTATTTCAGGGACTGTCGCGACGTCCTGGCCGTCTATTTTTAAGCTGGCGTCGTTCTTTATCTCGATACCGTCTTTGCTGACTATGAGATTAGTGATACTAGTAAAGCTTATGTCGAAGCAAAGATCATAATTTGGCTGTGCGGTCAGGTCGAATTCTGAGAGAGCGTCTAAGCTGTATCTGCTGCCTGTGCCTGTCCAGAGGCAGTTGGTTGCCCCTGTGTAAGCGTCACTGCATTTGTTCAGGCAGATCTGGGAGTAGGAGTTCCTTCCTCTCACGCCGAATATGTAAATGGAATTCGTGGAAACCGGATAATCGCTGAAACTGTACGAATAAATGTTATTGCCTTCATTGATTCTGGAATCAGCGTAAACAAATGTGTTTGTAGTAATGGTTGGGCTGTAAGGGGAAAGGAATACGCAGTTATAGGGAGGAGCGGATAATTCCGCCTTGATCTTGATCTTTCTGATGTTAGAGATGTTTTTGACCTGGAAAGTCTGGCCTATAAGCACTGTGCTGCTTATTGAGGAAGAATTAGCGGACATAGTCGCATTTGTTCCCAGGAGAGCGCCGTCTATGGTGAAGTACCATGTTTCTTCTTCTGCTTTAAGATGGCCAAGGTATGTACGGACGTAGTTCTGAAGAGACAGGAGTTCTGACGCGAGCTCTTCCAGATCGGATTGGAGAGCGTATGTTTCGCCGGTCCTGTTTCCTTGGTTTTCGGCGCTGGATATGGATACTAGCTCGGAACTGATCTTGGAATAGTCTTCAATGATCTTATTTAGGTCTTTTTCCCTTACTATGCGCTCCTCGTGGCTTAGGGTGGAAAGTCCAAGCTGAAGATCGACTATGCCGTCAGCGCAGGCTTCGGCGCTGCTTTTGAGTTTTTCTATGGTGACTTTCAGGCTTTCAAAATCGTTGGTGGTCATGAAAGCGGAAGAGGTTAGGCCCTGGAGGGTGTCGGCATTGATCAGTCCTTGCGTTTCTTCGCTTGCAAAGGCACAGCAAGCTATCAGCAAAACGAGAAATAACATATTGAAAATATTGCGCATAGCGTAGCTCCGATTGTTGCATGTATTTTCTCAAAATTTGCAATGATTGTCAATCTGTAAATGGAAAAATCAGACCGCAGGATTATGTTTGACATACCGTATTTTTCGAATTTAAAACGTGAAGGCCGCGTTAGGTTGGCATATATTAAGATCCTATTATGAATCTAAACGGCCGGCTAGTTTGCGCTCCCACCTTCACTTTGATAAAATAAAGCGGTTTATTTTTAATCCACAATTACCAACTTTACGGAGCGAATATGAAAAACACTTTAGTTTTATCGGCCGCCTTATTTTTCTTCGCGGCCTCTTTGGCCCAGGCCACTCTGACCGTGTATCCCATTGCTGAAAAAGGCAACACTTCCTACTCTTTCAGCCTGAAGGGCGAAGACCGCGGCTACGCCATTGAAAACATCGACGCCAGGGAAGGCGAATTCTACATCCGCCTCTGCTACGACTACACGGTCGTAACGAAGGGCTACATAATGAAAGCCGACAAGAAAGGCAAGACCTTCACCGGCGGCAACAGCTCCGAATCCTTCTCCTTCTCCGCGAAGAAAGGCTCCTGGAAATACAGCGCCAGCAATGTGAACTCTTCTTTCACGCTCGGTTACTTCGGCAGCAACGGCAACCCCTCCTACGACAATCTGTTCGACACCAAGGGCAAAGCCAGCGCCAAGGGCGTCGTCGATGAGGACGTCGTTCCTACGTTTGAAGAAGGCAAGAAGTATTTCGGTCTCTTCTGCGACACCACAGAGCCCGCCATGCTGATCCACGCCCAGGCCACCGGCAAAGCCGGCAAGAGCTGGAAATATTCCGATACCCTGGAGGACGGCTCCAAAGTGAAGTTCTCCATGAAGATCAGCAAGAAAGGCGACACCGCCGCCGTCTCCATGTCCTTCAAGACTTCCAAGTACGTGCATCCCGCCTTCATCACCGAACCGTAACAGCGCGCTTAGAGTGAAATGAAAAAGGCCGCGGTTTTTCCGCGGCCTTTTTGTTTTTTTGGCTTTTTACTTTTTCGCTTATTTCTTCACGAACCTGGTGAAGTCCATAGTGAGAACTTCCTCCAGTTCTTTCTGATCGTCTTCTCTGGTGGCGGTCAAAATGATCGCGAAATCGTCCGGCACCGGCTGGTTGATCTTTCTCACTGAATAGACCTTCTGGAAATATCTGACCATCGCGTCGTAGTCGAACTGCTCGCTGGGAATATGCGTCCCGCATTTGTCGATGATGATGAAGCTGTAAACGTAGCCCGCGGCTTTTTTCATTATCTCCGCGAAATCGGGCTTCACTTGCTGCAGATAGACGTCGGGGGGCCAGAAGCCGTAGGCATAGACCGCCACTTCGTTGGTGGAGATGCCGGCGAAGCGCAATGGGTTGAACTCGATGGGAATGACGGTGTCCTTGTAGGTCCTCAGTTCCGCATGCAGGGGAAAATCTTTTATGTCGAGCTTCTTCCCTACTTCCGCAAAATAGGCCGTCAATTTGTCGTACCATTTTTCCATCAGCGAAGGTCCGCAGCAGTAGAGGCGGTCGGAGACGTCGCGGGCGGAGGCGAAGCGGTGCTCGTAGATGTTAAGTATGACGGGCTCTCCCAGAGTATCGTAATAAACGTCCACCGCCAGTTCGGTGCCGTCCACGAGTTCCTCTAAAAGGAAGCTGGAGCCCACCACGCCTTCCGTATAGGAAGTGCGCCATTCCTCATAATGGGCCTCGATGTCGGCTTTGGCGTTGGCAAGATCCTGGGGGCCGAAGAGCGTATAGACGCCCAGGCTGCCGAAGCCCACGTTCAATTTCAGGATAAGAGGATATTTGAGATCTTCGGACTTAAGGGCGAAAAGCTCTTCCTTAGTAAGGACCTTGTAATAAAAATCCGGGTAGAGATAAGCCAGCTTGTCCCTCAGGGCAGCCTTGTCTTTCATAAGGTCGGCCTTCTCAACAAGAGGCGAGCCTTTCAGGTTCTCATAGACCCAGGTGAGGGCGTCCTCGTTGGTGGTGTAAAGCCTCTCCCCCGCCAGGATGCGGGCTTTCGCCTCATCGGAAGGCACGAGATTAAGTTTGAAACCCGCTCCGCGTTCCCTGGCGTACTCGTTGTCCAAAACGGGCTGCTGAGTCTCCTCCAGATGGCGGAGCAGGTCGTCGGAAATAATTTTTCCAGCCAAAATGATCATATTTGTCCTCCTATAAAAAAGGGAAGGAAGTCGCCTTCCTTCCCATGCGTTAAACATGTTTATAAGGCTTTATTTTTCCCTTAGCCAAACTATGACGCTGCCCGGTCGTCGGTTGTCCCAGGCGTAATACGGCACCGCTTTGAACTTCACGACGCGCTGTCTGGGAGGCTTGATCTGATAAAGGGTCTCGTCGGGATCGCCGTCCACGTTCTTCAGAGCTTTGCCGGTTATGGCGTACACTCCGCCCAAAAGCCTCTTCTCGAATTTGCCTTTCAGTTTGGCGGTCTGCTTGATGGAGAGAAGCTCCAGGTTGTTGGTGACGTTGTCAACGGTCTCCAGGCAATAGACCAGGGGCCCGCGCTGCAGGGCCACGCGGCCCTCCAGTTCCTTGACCTTGGTGGTGGCGTAAACTCTCTGGATGGGCATGTCCATTTCATAGATCAGCTGGTCGCCTTTGCGCCACTTGCGGGTGATGCAGAGATAGCCGTCCTTTTCTTCCACCGGGCCTTCCTCGTTGAAGTGGCTCTTCACCCTGAGGGAGGTCTGCTGGCACCAGCCGGGAATGCGCACTTTAACGGTGAAGACCGCGCTCTTATTCAAACTGAAGGTCATGACAGACCTGCCCTTCCAGGGGTATCTGGTCCTCTGGCTGATCCTGACGTCCTGACCGCCGAGATTGACTTTCGTGGTGCTGCCCACGAAAAGATTGACCCAGAGCGTGTCTTCGCTGGTGGCGTAGATGTAGCCCGGCACGCTGGCGATGAAGCGGGCGATGTTGGGCGGGCAGCAGGAGCAGCCGTACCAGCCCTGGCGGTGCAGAGCGGCGCCGTCCCACTGGTAGTGCTTGTTCTCGACCTTTTTGTCGGTCTTCTTGTCGGCGTCCGGATCGTAGGTGTAGAGCTGGTTCGAATAGAAGAACTTTTCGCCGTCCATCGAGACACCGGAAAGTCCGCTGTTGTACATGATCCTTTCCATGACGTCAGCGTACTTGGATTCGCCGGTCAGATAAAGCATGCGCTGACAGAAGAAGATCGCGGCCACGGAAGCGCAGGACTCTGAAGAGATGTTCCCCACCGGGAGCATGTAGTCTCTCACGAAGCCTTCGTTGCTAAGCGACGGGCCGATGCCGCCGGTTATGTACATCTGGCGTTCGCAGACGCTTTCCCAGAGGCGCTTGCAGGCTTTGGCCAGCTCTTTGTCGTCGGTTTCCCTGGCGCAGTCGGCCATGCCGGAATACATGTAGAGGGCCCTGACGGAGTGGCCCACGGCGTCCTTCTGTTCCCTGACGGGCAGATGCGCCTGGCAGTATTCGTAGGTCTTGGCCCACCATTTCTTGGGATCGTCGCCTCTCTTGACGGCTTCCTCGTCGTAGTAATGGGGCTGCTGTCCTCTCTGGTTGATGAAGTAGCAGGCCATGTCGAGATAGCGTTTCTCGCCGGTGGCTTCATAAAGCTTCACCAGGGCCAGCTCGATCTCCTGGTGGCCGGGATAACCGTGAAGCTGGTTTTCGCCGGGACCGAAAGTCTTGCAGATGAGATCCGCGTAGCGGCACATGGCGTTCAGGAAATTGCGGCGTCCGGTGGCGTAGAAATGGGCCACCGCGGCTTCCATCAGATGGCCGGCGCAATAGAGCTCATGGCAGTCTCTGAGGTTTTTCCAGCGCATCTCGGGCTTGACGTAGATGAAGTAGTTGTTCATGTAGCCGTCGGGCTGCTGCATCTTGATGATGTCGGAAATGACTTTCTCCAGCGTCTTCTCCAGCTTTTTGTCATAGTTGGTGGCGAGGGAATAGCAGCCCGCCTCGATCCATTTGGCTACGTCGGAATCCCAAAAGTAATGCCTTTCGCCCTTGTAGTCGGGCTTGAAACAGTCCAAACGTCCGGTCTCGCGGCACTGTTTTTCGTTGGCCGGGATCGTTTTCAGACGATTGGTCTTCATTTTCGGGGCCCAGAAGATATCCGTGACCTTGACTTTGTTGAAAGGCACGCCCTTTTGCTTGATGTTCATGCTCATACTGTGTGCATCCTTAAATTTTATAATTATCGATCGCGGCGGCGTCTCCCCTGGACGCCGCCGCAGATCAGATCATGTCAGATCAAACCGACTTCCTTGCCGACTTCCTTGAACTGCTCAACGGCCCAGTCGAGGTCCTTGAGCTCCAGGGCGTCGGAGACCTGGCAGCGGATGCGGGCGGTGCCGCGCGGGACCACCGGGAAGCCGAAGCCGGTCACGAAGAGACCCTTCTTCAGAAGCTTGTTGCTGATAGAGATGGCGAAGGCGTCGTCGCCCACGATGATGGGCACGATGGCGCCGTCGCCGTCCAGGGGCTTGAAGCCCGCTTCTCTCAGTTTGTTCCTGAGGTAAGAGGCCTTGTCCCTAAGACGCTGGGCTCTTTCCGGCTCGCGTTCCAAAACGCGCAGGGCCGCCAGGGCGGAGCAGGCCACCGTGGGAGGCAGAGCGTTACTGAAGAGCTGCGGACGGGATTTCTGAATGAGGGCTTCCACGAAGCACTTCTTGCCGGCCACGAAGCCGCCGGCCGCGCCGCCCAGGGCTTTGCCCAGGGTGCCGGAGATGATGTCGATCTGGCCTTCCAGACCGTAATATTCCGCGGTGCCGCGGCCGGTCTTTCCGATGACGCCGGTGGCGTGGGATTCGTCCACCATGACCAGCGCTTCATATTTCTTCGCCAGAGCGACGATCTCGGGCAATTTCGCCACGTCGCCTTCCATGGAGAAGACGCCGTCCGTCACGATCAGTCGGACAGGAGCGTTGGGATACTGCTGAAGCTGGGCTTCCAGATCCGCCATGTCGCTGTGTTTGTAGCGGGCTTTCTGCACGCCCTTGGCAATCAGACGGCAACCATCAATGATGGAGGCGTGGTTCAGCTCGTCGGAAATAACGACGCCCTCCGCGCCGCAGGCCACCGGGATGGCGCTCTCGTTGGCGCTCCAGCAGGAAACGTAAGTAAGACAGGCTTCCGTCTTCAAAAAGGAAGCGATCTCCTGCTCAAGCTCTCTGTGAATGTCAAAAGTGCCGCAGATGAAGCGGACGGAAGCGGTGCCGGCGCCGTACTTGTCGATACCGGCCTTTCCGGCGGCCTTGACCTCGGGATGATTGGAGAGACCAAGGTAGTTGTTGGAGGACATGATCATGGTGCGGCCGTAGCCTTCCATGTCCGTATAGGCGTCCATGGGAGTCTGCAGATACCTGAGTTCCTTGTAAGTTCCGGCGTCGCGCAGAGACTGCATCTCGGCGGCCAGTTTCTGATAATACTCGGCGACTGTTGACATAAAATTTCTCCTGATTTATTTGTTAAATTTTTTATTTTTTTCTGAAAAAGAATTATAGCAAATTCCGTGTATGAAAAACTTTTATGTATTTTCCAAAACTACGAAAGCCATGGCCGTCTCGGGAGTATGCGTCAGGCTCAAACTGATTTTCCCGAGGCCGAGGCCCTCGAAATATTCCTTCGTGGCGCCGTGCAGGACTATAGCCGGCTTCCCGGAAGCCTCTTTCACGACCTCCACGTCCCTCCAGGTCATCTTTCCCGCGACGCCGGTCCCCAGCGCCTTGAAGAAGGCTTCCTTGGCGCAGAAGCGGGCGCAGAGGCGCTGCTCGGGAAAGCGGTAATCCAGGGCATACTTCAGCTCGCTTTCCGTGAAGATCTTCTCCGCCATGGCCCTTTTCTCTTCGGAGACTTTGAAGCGCTCCGTTTTCTCAATGTCGCAGCCTATTCCGAAGATCGCCATATCATTCGTAACGGAGAGCCTGTACCGGCTTCATCCTGGCGGCCAGCAGCGCAGGGAAGACCGAAGCTAAAAGACACAAGACAAAAGCGCATCCGGCGATAAGCGCCACGTCGACCGGCACCACCTGGCTGGGGATGCCGTCCAGGTAATAGACGTTAGCCGGGAAAAGATCGATGCCGAAATGCAGCCGCAAGAAATGCAGAATGGGATTGACGTTGTAAGCGATCAAGGTTCCGCCCACCACGCCCAGGAAAAGCCCGGTCAGGGCGATGAAGAGACCCTGGATGGTGAAGATCAGCCCCACCGACCTGCTGGTGGCTCCCAGCGCCCTCAGAATGCCGATGTCCTTGGTCTTCCCAAGAACCACCATCACCAGCGTCGAAACGATGTTCAAAGCCGCCACCAGACTGATCAGAAGCAATATCAAGAACATCACGCGCTTTTCCAGCTGCACCGCCGCGAAAAGGTGCGCGTTCTGCTCCATCCAGGTCTGGACCGCGCAGCGGCCCCTGAGCTGTTCGCTCAGCTCCGCGGCCACCGCCGCGGCGTTGTCCACGTCGTCCAAGGAGACTTTCAGCGCGTGCACCGCGCCGTGCATCTGGAAAAGATGGTTGGCCACCGCCAGAGTCGTGAGCCCGAACTGGGAGTCGTATTCGAAATTTCCGGAATGAAAGATCCCCGCCACTTCCAGCGTTTTCTGCACAGGGACCCTTCCGCCCGGCGTCTGCACAAAAGCCGGGGAAGTCAGGACGACCTTGTCCCCTTTCATGACGCCCAGATTCCTGGCGTAGGTGTCGCCCAAAATGACCTGGCTGTCAGTCAGAGTCCCGCCGGCGTCCTGGATGTAACTGTGCAGTTCCGAAGCCGAGTCCTCCAGACTGGGATCTATGCCCAGGACCACCAGAGGATGCCCCTTGTCCCTGGTGGAGAGAAGCACCGGGCCCCTGATATAGGGCGCCGCGCCCTTAACGTGGGGATTCTTCTTCACGATCTCCATAGGCTCCTCCCAATTGGGCAGGATAAACCTGACAGGGCCCGTGACGGTAACGTGGGCGAAAACGCTTATGACCTTCGTCTTCATCTCCTTTTCGAAACCCGTCATCACCGACAGCACGATGATCAAAGCCGCCACGCCGATAATAACGCAGACGACTGAGATCAAAGAGAAGAAGGAAACGAACCCTCTGTGGCTCTTGGAGCGCAAAAGATAGCGCAAAGCTAAAAACACTTCATACATAATGGTCAATTATACCATTTATGAAGAGACGCTCTATTTGATGATCCTGTAGTAGTTTTCTTTCCTGGGTTTGGGGGGAGCCGCCTCCTTGTCTATGTAGCCTAAGGATATGCTGCCGATGCCTATCAGTCCTTCCGGGAGCCCCAGCTTCGCCATAAGCTCCTTGCCTTCCTCGGTGGCGAACATTTCCCTTTCCCTGTTGATCCAGCAGGAGCCCAAGCCTATGGCGTGGGCGGCGTTCATCATATTGCCGAGGACAAGGGAGCCGTCGCAGACGGAGTTTCCCCATTTTTCCAAAGGAGAGCCGAAGACGAGCACGATGGTCGGCGCGCCGTAATACGGATTGCCTTTGCTGTTCATCACCGCCGCGTTCATCCTGACGAGCTGTGCGATTATCTCGGGGTCCTGCACGGCCACGATCCAGGGATCCTGGTAGCCCATGCCGGTGGGCGCATACGTTCCGGCCTCGAGCACGGCCTTCAGTTCTTCGTCCGTGATCTGTTCTTTTTTAAAACTGCGGATGCTGCGGCGTTCGCGCAAGGCTTTCAAGATCTCGTTGTCCATAATTGCTCCTGATTGGGGAATGCGGTTTTATTGGTTAACACGGCTTCGGCTTCCGCTTCGTCTCTTTAGGCGGTCATGATCGCAAGCAAAACAAACAAAGCGCCGCGCATATTGTCTCCCGTTTATCTGTTCAGATTTATCGTCTTCGGCATGGCTATGCCGTTCCTTACGATCGTCAAGGTCAGGCTGGCGCCGCGATTCCCCGCCACCATGGAGTTGAAGGAGACGGTGTCGTAAACAGGGCTGCCGTTGAATTCTATGATGACGTCGTCTTTCAGGATGTCGGCGTAGAAGGCCGGGGTGTTCCTGACGACGGTGTCAACGATTATGCCTTTGTTGGTGCCCAGCCTGGCGTGGGCGTCGGAATTAAGATCGGAGCAGGCAAGGCCGATGCCGGCGTTGCCGGAGCGCTTGAAGAAAAACGCCGCGTAGGAATAGATGTCCACCAGTTTCTGGACGTATTTCGTCTGGGTGGTGTTGATCTCCGTGTAGGAGGACTTGCCGTTGGAATGGCGCGTATAGGCGGTGGTCTTGACCGGCTCGTCCTCGTAGTAGCTCTGGTCGTCGGTCCTTTCGAAGGTCACGTAATAGAGCGCAATGTCGGCGTAAACGTTGGTGGCCTGCTGCCAGACGTAGGCTTCGCTGGAGGAGATATACCTGTCGTCCTGAGAGAAAGCGGAGCTGCCGATGACGGAATAGCCCCTTTCCAGTATCCCGTTGTAAGTGTTGTCAAAATTCGCCCTTTCGCACTTTATGACCTGAGGGTGCGGATTGAATTCCGACGCCGGCACCCGGTAATAGGAGGTGTAGGCGTCCGCGAAAGGATTGGCGCAGCCGGCAAGGAACGAGACGGAAAGCAGAATAAGCAACTTGAAAAAATAATGTTTTTTCATAGCTAGCCAAAAGTAATTGGTTAAAGGTCTTTTAACCAATTATAGCAATTTTTGCCAAAATTCGTTTATTCGAAGGGCTTGAAAAAATGGCTCTTGGCGGCGAAGAAGCTCTGGGGGCGCTTTTCTCCGCGGCGCCAGCGGCGCTGGATGAGGAAGGAGCCCTGTCTTTTGGCAGAGGAGTTTTCCGCTTTTTTTCCGCTCTTGGCTTCCACTTCGTAATAGACGACAAAGCTGTCGCAGCGGTCTTCGGCGTTTTTCCTGACAAGGTTGTCCGAGACCAGGAAGGGCTGCCGCAGCCATTCGCCTCCGTCTAATTTGATTTTAATAAACCCGCCTTTAAGTCTGTGCTCTTCCCCTACTCTTCCGAGATGCAATACGCCGCCCTCGGGGAATTTCGCAAATTTCAAACGCGGCTCCCAAAGATCTAATTCCCTGTTGTAAACACTGGCATTGTACTTGGGAACGGCCTTTCGGGGGAAGGGCGCATGCCCAGGAAGATAAAGATCGCCTGGCAAAAGGGCTTCGGGCGGCAATTTCAAAAGCCAAACGCTCTCGTCATAACTTTGATTTAGAAGATAGATCTCTTTACCGTCAGGGGCGACGATCACTTCTTCTCCGCCTTTAAGGCCATGGTTTCTGTCCAGGGTGACCGTCGCTCCCGTGGAGGCGGTTATCCTGAAAACTTCGCCGTCTTTCGTTATGAGGTCGCAGCCTTTCAAAAGATCCTCCCGGAAGGAAACGCCGTCTGTGAAAGTCAGCTTGTCGTCGGCGACAGGCTTGACTTTGAATTTTGTTTCGGTACAGTTTTCGGCTTTTTCAGCGAAAGGCAATATGATCTTGTCGCTGTGCATGCTTTCCATTAGCTCCGCAATATCCTTGCGTTCGATCTTGTTGTCCTCCGCCCTGTGATAGCCGGGCGAATTGGGGATCTCGCTAAAAGAATTGAAGAGGGCGGTCTTCTGGCCCCATTGGTCGAGGATATAAACTTCGTTCCTGAGGGACTCCAGGGCGAAATCTCCCAGATAGACCGTCTGAGATCTAAGATATTTATAAGCATTATCACGATTTCCCACGAAAATCGTGATATGGTTTCCTTCCTGAGATAGAACCGGGAAAGGGGTCAAGCGCTTCCCTTCCTGATCAGCTGGCAAATAAGCGATAGAATATTCCAAGTGTCTGTTGGAACGCGGATGTTGCCTTCTGGTATCCAGACCAATTGAGAAGGTCCAGCCTCTCCGGTCTCCGCCGCCGCCTATTTCCCGGATCTTAATCGGCACGGCCCAGGAGGAAGGAATAGCGTAGCCGGTCACATCGTCATTCCCGTTGTCTTCAAACCAGGAAGCGACGGTGGCGGTGTCGCCCGGCTGCAGAAGCGGCGTTCCTTTCCATTGGGGCGTTACGGCGTGTTTCTCCCCCTCCGGCGTTTCGCAGAGGATCGCCCAGGAAGCAAGGTGCAGCGCGTTGGAAGAAACGTTCTCGAAATGATAATAACTTGGGCTGTAGGCTTCCATGCCCATGATGAGCGCTGATCTACCTTTGCTGTTCACAGCAAAAGGCAGGCTGCCGTATTTTCCGCTGACGACGCGATAATAGCCGCCGGTCAACGCGCTACCTGCGGAAAAATCCGCTTCGGCGCCGCCTTTTAGAACGCCGAGCTTCACGCGGTAGGAATAGTTTGTCTGCAAACCTTCCAGAAGCCAAAGATCTCTCTTTTTAAGCGTCAGAACACCCCTTTCTTCCCTATCGTTGCACCAGCTTCTCGTTACGGTGGAACCCATGGTGACTTCCGGCTTGCCCTCCAGAAGGAAACCGTCTTTCCTGGCTTCCAGGATCTTGGCGGATACGTATTTTCCGCCGCAGGAGGAAAGGAAGCTTACGGTCTCGCCGACCCAATCCCAATCCTGCCAGAGGCTGCCTATGCGCTCGCGGCCCGCCTTGTCAGCAAAATTATCCCACTCCGCCTTTTCCTCTTTGCCGTAAGGTTTTTCTGTTAGGGTGACGAAAAGGTTGGTCTCCCCTCCTGTTTCTTCATAGGCCGTTTTCGTGACCATGAAGCCCCGGTAAGGCTCCAGGGTTTTCGTGTCCAGGTCGAAAAAAGCGCTCAGACGGCCGATCTTCCAATAGGGAAGAAATCTGTTGTCGCCTTTTGTCAGGCCGGTAAATCTCAAACTCTCCCCTGTTAGCGAAGCGCTTCTTCGCGTACGGTCCACGTCGATCTCGTCCAAAAGCGCGGCGGTCAGCTCCGGGGCGAGTTCCTCATCGCCTCTCGCCTTAAGAAACTCTTCGCATGCTCCCTGGATCCGCTCGCGGTTCTCCTCCTCGGCGTCCAGGACCGCCAGATTAGCCCTTTCTCTTCCCAAAGCGTCCCTGGGGGAAGTCAGAGGAGGGAAGCCGGCGAAGGGATCTTCCGCATCCTTCAGCTGATCCTCGAAACGAAAGCGGTAAGTGACTTCACCTTCGGCATCGTTCTGCCAGCCGGAGGAAAATGTCTTATAAAGCCCTTCGTTGGAGGTCGCGGCGTCGCAGAGGGCCAAAGCGTGAGCCAGAGCCGCCTGCTCGCCGTTTTCCAGGAGATTGTCGCAAAGATAATTCCTGCTCTGCCCCAAATGCAGGCTGAGCATGGCGCAGAATACAAGCGCCATGAGAGAAAAAAAGCCCAGGAGCAGCACCGTCATAACGAGCGCCGCTCCCTTGGCTTTTATTTTCCGGTTTAGGATCATCTTCTCCTAATGAGCGCCGCCAAAACAAGGGCGAACGCGAATACGCAGGCCGGTTCCGGAATGGGAGCCAGCGCGCCTAAGTAATAGCCTTCCCTCTGCGCGTCGGAATCGAAATTCGGCCTCAGGAAATCGGGATCCTCAGGATCCGTGGAGACGAATTTCGCCTCGCCGACCACGGGATAATCGCCGTAGGAGGCAACCTCTTCGAAAAGGTTGTCGCTGAATTTGACCTTTTCGCTCCAGGACGCTTCCGCGAACTGCACGGTCTCGTCGCCCTTCTGGAAAATGTTGTCATTGACGTACGTCTTGGACCTGGGGTCGAGCCCGGTGTCGGTCAAAGAAACGTGCGTGCCGGAATTCAGAACGCAGGTGTTGTGGCTGAATTCCAGATCGTCGCAGACGCCGGAATACAAGACCGCTTGCTGCTGACCGAAGAAAAGGTTCTGCTTGATCTTGACGTTTTCCGTAAGCCTGGAATAGACCGCGTTGGTCCAGCCTTCGAAGACCATGGCTCTGCCGCCGCCCAGGAAGGTGTTGCTGACGACCAAAGCCTTTTCCTGGGAGGAAAGGTGCATAAGGTCGCCTTCGCCCTGGAA
The DNA here is from genome assembly GCA_017554565.1 of bacterium. Classification (GTDB taxonomy): domain Bacteria; phylum Auribacterota; class UBA3054; order UBA3054; family UBA3054; genus UBA3054. Next base: position 21,573 of record JAFZID010000201.1, read on the forward strand.
CTTGCAGAGGGAGACCATGCTCCAGTGGTCGGCTTCCACAAGAGATTGGTTGTGGCGCTGGTCAAGGTCCCTGAGCCTGAAGCAGACGCAGCCGTTGGAGGCGTAGAATTCGCAGTTCTTAACGCCGAAGCGCATCTTTTCAGGCGTTTCCCTGACGGATTCTTCCCAGGAGACCCAGGTCTGAATATCGGCGCAGTAAAAGACGCCCGCCGGGCTGGCGATGTCGTTTTTAACGATCAGGTCCTCAAGGCCGACCTGAGCCGGGGGCATGCAGGCGTAGAAAGGACTGGCGTAGTTGTCGCCGCTCTTTATGACGGTCTGCGCCACTTCCCCGGTGACGGTGATCTCCGGCTTAACGTCGCCGTAGCCCTTCAAACGCATGGCGTTTTTATTGGGGATCTCGATTGGGCCGTAATAAGGGGTGCCGGTGCCCTTGATCCAGATGGTGTCCGCCGAGAAAGTCGCGTTGCTGGCGACGGAGGCCGCCACGGCTTCCTGGATGGTCTTGAATGGCGCCGCCTCGGTGCCGACGGAGTCGCCCTCGAAGGTGTTGTCCACATACCAGTCGATCCAGCCGCCGGCATGCAAAGTCAAAGCGATAGAAAGGACAAAAAGAGTTGCTAAGAGTGTCTTGCGCATAGTTTTTGGGGTTGTTGGTTATATCGTGTTACATTTTATCTAAATCGTGTTACTCAATCAAGGACGCAACTTTTTCGCTTTTTTGTCCGTTAGATATTAAGGAGGTACACATATGAAAAAACATCCGATCTTCGTCGCCGCTTTTTGCGCGCTTTTGAATTCTGTTTCCCTTTTCGCGGAAAACATAACCATCGCCCAGTCGTCCTTCGGGGACACCTCCCTTTGGGAGTATGTTTCCAATCCGGGCCAGTACCAGGAGGAAAAATCCCATTGGGGCGTCCTGGAGGAGCTGAACGGGCATGCGGCGGAGGGCAGCGCTCTCTTCTGGGGCATCGGGGGCCTCGCCAAAAACAGCGAGGGCAAAAGCTATTACCACACCCTAAGCTTTCTGCCGCAGCAACTCGTCGGCGTGACAAATGTCTCGTTGGAATTTTCCTATTTCGCCGAAGGACTCGACCAGGGCGAAAACATCCAGTGGTGTCTTTTCTGCGACACCACCAATCTTTTCGGAAGCCTCACGCGCTCCCGGCTGGACACGAGCAACGAGTGGGAGACTGTTTCCATCGCCGTTCCTCAGGACGCTGATTCCGCCGGGATAATCTTTAGGATCAAGCAGCAGGGGGCCTCGGATTTCGCCGGGATCGGAAACGTTGCCCTAAGGGGCGAAACGTGCCCGGAGCGCGGAACGTTCCCTACCCTGGCGATAACCACCGCCAACTGGGACAGGGTAGAGATCAGCCTTGACCTCAGCGAGGACATGAACCTGCTCTGCCGCGCGGAAAACAAAAACTATTTCGTCACCAACCGTCCGCAGAACGAAAGTTCTTACGAGATCGGCGCCGGTCTGGGGAAAACGGTAGTGGTGTCCGTCAATGAAAAAGAATTCAGCGACGAAAATGTCGCTCCCGGGAACACCTATTACTACAAAGCCTGGGGCCTCTCCCCGGAGGGAGCCTATTCCTGCGGCAGCCCCATAAAGGAAGTGACTGTTCCGGACCTTCCCGTTATCGACGTGGCGGTCCCCAGCGTGGAAGCCGGAACATTGACCGACGAGTGCGCCGTCATCCTAAGGCCTGATATCGACGAAAAATTAACGGTCCTGGTGGACGTCGCCACCAGCAGGGATTTCCTGCCGAACCCGGGACTCTTCTTTTCCGAGTACGGCAAAGGCTCGGGGAACAACCGCTACCTGGAAATTTACAATCCCTGCCCGGAAGCGATAGAGCTTGACGATATGAGCGTCTGCATCTTCAAGAACGGCTCGGAAGTCGCCGGACAGACGCTAGAGCTCTTCGGCTCGCTCCCCTCTTATGAGACGCTTTTGATCTGCAACAACAAGGCGGACGCCGTGCTGACGAACGCAGCCGACCTTGCGAGCGCCAAGCTAGACTTCACCGGCAACGACGCGGTGGCCCTGATAAAGGGAGACGAGATCCTTGACATCATCGGCGTCATCGGCGAAGACCCCGGCACGGCCTGGCCCATCGGCGGGTACGCGACCGGCACCGCCAACCACACCATCATTAGATACCCCTATGTCAACCGGGGTTCCGCGACTTGGAAGAGCTCTCAGTGGGAGGTCCTGGAAAAAGATTACTTCAGCGACCTTAAGCGCCACGACTGCTCCGAACTGCGGCCCGGAACTTTGGTCTATGAAGGGCTCGCGGTCCCTGAGGACGGCCTGACGCTCACCAACCTCTCATCCTGCACCTTATACTACCTGCGGGCCAAAACCGCCTACAAAGGCGTCACAGGCGCCCAGGGAGGCGTTTGCGGTCCCTTCCAGCTGATCCCCGAACCCGGCGCGCCGCTTTATCTGGCGCTTCTCCTTATCGGGGCTTCTTTCTTGCGTTCCTTTCCCCTTTAAGGTAGAATTATAACTACCAAATCGAGGAAAACCATGCAGCTGACATTACTGAAAGGCAAAATACACCGCGCCAGGGTGACGGAATGCGATCTCCACTACGCCGGCTCCATCGGCATAGATGAAGATCTCTTGTCCGCCGCCAACATTCTCCCCTACGAGAGAGTCTCCGTAGCCAACGTCACCAACGGATCGCGCTTCGACACCTACGTTCTGCCCGCCCCCAAGGGCAGCGGGACCATCGCAATTTACGGTGCGGCCGCTCACCTGGCGAAAATGAACGACATCATCATTATTTTCGCCTGGGCCAATATGGACGAAAAGGAAGCCCAGAGCTTCAAGCCTTCTATCTGCCTGGTGGACGAGAACAACAAGATCAAGTTCTAAAAAAGTTTTCTCGCAGCAAAAAAAGGGCGGGCTTAATGCCCGCCCTTTTTGTTTTGGCTTTGCCGGATCGTCAGCGCCTGCGCATGGCGAGAGCCAAAGCGACGGCCAGAAGTCCGACCGCTATGGGTTCGGGGATGCTGGCGTCGTGGGCGCTGAGCTTGGAGAACCAGACGCCGGTGGCGTACATTTCGTCCGGGCCGTCGTTCTGAGTCTTGATGCCGACGCTCGTAAGCGGCTGATCGTCGAAGCCCTGGTTAAGGGGCACTTCGCCTTCCGCGAAGTTGGTCACGATGCCGTTGACGGAAGCGCTGAGGGCGCAGGAATAGGCCACGTCGGTGTCGAAGGTGAAGGAGAGGGTGTTCCACTCGTCCAAGGGAGCCCTGAACCATTCCTGAAACTCTTCGCCGGACATGTAGCCGATCAAGGCTTCGTTGTTTTCCTTGTCGCGGCGGATCCTCACGGGCAGGAAGCCTGTTTCGCCGTTCTGGATGATCTCAGCGTAGGTGGTGTTCTCGTTCTTTTCCATCAGGAATTCCGCCTCAATGGTGAAGACGAAATTGCTGGGTCCGAGGGCGGGCACGGTGGCCACGGAAGTCTCGGGGAAATACACGGCGCGTTTGCCTTGCTTTTCGCCCACAGAGGGCGTCGTGGACTTGTCCTGGACTTTCCAGTAATCCTGGCCCTTGAGAGCGCCTTCGGTGTAGAAGGGAGCGCAGAAGTCGGTGGCGTAATACCAGCCGCCTTTGCTGAAGGTGACCAGGGAGGTGATGGCGTTGTCTAAAGCGCCGCCCACGGCGCCGTAGGCGTAGCGCATCCTGGAGCGGAAGAAGCCGTCCTGCAGTCCGTCTCTCTTGACGCTGACGCTTAATTTGCCGCTTTCCTCAATGACGCCGGTGGCGTTGGTGGTCGCGAAGACGTTTTCAGGATAATCAAGGAAAGTCACTTCATATTGGAAGGGCACGGAACCGCCGTTCACCACGGTGTCCTCGATGACTGACTCGCTTTCGCCGAAGGCGTAAACGCCGTTCAGCTGAGGTTCAAAGGTCTCGGGACGCGGCATATCCTCGAATTTAAGATCGTCAATAAGCAGCATGGCGTTCTCGGAATTGCCGCCGCAGCTTACGCAGAACTTGGTGAAGCGCTTGATCTGATCGACCCAGGCAGAGGCTTTCTTGGAGAGCTCGACGCTGGTGCCGAAGTTCGTGGTGAAGTCGCCCAGGGTAAGATCCGTCATGAGATAACGCCTGTAATCCACCGTGAAGGAGAAGTCCAGCCAGGTGTCCAGGGGGAACTTTTGATCGCCAAGAATGTTCTTTTTCTGGGCGGGGCCAAGGCCGAATTCATAGAGATAGAAATAGTCCTGGCCTTCTTCCCTGACAAACCAGAAGTTCACGCTTCTGTACCAGTAGTCGTTCTGGATGTAGAAATAGTCGGCGTCTTTATCGGCTTCGCTGCCCTTGTAGAGCTTCATGCTGACTTTCAATATGCCGCCGGTGGGAGAATAGACGTCGCACATATAGCCTTCGTAGCCGCCGGCTCTCACAATGTAGCCGCAGTTGCCTTCATAGCCGTAAGAGACGTTGGTGACCACCATGGAGTTGCCTTCGTGCTGATAGTCGCCGATCCAGGTGTTCTGACCGTCGATGCCGCCGATCTGCATGAAGGGCGATTCGAAATTCTCAGCATAGATCACGCTGCCGTTGGGAACGCAGACCGGGATGGTCTTGGAGCCGTATTCGCCGCCGTCCACGGTCACCATGGCGCGATGGTAGCCGTTGGTCATAAGGCTTCTGTCAACGCTTAGGGTAAGTTCTACCGCGCCTGAGCAAGTGCCGGAAGCGGGAGTGATGGAGATCCATTCCGGAGAATCCTCTATGGTCGCGGTATATTCGAAGGAGCCCGTGGTCTTGTTGGCGACCGTCAGTTTCATTTCCGTGGCGGTGCGGGAGAAGATGGGCTTAATAGGACTAAGATCGAATTCCTTTTTCGGGGGAAGCGGACAGGTGGCGATCTGGAAATTGTCCAGTTTGCCGGTGTGCATGACTCTGACGCCGTCCGGCAAGGTCCCGCAGCCGTCCGTCTTGGCGCTCTTGTAATACATGCCTTCCTCTTCAAAGACCTGGTCGGCAATGCTGAGGCGCTCGATGCTTCTGGTGGCGGGAGAAATGATCAGGCTGAAGGGCTGATAGGTGTCCGCGGGAAGTTCGTTGACCTGGAAGGTCTTCTGGGAACCGTCGGCGGAGGAATAGGCGAGCGTCGCCTTGCCGTCGGCGTAGCGGATGAATTCCGTAATTTCCACATCGTAATTCTTGCCGCTCGTTCCAAGGGCATGGATCTTGGTGTAGAAAGGATTGGACGCTTCGCTGGAAACGTAAGTGTAGCCGGAGACCAAAAGCTTGACGTTGCCGGGGCACTGCTCGGAGATGTCGAAGCTGGTCTGGTGGTTGATGCCGTACTGACTGTCGGCGTCGTCGCAGAAAAGGAACTGCGAGCCGCTCTGGGCAGCCGCGGCGTTGTTGGAAACGATTATCACTCCGCCGGCCCCCCACCAGCTGCCTTTCCAGTTGTTCTGATCGACAACGTCGCCGGGCGTGTAGCCTTCGCCGGTCTCGAAATCAATCGTGAAGATCGTGTTGGTCTCCCCGGCCAAAACGCTCATTGCCGCGAGGGCAAACAGTAAAAGTAATTTTTTCATAACTTATCTCAGTGGTTTGGATTATTTGGTTCAGAACAAGTAAATGGGATGGGAATCCGGATTCTTCCCGAAGAGCGTGACGTCGTCGATCTTCTGGATGACCGGGCCTTTCAGGAGCGCGTAGAGCAATCTCTCCACGCCGATGCCGCCGCCGAAGGTGGAGGGGAAGAGGTCGGAGCCGTCTTCGCCCTTCATGGCTGCCGCCGCCAGGAAGGGGGCGTAGCCGCTCAGTTCCTCGACGTTGGTGATTTCGCCGTTGCGGTCGAAAGCGGGGCGGCACATTATGATCTTGTTGTCAATGAGACGCTCGATAATAGGTTCGTAGAGCCATTCCCTGATGGCGCCGGACAGAACTTCCAAGGCTCCGCCCATGCTGCCGTCAGTAAGTTGGCTTTGCGCGCAGAGGTCGTAGTTGTAGATGTCCCTGGAGGGAACTTCTTCCAAATTCCTCTTAGTACCGTCGGCTTTGAGATACGGATAGACCAGGTCGTAGTTTTCGCGCATGATGCCCTTGATCCAGAAGAACTGGCTTTTGGCGGAATTGCCCAGTTCCTGTTCCGAGGCGTCCCCCGCTTCGTCCCTGAAGAAGGACGGGAAGGGCTTTTCAGGCGCCGTGAGCGTGACGCCCAGGGCCTTGAGATCCTCGGAATTCTTTTTTATCAGCGCTTTCACGGTGAAGATGATCAGGTCCTCGAAGAATCCCAGCGCTTTTTTGTAATCCTCCGCCAGGATGGCTTTGACTTTTTCCTCTTCGTTGAAATATTCCTTAAGCGTCACGAATCTTTCCCGTCTAAGCTCCACGTCCATCTGGGAGAAATCGATGAGATAGCGGCCCCTCTGCTCGCCTATGGGGCTCTCAAGCTCCAGCCTGATGTTGGGAGAGTCGATATAGACGCCCTTCAGCATAGGGTTGGTGCAGGCCAGGAACTTGGAATAGATCATGGAGTGGGTGGTCTTGTAGGGCTGGCCTTTGTAGCGGATGGTGGGAGAATACTCGATGTCGTGGGCCAGAGGGTCCGTCACCGGGGAAAGGGAAACTCGCTCCAGATTCAGAAGGCCGTTGTCGCTGAGGAAATTCTGCATGGCCTGGACCATGGTCGTTCTGATCCTCAGAACATGGAAGATATGTTCGCTCCTCCATTTCTCCATGTACTGCTTTCTGGTGAAAGCCTTGAGCCCGCTGCCCGACTGTTTCAGCGCTGCGTGAAAACGCGCCAGACTGGCGCCGATCTCGTCTCGTTCCTGCATAAGCTTGCGATTTCTTTCCTAGATTGTTAAAGAGATAGGAAAGAATTTTACCATAATTGGGCCTTTATGTGGGATATGTAAAAAAAGAGGCGCTTTCGCGCCCCTTTTCAGCGGTTGTTCATCTTTTCGTTCAGCTTGTTGAGGGCCTGGTTCTTGGAGATGAGATTGTCTTCCATTCTGCCGGGTCCGCCGGGGCCGCCGCCTCTGCCGCCTCTGCCTCTGCCCCTGCCGCCGCCAAAGCCTTCGAAGGCCATGACCATGTCGTCGCCGCTGGATTCCAGGTCTTTCATGATGCTGCGGGCGGTGGCGTAATCGCCTTCCTCAATGGCCTTGTTGGCGAGAGAGTACTGCAAGCCGGTGGCGTTGCGCATGCCGAAATCGTTGACCGCTTCCGTTCCCTTGCCGGAGTCCATAAGCTCGCGGTAAGTCTTAAGGGCTTCCTGATAGTTGTTCTGCATGAGGTTCCAGGCGGCGGATTCAGCCCTCAGCTGGGCCGCGGCGTAGGAATCGGGATACTGCCTGATGAGGTCTTCCCTGGCCTGAACCATTTCCTGCATGCGTTTCTCGCGGTCTTCCTGGCTCTCATTGCGGTTGCCGCCCCAGCGGAACCTGGTCTTCTCCTGAAGCTCCGTGAACTGCTGGCCGTATTTTTCCTGGTCGCTCTGGCGCTGGGTGTCCCTAAGCTCACGCATGGCGGTCTGGTATTTTTCCCGGCGCATCGTCATGGTCTTCTCCTCCACCAGCTCCGCCATGGCGGAGACTTCCAGATCCTCGTTGGTGGAGATGACGTTGAAGCCCGCGGCCACCATCATCTGCTCAAGGTTGTAGAGTTTTTCGTTGAAAGCCGCCAAGGTCTCCTCCACGGCGCTGTCGCCGGAAGCGACCGCGGCCGCGCCGACGGAGGCGGGTTTCTTCTCGATCGCTGCCAGGCGCTTTTCCAGCTTGTCCAGTTTGGTCTCGAGACTTCTCACGGACATGGAAAGATTCTTGGCCTCCTCGTTGGAGGTGTCGCTCTTCTGACAGCCCAATAAAGCCAGGCCGAAAACAAAAAGCAGCGTCATAGGAATGCTGTGTTTCATAATATCTCCCGAGTTGAAATTAACGAATATAGATTTCAAATAATTTTAGCATTTTTAAGGAGCGAAAAACACAAAGCAACATTTTTCCCCTTCGCAAAAGGGAAAAACAAGCGTGGAAAAGGCCTTCGCCGGGAGAGTCAAAAAGAGATCAGAGCTCTTTGAGGTAGCGGATAAGCGCTTCCCGCCAGTCAGGCGGCTTCAGGCCCGTAAGGCGGGTGAATTTTTCCAAAGAGAGGACGGAAAAAGCCGGACGGGGCGCCGGACGGGGGAATTCCTTAGTGGTTACAGGCTTGACTTCGATTTTCTTGCCGGCGGGAAGAAGGCCGAGCTTCTGCGCTTCCTCAATGGTGGCGCAGGCCAGGTCGAACCAGCTTATGCCGCCGCCGCTGTCGTTGGTGAAATGCACGAAACCCCTGGCGCCGGCGGCGATGAGGTTCTTTAAGGCCCAGGCCAGGTCGTTGGTGAAGGTGGGAGAGCCGACCTGGTCGTGGACCACCGTCAGAAGATCCCGATCCTTGGCAAGGTTCAGCATGGTGAGGGGGAAGTTTTTACCGCCCACGCCGTAGAGCCAGGCGGTCCTGACTATGAGATATTCGCAGCCGCTCTTTTCAATAAGCTCCTCCCCTTCCCTTTTCGTCACGGCGTAAACGCCCTTGGGGGAAACGGGGTCGTCCTCCCTCATGGGATGGCTGCCGTCGCCGAAAAAGACGAAGTCCGTGCTGATGTGGACCAGGGGGATGTTTCTTTTAGCGCACTCATGCGCGAGATTAGAGGGGCCCTCCGCGTTCAATTTCCTGGCGAAGGCCTGGTCTTCCTCGGCCTTGTCCACCGCGGTGTAGGCGGCGCAGTTAAGGATCAATTCCGGCTTTACGAGATCGCAGACTTTCTTTATTTCTTCCCTGTTGAGGATGTTCATCTCGCCCACGTCGGTCAAAAAAAGCGTATGCTCGCCGGACAAGGTCCTTCTGACAGCCCGCGCCAGCATGCCGTTCGCTCCCGCTAAAAGTATTCTCATTTTATTTCCTTTCGCTGATTACTATCCTTTGCCCGTTGTTATCGAGGCGGGCCTCCGCCCGCTTCGTCTCGACTTTAACTTCCAGGTACATTTCTCTTTTCGCCCTCCCTTCCGGAAGCGTCAGGTCTTCCCTCACTTCGTAGGAGGCTCCGGGATCCAGGGCCGGCAAGGGTATCTCTTTGACTCCGGAATCCACCTTAATGATAGCAGAACCGTCGGAAACGCGCTCGGTCCCCTGGTTCTGGAAGACCGCCACCATGGTCACGCTTTTCCCCTGCACCAGATCCGGAGGATCGAAATACAGGGAAGTGAGCGCCATGTCGTTCTCTTTCGTTTTTCTTCTGGCGCGGTGCATATTAACCAAGCCGCTGCCGTACCAGTCGTCCGCGCCGGGGGAAACCAGGTCGTCCGCCTCCGCCATGAGTTTGTCGGCCACTTCGGCGGCGCTCCAGTTGGGATTTTCCGACCAGAGACTGGCCGCCGCGCCGGAGACAAGAGGCGCCGCGCTGCTGGTGCCGCTCATCAATACCGTTCCGCCGTTGGGATAGGCCGCAGCCACCAAAACGCCCGGAGCCACCAGATCGACCTTTGGACCGTAGTTGGAAAAAGACGCCTTCCATTTTTCGCCGTCCACAGCGCCCACGCACAAGACGCCCTCCAGGTTGGAGGGGTAGTTCTCCCCTTCCTTTCCCTCGTTGCCGGAGGCCGCCACCACGAGGCATTCGTGATCCATGGCGTAGTTCAGGGCCTCGTCCAAAAGATTTGTTTCCGAGGAGGTGCCCAAACTCATGTTGATGATCCTGGCGCCTTTTTTCACGGCGTAGATTATCCCCTGGGCCACGGAGAATCCGTCGCTTTTCCCTTTGTCGTCCATGACCTTCACGGGAAGGATCTTCGCCATGGGCGCAACGCCGGCCACGTTTTCTCCGCCCCGGCCGGCGATAAGGGAGGCGCAGGCGGTGCCGTGGCCGTTGAGGTCTTTCTGATAAGCCATGTCGCTGACGAAGTCATAGCCGGAGATGGTCTGCCCGGCCAGGGCTGGATGCGTCTCGTCCACGCCGGTGTCGAGGACCGCCACAAGGATCCCCTCGCCGTTGCGGAAGGTCCCGCTTTCGTTCGCGGACATCATGCCGAGGGCCGAGCTGCCCACCGCCTTCGCCTGCATAAGCTCCTGATTGCCGGGCAAAGGATCCAGGGAGACCGGGGCGTTCCTCACGGTGTCGGCGATCTCGTCCTTGCCCTGCAAGAATTTTTCCGCCTGAGGAACGCTCAGATCCTCAGGCAGAACCACTCTTATGAGTCCCAGCTCCGGGATGTCCCCTATGACCGCGATGCCTTTTTCCTTGAGGAAAGCGATCAGCTGCGCCATGGAAACGCCTTCCTTGGGACGCAGTATCAGCTCCCCTTCCAGATAGGCGGATCCGGAGGCCCCGCTTTGGTTCCCGTTGACAAGTTTTTCCTCGGAAGAACTGTCTTCCGGCACGCTTTTCGCAGCGGCCGCGGAGGCCGCGGCTTCCTTTTTGGCGGAGACCTTAGGCGCAGCCGGAGAAGCGGCGCTTCGGGTTTCTTCGCTCAGACGCGCTTCGCGCAAGGGCGGCCTTTCCTCCCCGGAGCTTCGGCGTCCCAGAAGGAAGCCTACCGCCAGAAGGAAGGCGCAAAGGAGAAATATGAAAACCGTGCGGGACATAAAAAGATCACTGCGCCTGCTCCTGAGGCTGTTTCGTTTCTTTCTTTTTCTTCTTCGCGAGTACGATCAAAATCACGGCGATCACTATGAGCGCGATGCCGATGACGGGCCTGACCGTCAGCCAGGCGATCGCCACCGTAATGAGCGTCAGTATGAGCGCGATGAGGAAAGTCGCCGTGCCCGTCACGAAATCCATGATGTTGCCGAAGAAGGGAAGGATGTCCGCCAGCACGTTGAGGGGGCCGACGATCAGCTTGAGGCCGATGAAGAACATCAGAAGCGCCGCCACCCTGAGAAGCCAGGTGAGGATGGTGTTGTCGCGGTGGGCCGCCGCGAAGATATCCTCTTTGGTCATGGTCCCGTTGTACTGCAGGAGGATGGTGCCGAATTTCGTCTGGTAAGGAGCGATGGAGCTGCCGGTCTGGGCGCCGGCCATGCTTATGGCGCAGACCGGCGTCACGGCGAAAGCCACTTTGATGTCGCCGATCTTGGGAGATCCGGGATTGACGCTCTGGGGATCCGCTCCGCGGTAGAAGCCCTCGGCGGTCCTGACATAAGAGGCGTCGAGGCCCTGGGGGAGCGGCATATTGTTAGTGACAAAAGGCTTGAAGGGCTCTTCTTTCCCGGCTCTCTCTATCTGCTCCGCGGAAAGCGCGAAGGCGCCCAAAGAGGCGTTGCCGACCTGCCAGGTCTCGCCCTCCACCGGCCATTCCGTGGGATTTTCGTGACCTTCCTCTTTTTCAAAGGAAGAGGAGGAGACGGGATGATCCACCCACTCCTTGGTGTAGGTGTAAGTGGTCTTGGTTTCCGTGCTGCCGCCGGTCTTCTTCTTGGTCTCGCTTTTCTCGTGCTCCTGCCACTGGTACATCATGACCGTCCTGGAGAAACTCAAAGCGTTGGAAACGGTCTGCCCGAACATGGCGTCGGAGAGAGTCTCCCCGGTCTTGACCGTGCCGGAAGTGTGGATCAGTTTGCCTTCGTTCTCCGGTGAGACCTGGGCGCTGTCCACAGTCACGCAGACCTGCTGGCCTTCGTTAAGAGTCTTCGTCCTCTTGATGGCCCGGCCTTCGTTCCAGAAGATCAAGGGAAAAGCCGCGATGAAAAGGACGATGCCGACTATGACGCCTATCAAAGACGAACCGAGTCTGGAGCCCAGGGAGGTGGTGGTGGTTTTGGTGTAGCTGTCGGACATAATGTATCCTCCGGATTAGTTAAAGGAATATATTCAATTTTATCAAATCCGCATATTTAAATCTCCCGAATGACCGCCTTGCCTTTCTGCGGCAGGAGCGGCCGCCGGCAAAGGATTTAAAGGATCGGTCAATAATGCTAAAATAGAGTTGAAAAACACGTATTTTAATTCTTTGCGGAGAAAATTATGTCCCTTGTCATCACCATCGGAAGAGAAAACGGCAGCGGCGGCCGGGAGATCGGCAAAAGACTGGCCAAGGAATTGGATCTGGACTTTTACGACAACAACCTCATCGCCATCACCGCCCAGCGCACCAATTTCGACAAGGAATACATGGAAAAAAGAGAGGAGCAGGCGCCGGGCTTGTGGGCTTCCTTCGCCCTGGGCTTCCCCGCGGCGGGGTTGTCCTCCCCGATGGTTCCCGACTCCGTTTTCCAGGAGCAGGCGGAGACCATCCTGCAGGTCGCCAAGAATGGGAACTGCGTCATCGTGGGCCGGGCCTCCAATTACATTTTAAGAGACCTTCCCACCGTGGACGTTTTCGTTTACGCGCCCATAAGGGACAGAGTGGAGAGAAAGCTCTCTTTGCTGCCGCCGGAAGAAAAATGCTCCTTTGAGGAAATGCAGAAAAAACTGTTGGCGGCGGACAAGGCCAGGGCGAAATTCTACAGCTATTACACCGGATCCGGCTGGGGGCCGGGGCCGGCCTTCGACCTGAACGTCAACACTGGAAAGGTCGGCGTGGAAGGCGCCGTGGAGGTCATCAAAACTTACGTTGCGAATTTAAAAGACGGCGTCTAAAGCCCGCTCTTTATTTTTCAAAAGATTTTACCCAGCCAGCGGTGGCTTTCCTTTCAAGCGCACCGCCTTTATCGATTAGAAAAAGCGCTTCTATGCCCTCCGTTTCCTCCGCCAGTTTCAAGCCTTCCTCAGGCGGCAGACAGAAAAGCAGGGTGGAGAAGCCGTCGGCGGTCATGGCGTCGGAAGCCGTGACCGAAACGGAAAGCAAACTGTTCATGAAAGTCCCGCCGCTTACGGGATCCACGATATGGGTGAAGCGCACTTCCCCTTCCTTGAGATTGTTGGAGTAGCTGCCGGAAGTGGAGACGGCGAAATTTTGAAGTTTCAGGCTTTCGTAAATAGCCGCGGCGTCTTTCCCCAAAGGATCCCTTATCCCGATCGCCCAGGAATGATCTTTTCCGGAAGCCACGATCTCTCCGCCGGCATCCACCAAAAAAACATCATAGCCAAGCTGCCGCAGCACGGAAGCCGCCCTGTCCGCGGCGTAGCCCGCCGCCAGGGCGTTTAGATCCAGCTTCATGCCCTCCGGCAGCATGATCCAATCGTTGCTTCTCATAAGCTTATCGAAGCCCGTGACCGCCAAAGCCTTTTTGATCTCCTCCTCCGAGGGCGTTTTCCTTTTGCCCTCCGGGCCGAAGCCCCAGAGGCTTATCAATTGACCGGCTGTGACGTCGAAGCGGCCCCGGGAAAGCTTATAAAGCTCCTCCGCTTTCTCCCAGGCGGGCAGGAACAGGGGAGAAAGCCGTCGCCAGTCTTTTCCCGCGCTTTTGTTCAGAAGATTTATTTCGCTATCAGGGATGAAGCGGCTGAAGGCCCTCTCGACCTCGTCAATGGCCTCAAAAGCCTCTTTGAAGGCCCGGGCGTTGTCTTTGCCCTCCGGAAGGGTGATCATGGTCCAGGTGGCCATCTGGAAGCGTTTTTCGCTGACGAAACGCTCCTTCTTGGGCGCAAAAACAATGACCGCCGCCGCGGCCAAAATAAAAAAGGCCACGGTTATGATTGTGGCCTTTTTCATTCAGATGATGATGAGATCTTTGCTGAAGTGGTTAAGAAGCTCGACTCCCTCGTCGGTGATCATGACGAGGTCCTCTATCCTGACGCCGCCCAGACCGGGAACGTAGATGCCGGGCTCGACACTGAAACACATGCCGGGTTCGGCGTGAAGTCCGTTGGGCAGGCCGATGGAGGGCTCTTCGTGCACTTCCAGACCGATGCCGTGGCCCAGGCGGTGGGTGAAGTATTCTCCGTAGCCCGCTTTTTCAATGTATTCGCGGGCCACCGTGTCGATGTCCTTCAAAAGCACTCCGGGCTTGATGAAATCAAGGGCGGCCTGCTGGGCGCCTTTCACGATCTCGTAGATCTTGCGCATTTCCGGGCTCGGTTCGCCCAAAAAGACCGTTCTGGTCATGTCGGAGCAGTAGTCGTCCAGGACGCCGCCGATGTCAAGGACCAGGCAGTCGCCTTCAGAGGGCATGGTGTCGTCGGGGACGTGATGCGGCTCCGCGGCGTGGGGGCCGTAGCCCGTGATGGGATCGAAGGAAAGGGCGCTGCCGCCTCTTTTCAGGTACATGTGCAAAAGTTTGTCCGCCAGAGCCTTTTCGGAAAGGCGGTTCTTGGCCAGCTCGATCAATTCGCCCATCACTTCGTCGTTCTGCAGCGAGGAGGCGCGCATCTTGGCCTGCTCCACCCTGTCCTTGTACATGCGGACTTTCGCAGTGAGAGCGCCGCCGTCCGTAAACTTAAGGTCATTGCGCAAGTCCATGAGCCTCAGAAGAAGCTTCGCCGGCATAAGGCCGTCCACGCCGCAAAGGCTGTTTTCCGGGAAAGCGGCGGCCGCTTCCTTCAGGGGATCGTCGCCGTCCTTATAGCTGATTATTTCCGCGTCTTTGCATTCCGTTACGGAAAAGAGCACGTTGACGAAAAGCTTGGCGCTCTTCTCGTCGACGTAGAGCGCGAAGAACCTTTCCCCGGGCGCGACTTTGACGCCGGTGAGATAAGCGATGGACATGGGCTGGGTGAGAAGCAAAGCGGAAATTCCGCTCTTTTTCATTTCAGCTCTTAATTTTTCTATTCTGCTCATAAAATTCCTTACTGTTTTTTCTGGATCTTGCCCCAGCTGTCTTTCAGAGTGGCGGTGCGGTTGAAGACCGGCGCTTCCTTTGTGGAGGTCCGGTCGGGCGTGAAATAGCCTATCCTTTCGAACTGGAGGGGCTCCAAGGGCTTCGTCTCCGCGGCGGCGGGCTCCGCCAGAGCTTTGTCGTTGACCGTCAGGGAATCCTCCGCCACGTTCACGGTGAAGTCCTGGCCTTCCGGCACGTTCTCGGGATCGTCCACTTTGAAGAGCGCCGAGAAATTGTTCAAGGTCACCTTGACGGCGGTGTGCGCCGCCACCCAGTGGATGGTGCCCTTCACTTTGCGGCCGTCGGGGGATTCGCCGCCTCTGGTGGCGGGATCATAGGTGCAGCGGAGCTCCGTGATGTTGCCGTTCTCGTCTTTTATTACTTCCTGGCAGGTGATGAAGTAAGCGTATCTCAATCTCACTTCGCGGCCCGGGGCGAGGCGGAAGAACTTGTTGGGAGGATCTTCCATGAAGTCGTCCCTTTCGATGTAGAGTTCCCTGCCGAAGGGCACTTCCCTGGTGCCGGCGGATTCGTCTTCCGGATTGTTGATGGCCGTCAAAGTTTCCGTCTGCCCTTCCGGATAGTTGGTCAGGACCACCTTCAGGGGATCCTGCACCACCATAAGGCGCTGCGCCGTGCGGTTCAGCTCGTCCCTGACGCAGTGCTCCAGGAGCGCGAAATCCACCACGCTGTCAACTTTGGCGATGCCCACTCTCTTGATGAATTCCCTGATGGCCGCGGGCGGATACCCTCTGCGGCGCATGCCGGAAAGGGTGGGCATCCTGGGGTCGTCCCAGCCGGAAACATAGCCGTTGTCAACCAGCGTTCTCAGTTTTCTTTTGCTCATGACGGTGCCCGTCAGGTTCAGCCTGGCGAATTCCGTCTGTTCCGGATGATGGATGTTGTCCAGCTGATCCAGGAACCAGTTGTACAAAGGCCTGTGGTTCTCGAATTCCAATGAGCAAAGGGAGTTGGTGATGCCCTCGATGGAGTCCTCCAGGCCGTGGGCCCAGTCGTACATCGGGTAAATGCACCACTTGCTGCCCTGGCGGTGATGTTCTTTCCTCACGATGCGGTACATGACGGGATCGCGGAAGTTGATGTTCTGGGACTTCATGTCTATCTTGGCGCGCAAAACTTTCGAGCCGTCGGGGAATTCGCCTGCGCGCATCCTTTGGAAGAGGTCAAGGTTCTCCTCCACGCTGCGGTTGCGGTACGGGCTCTCGACGCCCGGCTCCGTCAGCGTTCCGCGCATTTCCCTGATCTCCTCAGGCGTGGAGTCGTCCACGTAGGCTTTGCCTTTCCTGATCATCTCAAGAGCCCACTCGTACATCTTCTCGAAATAATCGGAAGCGAAATAAAGATGAGGTCCCCAGTCGAAGCCCAGCCAGTGGATGTCCTCCTTGATGGCCTCCACGTATTCGTCGTCCTCCTTGGAAGGGTTGGTGTCGTCGAAACGGAGGTGGCATTCAGCGTCCGGGTATTCCTGGGCCAGGCCGAAATCAAGGCACAAAGCCTTGGCGTGTCCGATGTGCAGATATCCGTTGGGTTCCGGAGGGAACCTGGTCACCACTCGTTTGAATTTGCCGCTGGCCAGATCGTTGTTGATCTTCTGGCGGATGAAGTCCAGGTGTTTTTCCTCATTGTTTGCGAGCTCTTCTGTCATAATTTTTGCCGCTGTTTGATCGTTAAGATATTTTTTTAATTCTTCCACTGTTTTGAAAATAACTTCGGGTCCTTCTTTCCTGACGCCCTCCTCGTCCACGATGGAGCTCCATAGAACCGAGACCGCGTGCACTCCCGCGGCCTTGGCTTCCCTGACGTCGCTGGGGGCGTCGCCCACGTAATAAACGTCTTCGCGGGCGATCCCGGTCTCCCTGATGAAGTCCTCTATGCAATCCTTCTTGTTCAAGCCGAATTCCGAACCGGTGCGGAGGAAGTCGAAGGCGCCCTGCAGGTTTGTCATCTCCAGCGAGATCGCGCAGCTGCCCTCGGCTTTGCCGGTAACAAGGGCGATCTTCACGCCCTTCTTCCTAAGATCCTCCAAGAGCTCCCTGATCCCGGGATAGGGCTCCCTCAAGGGCGCGTGCAGCTCCCTGTAATGGCGGTCGTATTCCTCCAGCGCGGCGTCCCACTCCGCTTCCCTGCCGGGCATCTTCAGCATGATGATGCCCTTTTCGTTCACGCCGAAATGCTCCATGATCTCGGCGTCGGACAAATTCCTGCCGAGATAATGCTGCATGGTCAGGCGGAAAGCCCCCACGCAAACGGGCAGCGTGTCGCAGAGCGTGCCGTCCCAGTCGAATATGACGCCTTTGAGCATTATTTCACCGCCAGCAAGCCGTCCGGGGAGAAGTAGTCGATCTTCATGGAACGCTTGACTTCGGACAGCGTCTGGTTGGCCACCGCCGCGGCTTTTTCGCTGCCGGTCTTCAGGATCTCGCAGACTTCCGGAATGCGCGCCTCCCAGTAAGCCCGGCGCTCCCTGATGGGCCTCAGTTCCGCCTGCAGGACGTTGTTCAGGAATTTCTTGACCTTCACGTCGCCCAAACCGCCCCTGCGGTAATGGTCCTTCATCTCGTCGAGATTCTTGTACTCCAGGCCGTATTTTTCGAAGTCTTCGTCTTTCGCGAAGGCGTCGAGGTACGTGAAGACAGGGTTCCCCTCCACCTGGCCGGGGTCTTCCACTCTCAGGTGGTTCTGGTCGGTGTACATGGTCTTCACTTTCTGCCAGACTTCCTCTTCCGTGTCCGAAAGGTAGATGCAGTTGCCCAGCGATTTGCTCATCTTCGCCTTGCCGTCGGTTCCGGGGAGCCTCAGGCAGGCGGCGTTGCTGGGCAGAAGTATTTCAGGCAGGACGAGCGTTTCGCCGTAGATGGCGTTGAACTTCTCGACGATGTCCCTGGTCTGCTCCAGCATGGGCTTCTGGTCTTCGCCGGTCGGGACCGTCGTGGCCTTGAAGGCCGTGATGTCCGCGGCCTGGCTCACGGGGTAGGTCAGGAAGCCTATGGGGATGCTGTCCTCGAAACCGCGCATCTTTATTTCCGCTTTCAGCGTGGGATTGCGCTTCAGCCAGGCCTCGGAAAAGAGGTCCATGTAATAGAAGCACAGTTCGCAAAGCGCCGAGACCTGGGACTGGATGAAGATGTTGGAGATCTTGGGGTCTATGCCGCAGGAGAGGTAATCCAGCGCCACGTTCATGACGTTCTCCCTGACCTTCTCCGGATGCTCCGCGTTGTCCGTCAGAGCCTGGGCGTCCGCGATCATAATGTATATTTCATCGTACTCGCCGGAATTCTGCAGCTCCACGCGGCGGCGGAGGCTGCCGACGTAATGGCCGATGTGCAGTCTGCCCGTCGGCCTGTCGCCTGTCAAGATTATTTTTTTTGTCATAGTTTTCCTTCTTTGCGCAGTTTCTCGAAGATCCTGAAAGCGCAGGCTTCCTTGCCCTCGTTTTCGGGTTCAAAGGTTTCCCAGGGAGCGGCGGGCGCTTCGTAGGGCGCGTTGACGCCCGCCAGGCCCTTCACGCCGCCTTCTTCGGCGCCCTTGTAAAGGCCCTTGTCGTCATGCTTGGCGCAGTATTCCAGGCTGGCCTTGACGTAAACTTCCTTGAAACGATCCTTGCCGATAATTTCCGCCGCCTGCGCCCTGGCCTTCCTGAAGGGCGAAACGAAAGCGCAGATGGCCGTGACGCCGGCCTCGTTGAGGAGCTTGGCGGCCTCCGCCACTCTCCTGATGTGCTCGGCCTTGTCGCAGGCCGTGAAGTCCAGGTCCCTGCAGAGGCCGAGGCGCATGTCCTCGCCGTCCAGAACATAAGCCAGGCCGCCCTTTTCAAAGATCTCCTTTTCCAGGGCGTAAGCCAGGTCGGACTTGCCGGAGGCCACCAATCCGGTCACCCAGATGGTCTGGGCGATCTGGCCGAGGCGCTCGCTTCTTTCCGCCGTTCCCACGGCGTCCGGATGACGGCGCAGCCTTTCGTCGGTCGTCTTGCCGTTCAGCTCCGGCGTGTCGTCGGCGCTTTCCC
This sequence comes from bacterium, assembly GCA_017554565.1. GTDB lineage: Bacteria > Auribacterota > UBA3054 > UBA3054 > UBA3054 > UBA3054. Next base: position 40,324 of record JAFZID010000201.1, read on the forward strand.
TCCTGATTATCATGCCCGCCGCCACCGTGTTGTTGGTGATGGCGTCGATCAGGATGAAGGAGCCCGTGGCCCGGTTCTGCTCGAAGGGGTCGAACATCAGCTTCCGGTTGGAAACAATGGAGACGCGCCCTATTTCGTTAAGTTCCAGATGGTCGGCTTTCTCACGGTGCAGCGTGTTGACGTCTATCCTGTAGCGCAGTTTTTCAAGGCGGCAGCGGGAGGTCATGGTGGTCTGCTTGATGAAGTAGCTGCCGTTGGGGTCCATGGGCTGCTCGCTCATCCAGATCAAAGTCGCCTCGATGTGGCGGTCCGTCTGGGGCAGATTGTTCGGCCTGACGAGCATGTCGCCGCGGCTGATGTCTATCTCGTCCTCCAGCGTCACCGTCACCGACTGCCCGGGGATGGCGTGATCCAGGTCCCCGTCCATGGTGACGATGGCTTTCACATGGCTGCGCTTGCCGCTGGGCAGCGCCATGACTTCGTCGCCGACTTTTATGACGCCGGAAGCCACCTGTCCGCAGAAACCGCGGAAATTCAGGTTCGGCCGCAGCACATACTGCACGGGATACCTGAGGTCCACCATGTTCCTGTCGCTGCCGATATAGACGTTCTCCAGCAGTTCCAGAAGGCTCTCGCCTTCGTACCAGGTCATGTGCTCCTTGTCCCTAGCAGCCACGTTGTCGCCCACGAGGGCGCTTATGGGCACGAACCTGAGGTCCTTGATGTTCAGCTTCCTGGCGAAAGCGCTGAAGTCCTTTTTGATCTTCGCAAAGACTTCCTCGGAATAATCCACCAGGTCCATTTTGTTGACCGCCACGATGATGTGGGGTATTCCCATGAGGGAGGAGATGAAAAGGTGGCGCTTGGACTGCGTGAGGACGCCCAGGCGGGCGTCTATCAGTATGACCGCCAGCTGCGCCGTGCTGGCGCCGGTGGCCATGTTCCTGGTGTACTGCTCGTGCCCGGGAGTGTCCGCCACGATGAACTTGCGCTTGGGCGTGGAGAAATAGCGGTAGGCCACGTCGATGGTGATGCCCTGCTCTCTCTCCGCCTTCAGGCCGTCCGTGAAGAGCGCGTAGTCTATCTCGCCCTTGGCCATTTGCTTGCTGGCGTTTTTGATGGAGGCCAGCTGGTCTTCGTAAACGCCCTTGGCGTCGTGCAGAAGATGCCCTAACATCGTGGACTTTCCGTCGTCCACGCTGCCGGCGCTCGAGAAGCGCAAAAGCTCCTTCTGCTCGTTCTCCTTCAGGAACGCTTCTATCGTTTTGCCTTTATTCACTTTTTTCATCTTAAAAATAACCTTCCCTTTTCTTGATCTCCATGGAGCCTTCCGTATCGTGGTCTATGATGCGCGTCGATCTTTCGGAAATGGTGACGACCATCATTTCCTCGATGATCTCCGGGACCGTTTTGGCCGTGGAGCGGATGGCGCCGGTGCAGGGATAGCAGCCCAGCGTCCTGAAGCGGCACATGACCTTCTCGGGCTTTTCGCCCTTCTTGAGAGGGATGGGGCCGTCCAAGGGTATCAGCATGTCGTCCCTTACCACCATTTCCCTTTCCTTGGCGAAATACATGGGAACTATGGGAATGTTCTCCTTGTAGATGTACTGCCAGACGTCTAATTCCGTCCAGTTGGACAAGGGGAAGACGCGGATGGACTCGCCTTTGTTTATCTTGGCGTTGTAGAGGTTCCAGAGCTCGGGGCGCTGGTTCTTGGGCTCCCACTGCCCGATCTCGTCGCGGAAGGAGAAGATCCTTTCCTTGGCGCGGGATTTTTCCTCGTCCCTTCTCGCGCCGCCGAAAGCCGCGTCGTATTTGCCGATCCTGATGGCGTCCACCAGCGCCTGGGTCTTAAGGAGCGAACAGCATTTCTGCGTGCCCAGGTCGAAGGGGTTGGTGCCGGCCGCGATGGCTTCCTCGTTGCGGTAGATCCTCAACTCCGCGCCGATATCCTTGCAGAATTTGTCCCTGAAGGCGTACATGTCGTGGAATTTGAAATTGGTGTCCACGTGCAGCAGGGGGAAGGGTATCGGCGCGGGATAGAAAGCCTTCTGGGCCAGCCTGACCATGACGGAGGAGTCTTTGCCGATGGAATAGAGCATCACGGGATTGGCGAACTCCGCCGCCACTTCCCTTATGATGTGGATGCTCTCAGATTCCAGTTCTTGCAGATGCGTCAGCCTGTCTTCCATTCAGTTTACTCCATCTCTTCGTAGAAGGCGAAAAGCTTGCTGCTGCGCAGCGGGGCTTTCAGTTTCTTCAGGGCCTTGGATTCGATCTGGCGGACGCGTTCGCGGGTGACCGCGAAGACCTTGCCGACTTCCTCCAGGGTTTTGGGAGGTCCGTACTTCTCCAGCAGTCCGAAGCGCAATATGATGACCTTCCTTTCCCTGTCGCTGAGCTGGCTCAGGGCCTCGGTGATCTTTTCGTTGAGGAGCTTGCTGTTGGCGGCGTGGATGGGATTCTCCGCGCTCTTGTCCTCGATGAAGTCGCCGAAGGTGGAATCGTTGCCTTCGCCCACGGGCGTCTGCAGCGAAATGGGCTGCTGGGACATCTTCAGGATGCTCTGGACCTTCTGGACGGGAACGCCGATGTCGTTGGAGATCTCGTCGGGAGAAGGCTCCGTGCCGTTCTGCTGCACCAGCTTCTTGGTGGATCTCCTCATCTTGTTGATGGTCTCGATCATGTGCACCGGGATGCGGATGGTGCGGGCGTGGTCCGCGATGGCGCGGGTGATGGACTGCCTGATCCACCAGGTGGCGTAGGTGGAGAACTTGAAGCTTCTCTCATGGTCGAACTTGTCCACCGCTTTCATGAGGCCGGTGTTGCCCTCCTGGATGAGATCCAGGAAGTCCAGGCCGTGGTTCATGTATTTCTTGGCGATGGAGACCACCAGTCTCAGGTTGGCCAGCACCATCTTGTTCTTTTCCTGCCTGGCCTTCTCGGTCCACTTGGAAAGCTGGTCGGCCTTGGAGAGGATGTCCTTCATGGGCATGCGGCACTCGAATTCCTGGATCTGGATCTTCTGCTCTTCCTGAGCGATGCGCCTTCTGTTGCGCTCCTTGGTCTCCTTGTCTTCTTCCTGCTTGTTGGCTTCCTTGAGGTCGGCTATGGTCTTCTTGGTGTCTTCGATGGAGCCGGCGATCTTCAGAACGTCTTCCGCGAAGTTTTCCACCATGCTGTGCTTGAAGTGCAGCTTGCCGATGAGATCGGTCATCTTGCCGTGGTCCCGGCGCAGCTGCTCGCCCAGTTTCTCAGCCTCGTCCTTCCTGCCGTCCCTTCTGGCGCAGATCATGCGCATGTAAGTCTGGCGCATGAAAAGATCCAGCGATCTTATCTCCCGGCGGATGGGCCGCATGTTCTTCACGTAGTTGTCGCGGCTTCCGGAGTTTTTGCGCTCGTCTTCGGAAACGATATGGTCGAAGCGCTCGGAAGCGCCGAGGAGGCTGTTGCACAGTTCCAGCACTCTGGTGGGCAGGTTGCCGAAGCCGCCTACGATCTCCTTGATCTGACGTTCCGCGTCGCGGATGGTCTTGGCCATTTCCTGCTCCTGCTGCTTGGTCAAAAGCTTCGTTTTGCCCATCTGCCTCAGGTAGGTCTTGACCGGGTCGTCGCTGGCGCCTTCGCCCATGGCGGTGTCGTAGCTGTCCTCTATCTCCTCTTCGTCCTTGAATTCGATGCCCAAACGTTTCAGGCCTTCCACCACGCGGTTCTGAAGTTCTTCCAGATCTTCCATCCGGATGTCCTCGGGCGCCACCGTGGTGAATTGGGTCAGGGTCACGCATTTCACGCCGTTTTCGTCTTCAATGCACATGTCGCTCAGCTGGGCGACCAGATTGGCGACCAGAACGGGGCTTATGACAGCGCTGCCTTCGTCGTCGTCGTCATAGTTGACTTTTCTCCTGCCGCCGGTTTGCTTCAGTTCCGCCAAACGGATGGCGGCGGCTTTCTTTTCCTCTTCCGTAGGTCTGCGTTTGGCCTTCTCTTTTTCGGGAGCGGGCTTCGCAGCCGGCTTCGCGGCCACGACCTTTTTGGCGGGCTGGGCGGCGGGCTTTTTCGGAGCGGGTTTCTCGGGCTTTTTCGGAGCGGATTTCGCAGCCGGCTTCGCGGCGGGCTTCACGGCTTTCTTTTCGGGAGCCTTCTTCGCGGGAGCGGCCTTTTTCGCGGGAGTCTTGACGGCGGGCTTCTTGGCGGGCGCGGCTTTCTTTGCGGGAGCAGCCTTCTTCGCGGGAGCCTTTACGACGGGCTTCTTGGCGGGGGCGGCTTTCTTTACGGGAGCGGCCTTCTTCGCGGGAGCCTTCACGACGGGCTTCTTGGCGGGGGCGACTTTCTTTACGGGAGCGGCCTTCTTCGCGGGAGCCTTCACGACGGGCTTCTTGGCGGGGGCG
>JAFZID010000202.1 GCA_017554565.1 bacterium
CCACCTCCTCCGGCGGAGCCTTCAGGACCCTGGCGCAGTCCTGCAGCGCGGCCTTGGCCCGCAGGGTGCTGAAGGTGGCCACCTGGGCCGCCCGCTCCCTGCCGTAGCGCTCCCTGATGTAATCTATGACTTCCCCGCGCCGGCGCTCGCAGAAGTCGATGTCGATGTCCGGCATCTTGCGGCGGCTGGGATTCAGGAAGCGCTCGAAATACAGGTCGTACTCCAGAGGATCGATCTCGGTGATGCCCAGGGCGTAGGAAACCACGGAACCGACGGCGGAGCCTCGCCCCGGTCCCACGGGAATGCCGGATCTCCTGGCGAAATCCACGTAGTCCGCCACGATGAGGAAATAATCCGAAAAGCCCAGCTTCCTGATGACGTCCAGCTCGTAGTCGAAGCGCCCCAGGATCTTCATGCTCTCTTCGCTGTTTTTTTCCTCGCTTAAGATTGGATAGCGCTTCAAGAGCCCTTCTTTGGCTTTCTTCCTCAGGAAGTCTTCGGAATTCTCCCCCGGAGCAAGCGGGAACCTGGGCAGGTCCGTCCTTCTCTCGGGATTCAGTTCCACGATGCAGCGCTCCGCGATGGCGGCGGTGTTGTCGCAGGCTTCCGGGATGTTGCGGCAGATGGCGCGCATCTCCTCTTCGGAGCGGAAATAATACTGGTTGCACTCCGGGGTGAGCTCCCCGGGATCATCCACGGTCTTCCCGGATTCTATGGCTTTCAATAGTTCCAGGATCCCGGCGTCCTCCTTTTTCAAATAGAGGCAGCCGTTGGTCGCCGCCATGGGGATCTTGAGGGAGCGGGCCAGCTCTATCTGCTTTTTCATGACCTCCCTCTCCGCTTCCAGGCCGTGCCACTGGATCTCCAGGTAAACGTTTTCTTTTCCGAAAAACTCCTGGTATTGGGCCAGGCAGTTCGCAGCCTCCAGCTTCGCGTCCTTCTGAAGCAGCCTGAAGACTTCGCCGCGGGAGCCGCCGGTAAGGAAGATGAGGTCCCCCTCCGAATCCTTCAGCCATTCGTTCCTGATGAGCGGCGCTCTCCCCTCCCCGCACTCGGCATAGGCCCTGGTCAGGATCCGGCAGAGCTTTTTGTAGCCTTCGTTGGAGCGGGCCAGGATGACGGAAGTCATCGCCCCGGGTTCGCCTTCCTCCATGAGGTTCTCGCGCCAGTATTTTTCCGAGAGGGGCTCCAGATCGGCCTCCACTCCCAGGACCGGCTGCACGCCGGATTCCATGCAGGAATCGTAAAAGCGCACGGCCCCGGACATGTTCATATGGTCTGTCAAAGCCAGCGCCGGCATCTTGAAAAAAGCAGCCTGCCTTATGAGGTCCTGCAGGCGCAGCGCGCTCTTGAGAAGCGAATACTCGGAAAGGGTGTGCAAATGAACGAAGGCCATAATAATATTCAATAATTATTTTTTATACATACATTATACCCTATATTCCGCGGGAACGCTAAAATATCATTTTTTTCCAGCAAATTCGGTAGCCGCCGCGAAAAAAAGGGGGCCGCCCCGCGGCCCCCTTTTTTTTCGGACAAACAGTCTCTCAGGCGTCTTCCACATCCTCCATCTCGTCGAAGGGCGTCCCTTTGGCGCCCTCCTCCTCGGAGTCCTCCTCGGACTTTTCGGGCTGGGTAAGGATGCTTTTATCGATGAACAGCTTCTTGTAGGAGCCCTTTTCGATCTCGTAGAGGAAGCGGCCGAACCACTGGTTGTACTGCTCGGCCTCGTCCGCGGTCTTGAGATCCAGCGCCTTCTCCGCGCTGGTGACCTCGTTGGTGCCCCTGTCGGGAGCTTCGAACCCGGCCTTTACGGTCAGATAGCAGGGAGCGCCGTCCTCCCCCAGTCCGGAGAGGGTGTAATTGAGGCCGCTTTTCAGCCTCACTTTCAAAACTTCCTTCATCTCCTTCGTTTCCTCCGCGGCGCTCCTGGCGTTCAGGTTCACCATGGGCTCGAGAAGGCGCATGAGAGCGCCGGAATTGGGCTTTTCTCCTCCCGGAAGGGTAAGATCCCCTTCCTCGCCCGAAAGGACGTAATCCGGGCCTTCCAGACGCGTCACCTCGTCCTTTTTCACCTTCAGCACGGTGGTGTCCCGCCAGAATTCCGGCTGGGGCGCGACGCGGAAGATGGTTTTTACGAGCATGGGCTTCTCCTCGTCCCTGAGCCTGACATACTGGCCCACGAAAAGATCCCCGGGATCAAACGCGCCGCCCTGCATGCCTTCCATGCTTCTGGCCTTCGTTCTGCCCACGATGAAGGAGGAGGCTTTCGTGCCGTCCGGCAGGAAGGTCTCCACCAGCTGGCCGGAGTTGGTGGTCACGTCGTCGGGATCCGCCACCTTCAGCTGCTGGTAGCCGGACTTCCTGACGTTGACCTCCTGGCCGGAGCGCATTTCGTAAATGCTGGCCAGAAGCTCCGCCAGGACGGAGTAGCGGGCCCGGAAATTGCCGCCGTCTTTGACGAGCCAGTGGCCGCCGTCCCTCTCCAGAACGGTCTCGGCGGTGCTGTCCCTGAGGGTTATCCTGGCGATGTCGTTGACGGGATAGTTCTCATAGATCTTCGCACCCAGATGACGCTTTTGGGCGTCCTTCATCTCCTGGTATTTCCGGTACCCCATGATGCCGGCCAATCCCAGAAGAGCGGCGACGAGCAGGATCAATGTCGTTCTTATGTTCATCTTCTCTTGATTTTGTATTGGTGACGGACTGCCAGGAAAATTCCGACGAGGCAGACCAGAAGCGGGATCAAAACGATGTTGAGCATTTTCAGCTCGAAGCCCAGTTTCTCCTTGTCGCGGTTGAGGTTCTTCCTCACCTGCTTCAGCTCTCTTGCTATCTGCTGGCGCTGGTTCTGGAACTCCTTGATCTTCTTCTCCTGCTCGGGGCTGATGATCATGCGCTGGGATTCGTCCTTCTGCTGCTGAAGTTCGTAGAGCTGGCGCTGCAGCGATTCATACTGCTGGGAAAGCGCCTGCTCCCTGGCCAGCCATTCGCTCTGGGCTTTTTTCTCCAGTTCCCTGACCACGGTGAAGGGCCTTTCGTAGCTGTCCCTGGCCCGGATGGCGATCAGGTTCTGGTCGCCGCTGAGCTGGTTGACGGCGTTCAGGATGAGGGTGAAGTTGTTGTTGAGGGGCTGGTAAGCCTGCATGCCCATGAAACCGATCTGGCGGATGTTGTACTGGTCGCAGAGAATGTCGGCGTCCGCGAAGACCACGATGGTGTTGTCGCCCTGGGCGTAGCTCAAAAGGTTCGTCTGATCCGCGAAGGCGCTCTCAAACTGTCCGCTTATCTTGGCGACCAGGGAGTAGTTCTTCACGTCGGAATTGAACTTCATCCTCAGGTCGCTGGCTTCCTGGAAGACCTCCGTGATGTCGATAAGGGAGGCGTTCAGCGAGGTGGAGACCAAAGGCGTAATGGTCAGCTTGGCGTCGCTCTTGGGGATTATGGCGCCCGCCAAAGGCATCAGAAGCCTGTCCAGCTGGGCGGTCATGATCTCGTTGGCGTTGAAGCTCTCCCCGGTGGGGCTGAGCCACAGGGGGTTCTTTTCCTGGCCGCCGGTCCCGTTGCTGAGGATGGTCGGGTAATCCAGGTCCGCCACGATCTTGCCGCTCTGGATGGAAAATCCCCATTTCTCGAACAGCATGTTGGCGTCGGAGGCGCCGAAGGGCATGATGGGAGAATGCTCGTCCCGGTCCGCGGTGCACAAGGGGTCGACGAAGAAGATGACTTTGCCGCCCTTCATGATGAACTGGTCTATCGCCACCATGGTGTCGTCGGGCCATTCCTTGGGATGGATGACCATCAGAAGATCTATGTCCTCGGGGATCTTGCCCTCCTGGGGCCTGATGTTCCTGACAACGTAGTTCCTCTTCAGTTCGTTCACGATGAACCAGGGCTGCTGGACGCCCTTGGAATTGGCGCCGTACATGTCCTGCTTGTCCGTGCCGGTCACGGGCAGGGTGCTTATTATGCCGATGACTTTCTTCTGGGGATGCAGGACCTGGTATATGAGCTGGGAGACGTCGTACTCCAGATAGCGCTCCCTGGAAATATCCACCACCGGAAGAGAGGTGTTCTGGTCCAGGGATTCCGCCACGATGCCGAAATAAAAGAAGCCTTCGGAATCCGGGCTCTGGCTCAAGGAGACGCGGCGCAGACCGTATTTCAGGGCCCATTCTTCCTCGTCGGAATCAAGTTTCGGATCCAGGATCTCCAGCTTCAGGGCGCCCTTGGAATTGTTCTCGTATTCCTTCAGGAGATCCTTCACCCGGCCGGCGAAAGCCTTTATGTAGGAGGGCTGCCCCGGCAGGCTGGAGGAGTAGAAAAGCTTAATGGTCACGTCCCTGTCCAGGTTCGAGAGCATCTTCTTGGTGCCCTCCGTGAGGCTGTAGGTCTTGGCCTCGGTGATGTCCCAGCGCAGATACAGTGACGAAGCGACGAAATTGACTATGATGATGACCGCCAGAAGGGCTATGAGCCCCACTACGGATGTCAGAAATTTCTGTGAAGAGAAGTTCATGGCTGTTTCAGGATGCTTTGCGGGAAGTTAAGACTACCGAGCTGGCAGCCAGCATGAAGGTTATCACGGAAGCGTAGTAAATGAGATCCCTGGTGTCGATGACGCCCCGCTGCACGGAGTCGAAGCGGTACATGAAGCTCAGGGAGGCTATGAAGTTGGCCACGCTCAAAGGCACGCTGCTGGCCAGGGCGTCCGTCACCGGAGCCCAGCCCGCCACCACGAAGAAAAGGCAGATGACCAGACAGATGATGAAGGCCACCACCTGGTTTCTGGTGAGGCTGGAGGCGAAGCTGCCCACGCTCAGATAGCAGCCCGCCAGCAGGAAGCTGCCGACGTAGCCGGCTACGATCTGGCCGATGTCGGGATCGCCCAGATAGCAGACGGTTATGACCATGGGGAAAGTCAAGGCAAGCGCGATGCCGATGAAAAGCCAGCCCGCCAGGAATTTTCCCAGTATGGCCTGGGGCAGCGTCACCGGAAGCGTCAGCAAAAGCTCGATGGTCCTGGTGCGGCGTTCCTCCGCCCACATCCTCATGGCCACGGCGGGAATGAGGAAGAGGTAGAGCCAGGGATGCCAGACGAAGAAGGTCCTCAGGCTGGCGTCGTTGGAATTGTAAAAATCGCCGAACTGAAACGTGAAAAAGCCGCAGAGGATCAGGAAAATAACGATGAAGACATAGGCCACGGGGGAGCCGAAGTAGCCGTTCATCTCTCTTTTCATTATGCTATAGATGGTTTTCATTTCTACTGCCTCGTGATGTTGCGGAAGACCTCGTCAAGACGGCCCTCCTCCACATGGAACTGGGTGCTGATCCAGCCCCTTCTTCTGATCTCTTCAGCCACGGCCGGAGCGATGACGCTGCCCGCGGCGGGCAGCGCCCTCAGGGTAAGCGACCCTTCGTTCTCTTTCAAGACTTCGACCTTCGCCACGTTGGCCAGGGCGGAGACGGCGCTGACCGCCTCGTCCTTCGGCACGCTATCCAGGGAGAAGGTGACCGCCTCGTAAAGGGAGGAGCGGCGCTTCAGCTCCTCCGGGGAGCCGTTGGCCACGATCTTGCCGTTGGCGATTATTATGGCCCTGGTGCAGACCGCGTCCACTTCCTCCAATATGTGGGTGGAGAGGATGACGCACTTGTTCTCCGCCATGGAGGAGATCATGCGGCGCACCTCGAACTTCTGGTTGGGATCCAGCCCGTCGGTGGGTTCGTCCAGGATGAGGACGGGAGGATCGGGCAGTATGGCCTGGGCGAAGCAGACGCGCTGCTTGTAGCCCTTTGACAGGGTGTCCACGGTCTGGGGCAGAACTTTTTCAAGGCTGCAGATCTCCACCGCCCGGGCGACTTTCTTTTTTAATTCCTGTCCGGAAAAGCCTCTCACTTCCGCGATGAATTTCAGATATCCCTCCACCGTCATGTCGGGATACACCGGCGCGTTCTCCGGCAGATAACCTATTTGCCTTTTGGCTTCCAGCGATTCCTTTATGATGTCGAAGCCCATGATCTTCGCGGTGCCGGAAGTGGGCGGGAAAAAGCCGGTCAGCATGCGCATGGTGGTGCTTTTGCCCGCTCCGTTGGGTCCCAGGAATCCCAGGACCTCCCCTTTCTGCACTTCGAAGGTCACGTCGTCCACGGCCCGGAAGCTGCCGAAAAGTTTGATTAGATGTTGAACCTGGATCATAATTTGTTTTTATTTTTGATTAGTCTTGCCGAAACGACCTCTTTGTCATTTTGACAAGAAGAAACAATTGTCCGCATATATACAAGCAAAAAGCATGCCGCTAGAGGCCGTGCTTCAAGACCGCCTCACCCCTTTTGGAAAACTCCAGCCAGCGGGCCCCCGCAGGAATAAGCTCCGGAAAGAGATCGGCCCATTCCACAACGCATATCCCGCCGCTCAAAAGATACTCCTCCCAGCCGATGTTCCAGATCTCCCCGGCGCTTTTCAACCTGTAAAAGTCAAAATGAAAAACATGGGGCTTTTTGAAGCGGTATTCCTGGACCAGCGTATAGGTGGGGCTGCCCATGAAAAGCGTCTCCTCGCCCTGCAGAGCCCGGATGACGCCTTTGACGAAGGTGGTCTTCCCCGCCCCCAGGCTGCCCTTCAGGCAGAGCACGTCGCCCGTCTCCAGAGAAGCCGCCAGCCTCTCCCCCGCCGCTATGGTCTCGGCGGCGCTTTTGGCTTTCATCTTAAACTCCGAAATGCGCATACCCGCTCCAGGGTCTCTTTTTCCCGTCTATGAGAAGAGCCGCCTTCCCCCCGCTCTCCATGACGCCCACAAGCGTCAGCTCCAGGTTGAATCTCTTTTGAAAATTTTTCCCGGCCCTTTCGTTCCAGTTTTCCGGAGGGACCGTCAGCAAAAGCTCGAAATCCTCTCCGCCGGTCAGGGCTTCCTTAAGGCCGCAGCCCCGGTTCAAAGGCACCAGACCGCTTTGAATGTTCATGGTCAGGGCTGAGGATACGGCCAGTTTCCGTCCGTCTTCGAAAAGCCCGTCGGAAAGATCCATCATGGCGCTGGGGGATAATTTTTCCCGAAGATAGCGCGCCTCTGCCAAGCGGGGCTCGAAGGTAAGGTGCTTCCCGCTTTTCAGAGTCCCGCCGAGGCGGCCGGTGACAAAGACCAGATCCCCCGCCTTCGCTCCCGAGCGCAGCAGGGCCTCCCCTCTTTTCACTTTGCCAAGCATGGTCAGGGTAAGGGTAAGCTTTTCCCCCGCCACGCAGTCCCCGCCTATTATCCGAAGGCCGTATTTTTCCGCTTCCTTTCCCAGGGCGCGGAAAAAAGATTCCGCGAATTTCCTGGAAAAACCTTTGGGCGCGGCAAAGGAAAGCAGGGCCAGCCAGGGTTTCCCGGCCATGGCCGCCACGTCGCTCAGATTGACTGCCAGAAGCTTGTGGGCCAGTTTTTCCGGAGCGACGCCTTTTAAAAAATGCGTCCCCTCCGTCAGGGTGTCGCAGGTCAGGAGAAGGTCGGTTTTTTCATCGA
>JAFZID010000203.1 GCA_017554565.1 bacterium
ATCTTCGATCCTTTCATAACCTCCAAGGCGGAGGGCTCCGGCCTGGGCTTGGCCAGCGTGGAAAAGGCGGTCACCGAACACAAGGGCACTATTTCCGCCCGCAACGCCGCGGGGGGCGGCGCCATTTTCGAGATACTTTTGCCAGGAGTTGTCAATGATAAAGACTAAGGAGATCTGGATATTGGTGGCGGACGACGACAGAGCCCACCGCGACATGCTCCGGGCCAACCTGGAGCACGGCGGCTACTCCGTCATGGAAGTGACCAACGGCAAGGAAGCGGTGCGCTGCGTTAAGACTCAGCACCCTGATCTTGTCTTGATGGACATGCGCATGCCGGAAATGGACGGGCTCACCGCGGTCAAAGAGATACGTTCCTTTGACCAGAATGTCCCCATCCTCATAATGACGGCCTTCGGCACCATAGAGAACGCGGTGCAGACCGTCAAGGCGGGAGCCTACGACTACATTTTGAAACCGCTGGACATGAGCGTCCTGGAGAAAGCTATCAAAAGCGGACTTGGCAAGCAGGGGAAAGTGGAAAGCGGAGGCGAGAAGGAATCTCCCAAGGAAAATTTCGTGGCGGAAAGCGCCGCCATGAAGGATCTCTTCCTGTTGGCTGAAAAGGTGGCTTCCAGCGAGGCCTCCGTTCTCATTACCGGCGAGAGCGGCACCGGAAAGGAAGTCCTTGCGAATTTTATTCAATCCCGCAGCGCCCGCAGCCAGAAGCCCTTTGTGAAAGTCAACTGCGCCGCGCTCCACGACCAGCTTCTGGAGTCCGAGCTTTTCGGCCACGAGAAGGGCGCCTTTACGGGGGCCCTGGCCCAGAGGAAAGGGCGCTTCGAACTGGCGGACGGCGGCACGATCTTCCTGGACGAGATAGGGGACATGGCCTTGGAAACGCAGGCCAAGATATTGCGCGTCCTGCAGCAAAAAACTTTCGAACGTCTGGGCGGTACCCAGACCATAACCTCCGACTGCCGCGTGATCTCAGCCACCAACAAGGACCTCGGCGAGGCCATAAAGCAGGGAAGGTTCAGGGAGGACCTTTTCTACCGCCTGAGCGTCGTGCCCATGCATATCCCGCCTTTGCGCGACCGCAAGGAGGACATTCCGCCCCTGGCGGATTTCTTCATGCGCAAGCACTCTGAAAAGAATCGTAAAAACATGGCCAGGATCGCTCCGGAAGCGCTGAGCGCCCTTATTTCCTACGACTGGCCGGGCAACGTCAGGGAGCTGTCCAACGTTATCGAGCGCGCCGTCATCCTTTCCCTGGGCGACGACCTGACCATCGAGTCGCTGCCCGCCGCCATGAGGGAAATGGAGGTCGCGGAGGGAGAACTGACGGTGCTGGAGCAGGCCGAAAAGAATCTGATCATCGCAACTTTAAAAAAACACGGCGGCAATCGGGGCCTGGCGGCGGAAGAGCTGGGCATGTCCCGCCGCACGCTGTACAATAAGCTTCATCGCTACAATATAAGCGAGGAAATGTTATGAGACGCATTCCTGTTTTTCTGTTGTTTTTCCTTCTGACCGCAAGCGCTTTCTCCATCACGCCTTTGGAGAAAAAGCACATCGAGGAGATTGCCACCAACGTGGTGGAGGTCTCGGAACCGACGCATTTCCCGCGGCTGGCTTTCGAACTGGGAAAGTTCCCCTGCGACGACAGCGTGATGGCGCTTAACCTCATGTGGGGGAAATGCCAGGAAAAGCCGAACCCTTACGTCAGCAGGACCACCAGGGAGGACATCTACAACGCGAGGGCCTATGTCCTCTACGCCCTGGCCAGGATCGGCGCCAAATACGCTCCCGGACAGAAAATGCTCAACGATTACTTCGAGATCTCCCGTCCCCTGGGCATCGCTCTGATGCAGGCCAAGAACGACAGCCTTTTGAAATATTTGAAGAGAGGCGTGTCCGGCCTTTCCAGCGGCGTCGAAATGGTCTCCAGCGACACGGAACTGTACTTGATGAAGAGATACATCGGCGGCTCGGAGTTCATTTTGAAGAACTGCCCCGACCTTAACGGCCAGGGCATCCGTTTCGAGGATTACCAGAGGATATTGGAAGCCATAGCCTTGTTGGAAGCGTCGCGCTCCAAGGAAGCGCTTCCGCTTTTGAAGCTGCTTTTGGGTCGCGAGGAATCCCGCTATTGGGAGAAGCCGGTCTTCCGCGCCATCTATAATCTCGATCTGACCGATGAGGAAAAGTTCGAAGTTTACAAGACCGCCTATAAGGATACGAAAAACAAGACCGCGGACAAAGCTCCCGGCAATCTGAAAGGCGAGCCTGAGTTCGACATCAGAAACATCTCCGGCGAAGCGCATCTCATCCTTCTGATGTCCCGCCTGAACGTTCCCTTGAAAGAAAAGGGCTCCTTCTACGAAAAGTCTTTGGCCAGCAGATCCTTTTCCGCCAAGGAAGCCGTGGTGGACGCCATGATCAGGGAAGGGCTCTTCGACAAGCTCATGGTGCTTTTCTCCAACCGCAACAAGGACATGAATCTGGCGCAGTTCACCATCTTCCGCCTGGGCTACGATTCCGCCGCGGGAGCAAAGGACATCCTAATCAAGGTCTCGAAACTCGACAACCAGACGCTCTCGGAACTGGCCAAGGAAGCCCTGCTCATCAAATGACGGAAAAGGAAAGAAAAGCAAGCGTCATCAAAGCGGTAAAAGCCGCTTATCCCAAAGCGGGCTGCTCTCTCAAACACAAAAGTGTCTGGCAGCTTTTGTGCGCCACCATTCTTTCCGCCCAGTGCACCGATGAAAGAGTCAACCTGACGACGCCAAATCTTTTCAAATCTTATCCTACGCCCAAAGATCTGGGAAACGCCAAACAGGAGGACGTTGAAAAGCTGATCCGCTCCTGCGGCTTTTATAAGAACAAAGCCAAAAACATCATCGCCGCCTCGAAAATGATCGCGGAAACATTCAGAGGGCGCGTACCGAAGACCATGGAAGAATTGACATCGCTCCCGGGCGTGGCCAGGAAGACCGCCAACGTCGTCTTGGGCACGGGTTACGGCATCAACGACGGCATAGTGGTCGATACGCATGTTTCAAGGCTTTCAAACCGCCTTGGCCTCAGCAAAAACACCGAGCCTGAAAAGATAGAAAAAGACCTGATAAAAATTGTCCCCAGGGAAGAATGGACAGATTTCAGCCACCAGCTTATCGCGCATGGCCGCGCTATCTGCCAGGCCCGCGCTCCCAAATGCGCCGAATGTCCGCTCAAATTCCTTTGCCACCAAAAGGGCGCGTAGTGGATGACCTTGTAAAATTTTAGGAGAAAAAATAATGAAAAATTACCTTCTTATCGCTATCGCCATGATTTTCTTTATGGCTGGATCGGTATTAGCCGACACTGTTACGCAGGAAGTCGTGAATGTCCAAAAATATGTCAAGGGTTCGACTACGCTTAAACTGAGCGGAACGTTGAGCGAAGCAGCCTTAAAAGCACTTGCCGAAGAGAAAAGCAGCGTTTCGATCTTCAACAATCTCGGCAGTTGCCTTTCTTCCCCTACGCTGATTCCAGAAAGCAAGAAAGGCTACGGGACAAAGAATGGCGGTCAGAAGATCTCTATCAAATCGAAAAAAGGAAAATTCAGTTGGACTGAAAAGGATGTTACAAAGAATTTTGCTTTTGTTATAGGGACTGAAACATGTAAGCTCGACAAAGCCACTTTGAAATCCTCCGGAACTATAGATACGAAAGATATCGATAATTTCAAGACACAAAAGGCAACGGTCTTGGACTTGCTGTCCAACGAAAAAGGCCCGGGAAGTGTTGCCGCTTACACCTTCACTCCCGAGCTGAATGGCAAAAACTTTAAGCACGCGAATAAAGGTACAGATTTTCAAATTAAATTTTCCGCCAATTCCAAGGGCAAGGCGACGGCGACATTCAAACTTCTCCCCAACGCCGCTTCTCCTGCGTTCACAGGAGAATCCCCTGTGGATCCTCCTCCGGCAGTAACAAACAGATTGTACATGGTCATTGATCTTTCAGGAGGCCCAAGTGCCGAAAGCTATCCGATAAGCTATCTCAATGAAGTTCCGGAAGGCGGCTGGACGGAGGAATACAAGACCACCAAGATGGTGTTGAGCAAGATCGAGGCCGGGAAATTCACCATGGGCAGCCCCGAGAACGAACTGGAAAGAGACGATGACGAAGTCCAGCACGAAGTGACCTTGACCAAGCCTTTCTTTGCAGGTGTGTTTGAAGTCACCCAAAAGCAATATGAACTAGTAACAGGAAACGATCCGTCACAATATAAAGGCGACGCACGCCCTGTAGAATGCGTTTCATACAATAAGATCCGCGGAAAGGATAAAGGCGCTGGTTGGCCGGATAACAATGAAGTCGACGAGGAATCTTTCTTCGGAATTTTGCGTGCTAAGACCGGCTTGGAATTTGATCTTCCCACGGAAGCCCAGTGGGAGTTCGCCTGCAGGGCGGGCACGACCACCGCTTTGAACAGCGGGAAGAATCTGTCAGACAAGTCTGAATGCGATGAAATGGCGGAAGTAGGCCGCTACTATTCCAACCAAAATGACGGCAAAGGTGGATACACAAATGCTCACACCACCGTCGGTTCGTATCTTCCCAACGCTTGGGGGTTGTATGATATGCACGGAAACATAAGGGAATGGTGTCTGGATTGGAAAGCCTCATACGACGGAGATGCCACTGATCCGAAGGGCGGAGAAGGACATTCCCGTGTTATCCGGAGCGGGTTCTGGGGTATCCACGCCAGCTGCTGTCGCTCTGCTTTCCGCTTCCTCCAAAGCCCCGGCTTCGCCGACTACTCCAACGGCTTCCGCGTTTTCTTGACAGGGTCCAATGAGCCGACGCCTCCGCCGGGCACCAACACCTACATGGTCGTTGATCTTTCCGGCGGAACTAACGCAGCAAGCTTTGCGATAAGTTATCTCGACGAGGTTCCGGAAGGCGGCTGGACGGAGGAATACAAGACCACAAAGATGGTACTAAGTAAGATCAATGCTGGCAAATTCACCATGGGTAGTCCAAAGGACGAACTGGGAAGATACAATGACGAAGTCCAGCATGAAGTGACTTTGACCAAGCCTTTCTTCGCGGGCGTGTTTGAAGTCACCCAAAAGCAATATGAACTAATAATGGGAAACAATCCGGCGAATTATCAGGGAGACGCACGCCCTGTGGAATACGTTTCATACGATATGATCCGCGGAGCGGAAAAAGGCACGAACTGGCCCGCAAAAAGCGAAGTTGACGCAACATCGTTCTTTGGTATTCTTCGCTCCAAAACCGGCTTATCATTCGATCTTCCCACGGAAGCACAATGGGAATACGCATGCAGGGCAGGCACGACCACTGCCTTGAATAGTGGAAAGAATTTGTCAGACGAGGATCAATGTGATGAAATGAATGAGGTCGGTCGCTGCTATGGCAATATGAATGACGAAAAGGGCGGATATGATGAGCACACTACCGTCGGTTCGTATCTTCCCAACGCCTGGGGGTTGTATGATATGCACGGAAACGTGTTGGAGTGGTGCCTGGATTGGTACCAGTCAGATCTGGGCAGCGATCCGGCCACCGACCCGAAAGGCAATACCGCAGGTTATTGGCGTGTGCTTCGGGGTGGGGGCTGGAACTTCTGCGCCAGCGATTGCCGCTCCGCCGACCGTGGAGAAATCCCTCCCGGCGAAGTCTACGACAGCGGCGGGTTCCGTGTTTTCCTAGTTCAATAAAAAAGATACTTGCTTTCAGCCGCTGCGCGGAACGGAAATAATCCATCCTTTTAGTTGTTAAACAAAAAGCAAGCGCGCCATTTGGCGCGCTTGCTTTTTGCCTCACGGATTTCTTCGCTATCAAATTTAGTAGCGAAAAGTCCGCGGCTGATCATAGCGTATGGCCGCGCCGACTGTTCGCTCTCTAGCTTCTGCCCCTCGGCGCTTTAATCTTCGTACATGTGCTCTACGGTGTTAGCGTAGTATTCGACGATCTCGGGTTTCACTACGCTGATGGTGTCGCCTTTCCTTTTAAGGATGTTGCGCAGCCTCCAGGGCATGGCAAGGTGCGGCTTGGCCAATTTCCAGATGTAGCCCGGATTGGCGTTCTGATCGACGCCCGGGATCATCTTGTAGCCGTTCTTGTAGGCGATGTTCTTTTCCCTTTCCATCCGCTCGTAGAGTTCGGTGAGTTTAAGAGATTTGTCTTTGCCGAAGGAATGGCAGACTAAGGAGACCGGGGTAAGGACAGTCTCTTTGATCATGGCGTTCCTGACTTTTTCTCCCAGTTCGTCCAGGTGCCTGAGGTCTTCCATGGTGATGTAGATGGGCTCGCCGAAAGAAAAGAGCACTCGGCCTCTGGCCTGGAGAAGGGCATGGAGTTTGAAGGAGCTGAGGTCTTTGGCGCGATAGCGCTTTGACATGCCTTCTTTTTCCTTGATCTTCATTAGCTGCGGGAAGACTTCGTCCTCGGTTACGCGCTCGTAGGTGATGCCCATGGGAAGGATGGCCATTTTGCCGTCTTCATTAATGGCGCGTTTTGCCATGCCGAAGATGCCGTGGGCCAGTTTTCCGACTTTGCCGTTGTAGGAGCGGCCTGCTTCAGGGTAGATGAGTACCGTTTCGGATTTGCCGAAGATCTCTTCGGTCAGGTAATCGTAGAAGGTCTTGAGGTAGATGATGTTCTCTTTCTTCCTGAGATTCTCTTCCTTGATGCGCTCCCTGTCAAGGCAGATGCCCTTCACTTTCGGCAGCATGGTCTTGAAATATCCGTGGAAAAGATTTTTTCCGGCGACGGTGCAGGGGTAGTACTCGATGGCTTTCAAAAGCACGCAGTCGATGAGAAGATAGTCAAGATGGCTCTTGTGGGTGGCGCTGATGATGACCGGAACGTTCTTGGGGATGGTCTTGAAGTTCTCGATGCCGCGCAGCATGATGTGCTTGATACCGAGTTTGGCGATAGCAAGGATCACCCGCCTGATATGATAAGAGTATTTCTTATCATAGTGGTGGCGGATCTCTTCCCGGAAACGAGCTTCCAGTTCCTCTTTGGAAAGATTTGATGTATCCACGGTCTCTTTAATTTTTTGTATTATTTTACATATTCTAGCAAAGTTGGGCTTTATTGTGAAACGGCGGCTGTTTTTAAAAATGCATGTGATTGATGGTGCGGGCATTATTCTTTAGTCGGCGTGTCCGAAGGCTTCTCAAGATCCTGTTGATAAGGTGTGGATTTGGTTTCAGTAAGTTTTGGAAAAACTGCCGCGGATCTGTTGATAAATTTTTGGATAATCTCTGGAAAGCATGTCGGGAAACTGTGAATAAAGGCTCTCTCTTTAAGGCCCTAAAAGGACGGGAGTTTTTTGTATAATAAATAAAATGAATTTTAAACTTGAACATAAGGACAGCGGCTCTCTGGCCAGGGCCGGGATAGTCAGGACCGCCCACGGGACCTTCACCACGCCGCGCTTCATGCCGGTGGGGACGAGAGGCTGCGTCAAGGCCATGCCTCACTCCGAACTGGAGGCTTTGGGCGCCGACATAATCCTGGGCAACACTTACCATCTCATGACCCGTCCGGGCAAAGAGCTTGTCGCCTCCCTGGGAGGTTTGCACAAGTTCATTTCCTGGAACAGGTCCATTCTTACCGACAGCGGCGGCTTCCAAGTCTATAGTCTCGCTTCCTTAAGGGACATTACGGATGAGGGCGTGACTTTCAAGAGCCATGTGGACGGTCAGAAGATGTTTCTGGGCCCCAGGGAATCCATGGCCATGCAGCAGGCCCTGGGTTCGGATATAGCCATGGCCTTCGACGAGTGCCCTCCGGCTCTGTCGGAAAGGAAAGCCATAGAGAAAGCCGTCAACAGGACTTTAGGGTGGGCCAGGATCTGCTACGAGGACAACCGGGAGTTCAACTTGAAGAATCACGAGGAAGGCCTCGACGATTCCGTTCCGCGTCAGCAGCTTTTCGCTATCGTGCAGGGCGGAGTTCTTGACGACGAGAGGATCCGCTGCCTGGAGGGATTGCTCCCATACGATTTCCCTGGTCTCGCCATCGGCGGCCTGGCGGTGGGGGAGCCTCCGGAAGAAATGTACAGAGTCTGCGAGCTCCTCTGCTCCTCGCATATGCCAAGCGAGAAGCCGCGCTATCTGATGGGCGTGGGGACGCCGGAGGATCTTGTCATGTGCGTTCTGCGGGGCGTGGATATGTTCGACTGCGTCATGCCCACCAGGAACGCCAGGAACGGCACGGCTTTCACGTCCACCGGCAACGTCCCGGTCAAGGCCGGGCGTTTCGCCAAAGACGAAAGGCCCCTCGAGGAGGGCTGCCCCTGCCCGGTCTGCCAACGCTTCACCAGGGCCTACCTGAGGCATCTTTTCAACGTGGGCGAATCTTTGGCCGGCCACTACCTTACGGTGCACAATCTATATTTTTATCTTGATCTGATGCGGAGAATGCGGGAAGCCATCATGGAAGACCGCATGACGGAATTCGCCTCCGCGTTTTTAAATTTGAGGCGCAGCGGGGAAAATGAGTAAGAAAGAAGAAAAAAAAACCTCCCCGGTCCTCGTGGAGAACAGGAAGGCCCGCTTCAATTACAATATCCTTGAGACGGTGGAGGCAGGCTTGGCGCTGGTGGGAACGGAAATAAAATCTCTGAGAGCGCACCAGGCCAACATCCAGGAGGCTTACTGCCGGCCCATCGACGGGGAAATGTACCTTATCGGCGCCAAAATAAACGAATACGACAAGGGCAACCGTTTCAACCACGATCCGGAAAGGAAGAGAAAACTGCTCCTGCATCGCCAGGAGATCTTGAGATTGTCGAAAAAAATAGAATGCAAGGGTCTCACGCTCATCCCCTTGAAATTCTATTTGAAAAAAGGCAAGGTCAAGGTCGCCGTGGCCCTCTGCGAAGGCAAGCACACTTACGACAAGAGCGAGTCCCTGAAGGAGAAGGCCAAGAAGCGGGAGGACGAGATCGCGTTCGCCAAAAACGCGCGGCGTCAGTGATTGCGTTTTGATATAATGACAAATAATAATTTTCTGATTTAAGTTCAAATGAAGATCATCGAAAGCAAAGAAGCTTTGGAAGAAGTTTTGAAGAGCCGCAGGAACGAGCGGCCGAGTTCCAGGCTTGTAGAGATCGTAAGCGCCATTATAAAAAACGTCTCCAAGGCGGGGGACGCGGCGGTCTGCGATTACACCAGGCAGTTCGACAAATGCGAACTTAGCCCCAGCAAGCTGAAAGTCTCCAAGCGGGAGATCGAGAACGCCAAGTGCCCGCCGGAATTGGAAAAGGCCATAAAGAACGCCGCGGAGGGCATCCGATCTTTCCATGAAAAACAGCTTCGCGCTCCCTGGAAGGCGGAGGGTCCCTTCGGCGGGAATTTCGGGGAGATCTACCGTCCGGTGAGAAGGGCCGGCATCTATGTTCCGGCCGGCACCGCGCCTCTCGTTTCCAGCGTTTTGATGAGCGTTATTCCCGCCCAGGTGGCGGGGGTAAAAAGCATTTGCGTGGCCACTCCCTGCAGCGAGGAGGGCAAGGTCAATCCCGGCATTCTGGCGGCCTGCAAAATTTTGGGAGTTTATGAACTTTACCGCGGCCACGGACCTTCTCTTGTCGCGGCCATGTGCCTGGGGACCCGGACTATTGAAAAAGTCAATGTGATCGCCGGACCTGGCAGCGCGGCTGTGACGGAAATGAAGCGCCAGCTTTTCGGCTGCGTGAACGTCGATCTTATCGCCGGGCCGAGCGAAAGTCTTATCATCGCTGACGAGAGCGCGGAAGCGCGTTTCGTGGCTGCGGATATCCTTTCCCAGGCCGAGCATCACGGCAGCTCGACTTACATAATCACGACTTCGAAGAAATTCGCGGAAACGGTGGCGAAGGAGATTGGAAGCCTGACCGCCAAGGAACTTCAGGGCGCCGTGGAGCCCGCCGGCCTGGAGCGTCTGAATATCCTATGCGTGAAGGATCTCAAGGAAGCCGCCAAGATCTCCAACCAGATCGCTCCCGAGCATCTGCAGATAATGACCGCTGACGACGACAAAGTCCTCGCTTTGATCGCTAACGCCGGCGCGGTCTTCCTGGGCAAATGGACGCCCGTTCCCATGGGCGATTTCGCCTTCGGGCCGAGCCATGTTCTGCCCACCGGCGCAGCGGCCGCCTTTATGAGCGGGCTTTCCACCGCCACGTTTTTGAAGCGCATGAGCGTCATGAAGGCGGATAAAGCCGCCTTCGGCAAAATGTCCGAGACTATGGAAGTCTTTTCCCGCTACGAGCAGCTGCCGGCCCACGGTTTCACCTCCAGAGTACGCAAGGAAAAAAACAACAGTTAAAACTTTCGCTTCCCTATGAAACTTGAGATCCTGAAAGAAGGCGACGAGCGCCTGAGAGTAATCTGCAAGAAAGTGGACAAGATCACGCCCCGCATCAAGAAACTTGTTTCCGACATGATCGAGACCATGTACGCCAAGAACGGCGTGGGCTTGGCTGCTCCGCAGGTGGGCAGCGACCTGAGGATCATCGTCTTCGATCCCAGGACCACCCGGCGCAAACATCCTATGGTCCTTATCAATCCTGAGCTTTCGGAATTGAGCGGCGAAATTAGGGGCGATGAAGGCTGCCTAAGCTGCCCGGGGCTTTGGGGCGAAGTGACGAGAAGCGCGCATGTGAAAGCCACCGGTCTCAATGAAAAAGGCGAGGAAGTGGTGATAGAATCCGAAGGCGGAGTCTTGAGCGTCGTTTTGCAGCATGAAACGGATCACTTGGACGGGATACTTTTCCTCGACAGGCTCGATCCGGCGCAGCAACTAAGGGTAATGAAGGAGAGGGAGGAACTTTGAATGGTGGGCGTTACTGGACTCGAACCAGTGACTTCTACCTTGTAAGGGTAGCGCTCTAACCAACTGAGCTAAACGCCCACACAAAACGCCAAAGATTCTACTAAAAGAACGCTTTTTTTGTCAAACGAAAATTAATAAAAAACAAAATAAATTTTAAGGAGAATTATGAACAAAGACCTCACCAAAGAATATCTTGGCAAGCTTGCCCAAGATTTTTCCAAATGTCCGAAGAACAAACTGGCGATGAACGCCGTGGTGAAGAGCGGCCCGAGAGCCGCCACCACCAACTGGGACGTCGTCAAGACCCCGAACCGCGTCTTCTCCGACTACATCAAGACTCCGGCTATCACGAACCAGAAGGGCAGCGGACGCTGCTGGCTTTTCTCCGCTCTGAACACTTTCAGGATGAAAGCCATCAAGAAGATGAACATCGACGAATTCGAGTTCTCCCAGGCTTACCCGATGTTCTGGGACAAACTGGAAAAGGCCAACTATTTCCTGGAATCCATTCTTGAGACCATGGAAGAAGAGACCGACGGCCGTCTTATCCAGCATCTCCTGGGCGATCCTCTGGGCGACGGCGGCCAGTGGGACATGATGGTCAATCTGGTCCAGAAGTACGGTCTTGTTCCCAAGACGGTCTATCCCGAGAGCTTCAGCAGCAGCTCAACCGGCTCCATGAACGGCATCCTCACCAGCAAGCTGAAAGAATTCGCCTGCACTTTGAGGGAAGCCTACAAGAAAGGCGAAAAGATCGCCGCCCTGAGAGCCAAGAAAGGCGAAATGATCCAGCAGTTCTACAACATCCTTACCATCCACATGGGCACTCCTCCCACGGAATTCATGTGGCAGTGGCGCGATAAGAAAGGCAAATTCCATCGCAAAGGTGTCATGACTCCGCAGCAGTTCTACAAGGAATTCGTGGGCATCAACCTCGACGACTACGTCTGCCTTATCAACGCCCCGACCAAGGACAAACCCTACGAAAAGATGTACACCGTGAAGTTCCTCGGCAACGTGGTGGGCGGCCATCCCGTCCGCTACCTCAACGTTGAAGTGGACGTTATGAAGCAGGCCGCCATCAAGACCATCAAGGGCGGCGAAGTCGTCTGGTTCGGCTGCGACGTAGGCAAACAGCTCGACGGCAACCTGGGCATCCTCGACCTCAACATGTACGACGAGGATCTCCTCGGCGGCGCCGGCTGCAAACTCAACAAGGCCCAGCGCCTCGACTACAACGAGAGCCGCATGAACCACGCCATGGTCCTGACGGCCGTCGATATCGACAGCAAGGGCAAACCCGTCCGCTGGCTCATCGAAAACAGCTGGGGCGACAAGAACGAAGGCAAGGGCTTCCTGACCATGACTGACGAATGGTTCAGCGAATACACCTACGAAGTCGCCGTCAACAAGAAATATCTTTCCGAGAAACTGAAAAAGGTCCTCAAGCAGAAGCTCATCGAGCTGAAGCCTTGGGATCCCATGGGCTCTCTCGCTAAGTAAAGCGCTCTTTCTAAGTGGTAAAAATTTATCTGACAATTGCTGTTCTGATAGTCCTTTCGGCGTTCTTCTCCGGCTCCGAAACGGCTTTTTTTACCCTTAGCAGAGTGCAGCTGAAGATGCTGGGGGAGAGGGGAGGAAAAGTTGGCGCCGCCATCGCGAAGCTGCTTTCGAACCCCAGGCGCGTACTCAACACCCTTCTCCTCTGCAATCTTCTCGTCAACACGATCCTTTCCGCCCTTCTTTCAAAGATCTTCCTTGATCTTTTCGGCCCGAGCGGACTCGGCATAGCGGTCGTCGTTGCGACGATTCTGCTTCTCATCTTCGGAGAGATCACGCCGAAGGTCATAAGCCTTGGCAATTACATGACCGTGTCCAAGCTCGCGGTCTATCCAATTAGTTTTTGCTGCTATGTTTTAGCGCCCTTCCGTTTCGCCCTGCGCATAGTCTCCAACGGCATCCTAAGGCTTCTCGGCCTTCCTCTTGAAAAGGCTGACCGTTTCACCAGGGAAACCTACCTGGCGGCTTTGATGACGAGCAAGGAGAAGGGAGCGCTGGAGATGAACGAAGCGGACATGATCCATGCCATCTGCGCTTTCCGAACGATGAAGGCGGTGGACGTCAGGACTCCCAGGACAGAGATGGTAGCCATAAGCGAGGAGGAGAATCTTTTCCAAGCAGTCGCCCTGGCGGAGCGCAGCGGCGTGTATTTCCTTCCCGTTTACAGAGGCAGCATCGACCGCATCGTCGGCATCCTGGAGATCCCGATACTGTGCAACAACTGGCGCGCCGTTAAAAAAGACGCCGTCATAAAGGATCTCATCGATTCCGCCGACTACATCCATCCGCCTTTCCTGAGTCCCGGCACCAGGCTTCTCGACGATCTCATAAAAGAGATGCGCGACAAAAAGGAAATGATCGCCGTCATTCTTGACGAATACGGTGGAACGGACGGCATCATCCAGCGCCACGAAGCCGTTGACACCATGTTGGGCGGCATAATGGGCCTAAAGGAAAGGGAGATCCACTTCCGGCCGAACGGGGACATTATCTCCGCGGCTTCCGCCAAACTGGTTGACCTTAACTGGGAATGCTCTCTTTCTTTCCCGACTGACCTGGACGCCACATTGGCCGGCTACATCATGCGCATGACCGGAAAGATCCCGGAAGTCGGCTACACCTTCGAGAGCGAAGGTTTGAAGATCACGATATTGAAACGCAAGGGCTTGAAACTCGAGACTGTGAGACTTAGGCCTATAGACAACGGAGGCGCCCAGTGATTCCGGCCCTTATCATAGCTGTAGTTTGCTGTCTTCTGGGCTGCTTCTTCTGCGCCGGTTCGGAGATCGCTCTGCTTTCCGTTGACCGCTCTTACGTCAAGAGCTGCCTCGGCAAGAAAACGGGAGCGGTCGCCACTTATAAGCTCATAACCACCATGAGCCTTACGCTCTCCTGCATCCTTCTCGGCACGAATTTATTCAACACCATGACTTCGGCGCTCTTCACGCCGCTTATGGAAAAGATGCGTCTCGCGCTGAATCTCCCCGAGAGCGTCTCTACCTCGCTCCTTACCACGCTGATCGCGACGCCCTCCATGCTGATCTTCGGAGAAGTCGTGCCCAAGGCCATCGGCCTCAACGACCCGGCTTCCTTCTCTTTCAAGATCGCGCCGACGCTTCTATTTTTCAGAAACATCCTGAAGCCCGTTCTCTTAGTCCTTGACTGGATAACTTCCCTTATCGCCAAGCCCCTTGGCGGCAAAGGCGGCGGTCAGATCGTCGCCAAGGAAGAAGTGGAAGCCATGACATCCATGGGCAAGGAAGAGGGCGCCCTGACCGATGAGGAATTTCTGCTCATCAAGCGCGCCATGGATCTTACCCAACAGACCATCGCTTCCGTCATGACGCCCATCATCGAGCTGCAGTGCTTCCCCACTACCATGACGGTCGGCGACTTCCTAGACTTGAGCGCCGACAAGAACGACGCCATCTTCCCGGTTTACGACGAACGCCCGGAGAACGTGGAAGGCGTCATGTACAAGAGCCTGGCTCTGAAAGCCGTCATGCTC
This sequence comes from bacterium, assembly GCA_017554565.1. Lineage (GTDB taxonomy): Bacteria > Auribacterota > UBA3054 > UBA3054 > UBA3054 > UBA3054. Next base: position 14,415 of record JAFZID010000203.1, read on the forward strand.
GATCCTAAAGCCGAATTCAAGCCGCTTTCGGAGATCATGTACAAGGACATCAATTTCGTTCCGGAACTCCTCAGCGCCGACACCATCATAAGGGACCTCAGAAAGCAGGGCGCCAAACTTGCTTTCGCCGTCGATGAATTCGGAGCCGTCACCGGCATGGTAACTCCTATCGACGTTGCCGAGGAGATTGTCGGCACGATGTTCGATGTCACTCCCCGCTACGTCCTGCACAAGAATCCCGACGGCAGCGTGGAATGCGACGGCAGGGCGGACGCCGAAAAAGTCGGCGAAGCACTTAATGTCATTTTCGACCGCAAAGGCTACGACACAATAGGCGGCCTCATAATGAAACTGGCCGCCAAAGTCCCCACTCCAGGCGAGACCTACACGCAGGGCAAAGTCAAATTCACCGTCATTTCCGCCACTCCCAGACGCATCAGCCGCGTCAAAGTCGAAACCCTCGATAAATAAAAAAATAAAGTACATATATATTAGTGAGCAATATGCACATTTTGCATATTGCTTTTTCATTTGGTGATGTCTCAATTTTGATACACAATGCTATAACTTTCAATAGCATTTTCCAAAATCATTGCAATCCTGTTTGCTTTTTCATATTCTAGGAACGATACTGCAAATAAGCGCTATTGACCTTATCACTATTTAGTGATATAATCATAAACAATAGGAGTAATACCTATGCCAGTAATCTCTAGATTCTACGGGATAATAATTCGTATGTACTTTCAGCAAGCTGAACATAATCTGCCTCATATTCACGCCATATATGGCGATGATATGTCAACCATCAGTATTATGTCAGGCGAAGTAATGGAAGGGAAAATTCCGCCTAAGGCGCTTCTGTTGGTAAGGGAATGGCTTAATCTTCATAGAAAAGAACTTTTAATTATGTGGGACACTCAAGAGTTTAAGAAACTTGCCCCACTAGAATAGAGGAGAATTTTATGTTTCACAAAATAAAGGGAGTCAGCGCGCTGCCGAAATTCCGCCTTCTAGTTCAGTTCACTGAAGGCGTAACCAAGATCTATGATGTGAAACCGCTTTTCAAAAAATGGAAAGCTTTCAGAGCCTTGGAAAAATCAGAAGAATTGTTTTATGATGTTGAAGTCGATGTCGGCGGCTGCGGAGTGATCTGGAACGACGACATCGATCTTTCCTGCGACGAACTGTTCGCAAATGGAAAAGCGGTCAAGACGCCCTTTGACGGATTGATCGCTTTCACCGAGGCAACAAAACTTTGGGGCTTGAACGAAAGCACTCTTCGCAAAGCTATTTCTTATGGCAAGCTTGTGGACGGTGTCGATGCCTGCAAATACGGCAGGCAATGGGTGATTTCCATTGAAGCCATGATCAGGGAATACGGCGATCCAAAGTCGGATTAAGGCTTTTTGTTCAAGAAAAGAAGTTGGATTTATTCACAAGCGATTCGCAAATTATGATAAAATATAGAACGTAATATCATCTTTTCAAAATATTTATGAGATTTATTCTTGTTTCCTTGTTCCTTAATCTTGCCGCGTTAAACTGCGTTTCGGCTGAGATTACCAATGTTTTCTCAAGGGTCAGGGAAGACGGTAAGATCGAGATAGCATACGCATTAAAAGCAGATGATCCGAAGAATACCCTTCCGGTTTTCTCTGTAAAGTTCAGAGGCCAGTTGTACGGCAAGAAGCCTTTTACCCTAAAATCGATAGACGGCGACGGAAAAACAGGCATAATTCTTTGCGGCGGCGCTCACACGTCAGTTTGGGATGTTGCAAAAGATAAGAAAAGGATCGATGCAAACGCAGTCATGATCAGCGTGGAAGCCGATGATGTGACGGAGGAGGCGACTTATCTCTGTCTTGATTTGAAAAAATATAAGATGCGTTATAGAAAAAAGCCTCCCAACATAAAGAACAATGCTTGTAAAACTAAGGAACTTTGGTTAAAAAGGATCGAGCCGGGCGTTTTTATGATGGGCAGTCCTAGGGATGAGGTCGGACATAGCGGCGGTGAGATATTGCACGAAGTGACTCTGACTAAAGCGTTTTATATCGGGATCTTTGAAATGACACAGAAGCAGTTCAAAGCAATCGCTGGCTATAATCCGTCTTTTTTTAACGGAGCGGCGAGGCCCGTTGAACAGGTGTCGTACAATATGCTCCGGGGAGCGGAGAAAGGCGCTGATTGGCCGTATAGTCACAGCGTGGATGAAATTTCATCGTACACAGTGAAAAAGGACGGAGAAAACGTTACTTTGGAATGTCCGACATTCTTTTACGCGCTCCGAAACAAGACAGGAAACGGGCTGCTGTTCGATTTGCCAACGGAAGCCCAGTGGGAATACGCTTGCAGGGCGGGAACCACAACCTCTTTAAACAACGGAAAGGATCTGATCAATGTTGACCAAGATCCCGAGGCGGACAAATTAAGCCGATATTTATACAACGGCGGCTGCACGGAATATTACGATAAGAACGGTGAAAAACAGACTATTACGAACGGGCATGCCAAAGTCGGTTCTTATCTTCCGAATGCTTGGGGTTTGTATGATATGCCTGGAAACGTTTCAGAATGGTGTTTGGACTGGTATAAATTTTCAACGGTTACATCTGATCCGGTCACAGATCCTTTGGGGCCCGTTAACGATGATTATCGCACGCTTCGCGGCGGGTACTGGCACGGCTACGCGCGCTATTGCCGTTCCGCTTGGGCTTGCCCAAGCACCCCTCGTTCTTATTCCTATCTTTCTCCGGGATGGTGCGGGTTTCGCGTGGCTTTGACAGCTCCGCTATCGGATAACAAAATTTCATTTGAATTCGAATTGCCCTCTGAAACTGAAAATACACTTCCTGTTTTCAAAACAGAATTTTTTGGAACAGCAAAAGACGGCACAGAGTATTCGCTGAAAGATTTGGGTAAACTGGAATACGATGGCGCCGCGGGAATTACGGTGGGAAACGGCAAACATAAACTTACATTTACGCCCGATGACGCTTATACGAATCTTGTCAAGGAATTGGAATTTAAGGTTGAGTTTGAAGATATGACAGCGCAGGCAACGTATTTGGCCATAAATCTTGTAAATGATCAAATGCGCGCGTCTTCCGAGGGTCCTGACATTAATGATGATAGATGTCGCACAGAAGAGATCTGGCTCAGGAGGATCGATCCGGGTACTTTTACCATGGGCAGCCCGGAAGGAGAGATAGGAAGGCATATTAATGAAACAGAGCATCAGGTCACTATTAGCAAAGCTTTCTACATTGGAGTATTTGAGATCACTCAAAAACAATATGAATATATAACAGGCGTTAACCCTTCGCATTTTTTGGGAGATACACGTCCGGTGGAGTGCGTACCATATGAAGCGATCCGCGGAAACAAAAGGGGTGAACAGTGGCCAAATAGCAACGAAGTAGAGGAACAAGATTTTCTTGGGAAATTAAGGAAGAGAGCAGGAAGGATCTTTGACCTTCCCACGGAAGCCCAGTGGGAATATGCTTGCAGAGCCGGTACCACTACAGCCTGGAATAATGGGACTGATATCTCAAATAAGAAAAGGGATGCCGAGCTGGATAAATTGGGTCGTTATGGCTATAACGGCGAAGAAGGAGAAGAAGGGCACGTCAAGGTAGGTTCTTATCTCCCCAACGCTTGGGGGTTGTATGATATGCACGGCAACGTTTCAGAATGGTGCCTGGATTGGTATAAAAAAGAAATTGGCTCTGATCCGGCAACCGATCCTGTTGGCGCGAATTCCGGTGGATCTCGTAGCGTTCGCGGAGGAGACTATGAATTAGATGCTTCTTGGTGCAGGTCTGCCAATCGTGACTATGAATGTCCAAGCCTTTCGATAATTTCTTACCGTCATGGTTTTCGTTTGGCAATAATCGGCCAGCTAGATACGCGTTTTTAAGTCCAGCATATGCAAAATTTGCATTTAATTTAGGACGAGATATGTATCCGCCGGGTAATCCTCGGCAGCTCAGACGGGGTAGTTTCGGCCCGTGCGGAAAACGGGGGCTTTTGCTACAATAGATAAATAATCAAAAATATTTACCGCTATGAAAGTCTTCAAGTTCAAAGGTGGAGTCCATCCCCCTGATTTCAAGGCCCTGACGGCTGAATCTCCGATAACGGCTCTGCCGCTGCCGGAAACGCTGCTTGTTCCTCTGTCCCAGCATATAGGCGCTCCCTGCAAGGCCGTGGTGGCCAAGGGCGACCATGTTTCGAGGGGACAAGTGATAGGCGAGGCGGGAGGCTTCGTCTCCGCGCCTGTGCACAGCCCTGTCAACGGGACGGTCGTGAAGATCGATACGGCCGGCAACGCTCTCGGGCGCACGGTCCCGGCCATTGAGATCAAGCCGGACGAGGAGAATCCTTTGGCTTTTGAGGAGAAAGTCTGCACTGAGCTTACCGCCGAGGCGGTGAAGACCGTAGTAAAGGAAGCGGGCCTGGCCGGCATGGGCGGCGCGACCTTCCCGACCCACGTCAAACTTAGTCCTCCTCCCGACCAGAAGATAGAAGTGGTCTTGATCAACGCGGCGGAATGCGAGCCCTTTTTGAACTGCGACAACAGGCTTATGTTGGAAAGCCCCGGCAAGGTCCTGCGCGGAGCCTGGCTTTTCAAGCTGGCTATGGGCGTTGAAAAATGCATAATAGGCGTTGAGAAGAATAAGCCGAAAGCTATAGCGGCTTTGGAGAAAGAATTAAGTGGCGGCGCCTATCCTGGCGTTTTCGTTCAGCCTTTGAGAACGCGTTATCCGCAGGGCGGCGAAAAACAGCTGATCTACGCGCTGACCGGACGCAAGGTCATGGCGGGCGGTTTGCCGATGGATGTCGGCTGCGTGGTCCAGAACGTCGGCACGCTGGCCGCGATCGCCGATGCGGTGATCCAGGGGCGTCCGCTGATCGAACGCGTCGTGACCGTGACCGGTTCGCCGGTGGCACAGCC
>JAFZID010000204.1 GCA_017554565.1 bacterium
AGCAATTGTCCATGAGATGAATGGCCAGCCGGTTGTCCTTGTAGATCTTTTTGATCCTGGCGGCGCCCTGGCGGACCTTGGTCTCGTTGAAAGTCCGGCAGTCCTGCCGTTTGTCCTTGTCTATCCTGACGGCGGGCACCACGAAGCGTCCGTCCAGGAATCCTACGGCGGTGTAGCAGTAAAGCGGCAGTATGGGAGCGTCGGGAAGCCGCTCGAAGGCCGGGCGCATCAGGGAAGTGTAGCCCGGGGCGATGAAGGCCGCCACCGCCTGGGCGGGAAAATCATAGTAATTCTCCACGATGGCCGTGCGGCCGGCCTCTTCGTCCCAGCCCAGAGGCAGCCTTCCCGGCAAGGTGAAAAGCTCGCTGCCCTCCGGAAGCTCGATCCAGCTTTCCGGAAGGGAGCTCTCCGGCCCGGCCATGCCGAGCCAGGCGAACTCGGGGCAGTCGATGATCTCGCCCGCGGGGTCTGCTATGAGAAGTCTCGGTATATCCATCAGTAATAAAACTCCCTTGTGGAAGCGCGCAGGGCTTTTTTGATGACGGCGCTGTTCGGCCGGTAGGGGATGGGGACGTCCCCGGGAAGGGGAAGCTTAGGAACATCCTCCGCGCCGGAGGCGGCGACCTTCAGATTGTAGGCGATGACCATGAGCTTTTCCAGATCCACGGTGTCGAGGATGTTGTAGGCGGTCAGGGTGTCCAGGGCGCCCTTGAGGCCCTGCTGGTGCCATTGCCAAAGCAACACCGCGGCGTAGCCGTTCAGATCTGTCCACTCGCCTCTGCCGATGTTGAATTCCTTCTCCAGCTTTTTAAGCCCGCCCTTCAATCCCAGGCTGGCGAAGACATACCTGAGGTCGATATGGTAAAGCGGGAACTCCCTTCGGAACTCGCTTCTCAGGAAAGGCAGGTCGAAGCATTTCCCGTTGAAGGTGACGCAGATCTTGTAGCGTTCCAATACGTCGGGAAGATCCTGCATATTCTGCCCGTGGGTGAAGACCATCGGCTCGCGGCCGTCGTAGATGGTGGCCACCGTGGTGTAGTCCAAGCCTTTGCCCAAGCCGGTGGTCTCTATGTCCAGGTAGCAGACGCTGTCCCTGAAATAGGGGAAGAGGAGCCAGGTGTCGGAGGGCGGCAGCCCTTTGGCGAAATATTCCAGATCGCCGGAGGCGCAGTGTTCGCAGGCTTCCTCCGCCGCGGCCTTCAGAAGGGCGGCTTTTCGGCTGTCCTTTTCCTCCGGCTCCCATTCCAGGACCGAGCGCCAGGTGGACAATCCCAGCGAGGACTTGAAGCGGTCGAAGGATCTTCCCTTCCGGGGAATATAGCAGAAAGTATGGCTCAGCATTGCGCTTTTTTCATTTTACGGTGTCCGGCAGAAGCCAGTCGCCCATTATCTGCAGAGATTCCTGGATAAGGACGTTGTTGGTGACGGAGTGCTGCTTCTTGGTCAGCTTGGCGATCTCTTTTTCGGTCTTGCTCATGGCCTGGGAGGCGGAGTCGTCCGGGGGAACTTCCGGTTCGTCGTCATCCTCTTCGGAGGAAACGATCTCTTCTTCGTCGTCATCCTCGTCGTCTTCGGAGGCTTTGTCCTTGTCCTCCAGGAACTCGCTTATGGGGATATAGACCCGCTCCCTTTCCTTCTGGGTCTTCTCCACGAATTTTTTGATCTCGGAGAAAGCCTCGCTCTTTTCCACCCTTTCGCCGGAAGCCTTTTTCAGCCTGGCTATGAGCTCCTCGCTCACGGGCGTCCAGACGCCGCGGCCGGTGGTGGTCTCCAGGGAAAGATGGGAATCGATCTTCGGAGCCTCAAGGGCGCAGGGCATGTAGCGTTCTCCGTAATGCACGGCGTCCAGGTTGCTGGGAACGACGATGTCGGACTTCACGCCGTCGAACTGCGGCGAGACGCCGTCGGCGATGTAATAGAGACCCTTGGTTATCTTCAGGGCGCCGAGCCTGCCGGTCAGCCCGATGATCTGCTGGACGGTGCCTTTGCCGTAGCTTTGGCTCTGCCCAACCACCAGGCAGCGCCTGTAGGCTTTCAGGGCGCCGGTGACGATCTCGGCGGCGCTGGCGGTCAGGCTGGAGGTGGTTATCATCAAAGGCCCGGAATAGCTGATGCTCTGGTTCTTGTCGTTGAGGATGGTTATGGCGTTGCGGGCGTCGGTGGTGAGGACCACGTTGCCCCTCTTCAGGAAAAGGCCGGCCATGTTGACAGCCTCGTCCAGGATGCCGCCGCCGTTCCTTTGGAGATCCAGAATGACGCCGTCCACGGACTGGGTGGCGCAGGAGGACAGAAGCTTGCGGACGTCGGCCACCGCGGAGTGATCGAAGTCTCCGGTGAAGGTGCGGCTCTCGGCGTCAAGATAAAAGGAGGGGAGGTCGATGACGGCGACGCGGGCGATTTTCGCCTGGTTCAGACCGTTGGTGCGGCAGACTTCCACGATCTGCATCCTGGGGCCCTGGTCTTCCAGCTTCACCTTGTCCCTGACCAGGGGAAGGTCGAATCTTTTGATGCCTTTCTTGGTCTTCCTTAAGATCCTTAAGACCACCGTGGTGCCTTTCGGCCCGCGGATCTGCTTGACCACGTCCCTCAGTTCCATGTCAACCACGTCCTGGAATTCGCTCTTTTCACCCTGGGCGATGGCTATGATCTTGTCGCCGGGCTTGAGCTTCCCGCTCTTGTCGGCGGGGCTGCCGGGAGTCAGTTCGGAAATAATGGTGTAGCCGTCGTCGCTTCTGAGGGTGGCTCCGATGCCCTCCAGGGAAAGGGACATGCTGATGTTGAAATCCTCCATGTCGTCGGGCGGGAAATAGGAGGAATGCGGATCCAGGGCGGCGCAGAAGGCGTTCAAAAAGAGGCCGAACTGCTCATGGCAATCCATGTTGTTGAAATATTTCAGGACTCTTTCCCGGCGTTTGATGACTTTCTGGCAGGCGTTGCTGCGGGGCTCTCCCATGCTTTCCAAAAAGGCCACCTGATAGGCGAGGCTGCTCTCAAGGTTGCGGTTCCTCTCCTCCAGCGTCACGGGATAGGGGAGATCCTTGTATTCCACGGGGATCTTCAGGGAAACGTCGGGAACGTAGTTGGTGTCGGAGAGAACTTTGACGGCGTGCTCGTAAGAGCTTCTCAAACCCGGCATGAAGACGCTCTGATAAAAATTGGTCACGAAGTCCCAGCGGTTGTCCCGGAAGGAACTGAGCATCCTGAGCCTCTGGCCGTGCAGCGCGGCCACTTGGTTCGACAGCAAAAACACCCTGGAGGGATCCAGAACGGAAACGAAGTTGGAGAGGGTGTTGATGTTTATTTCCGGCGAGGGCCGGTGCTTCTTCAGATGCTGCTGCATGGTGAAGATCATCAGGGAGGAGACGTGCTCGCCCTCCAGCTGGTCTATCTGCGGGAGCTGGTTTTCCGCCGTGGCTTTGGGGACGAGGAGATACAGCGCCGCCAGGACGGCTGACAACAAAATGACTTTGATAGTTTTACTCATCATCTTCTTCCTTTTCTTTGGCCGCTTCTTTGGCCATGGAATCAAAAGTTCTAATGCGGTTTAATTCGCGTTTTTTCTGACTGTAAAGCTTGTGGGTCTCGAGAAGTTTTTTAAGGGTCTCAGGATCGCTGGTCATCTTCATCTGGTCGTCAAGATTGTTCATGACCTCCTGGTAATGCTCGGACTTTATGACCCGTATGCAGTCGTCGCAGAAATTTTTCCAATAGGGCGCGGAGTTGTTGGGGCCCTTCGCGAAGGGGTCGTTCTTCGCGCTTTTTTTGCCGTCTTTCGGCAGCGGCACCACCGTCAGCACGTCGGTTATGAATTCCCTGGAGGCGTCGTCGCAGCGGCGCAGGAAATCGTCGGCGCCGCGCCAGCTTCCTTCCCGCTTCTCCTCCTTGACGCTGTAGGCCAGCTTGGCCGTAAGCGGGTCTTTGATCGCCTCGAGCTCCAGGTTCGCGAAGATGTAGTCCGCCGAGTCTTCGATGGAAAACAGCATGGCTACAAGGTGGCGCTCGGCGGTGGAGGCGGAGCCGGCTTCCTCAGCAGCCGATTCCCTGATCTCAGGGCTCGTTTCCGGCGCGGAGTTTTTCCGCTCTTTTTTCTGCGCCTGCTGCCTCCGGTAATTGTCCAGGTCTATGCTGATGGAGGAGGCCGGCACGCCGGAGAAAGAGGAGAGTTCCCGTATGAGCTCCTGGCGCAGCCCTTCGCTGGAGGCGGACATGAGGAAGGGGAACATCTCGTGGCAGAGGGCGTAGCGTTCCTGCGGTTCAGACATGTCCCTTTCCTTGGCGCCGCTGCGCATGGCGAAGGCGAAGGCCGAGAGCCTTTGGTCTATCAGTTTCTGGAATTCCTCCCGCCCGTATTTTTTCAGGAAGGAGTCCGGGTCCTCGTTTTCCTTCAGGGGCACCACGTAAACCAGAAGCCCGGCTTCGGTCAGAAGCGGTATGGCTCTCAGGGCCGCCTTCTGTCCGGCCTGGTCGCCGTCGTAGGCGATGAGGCAGGTGTTGGCGAAGCGCCTGATGAGATGGGCCTGCTCCTGGGTAAGGAAAGTGCCGCAGGAAGCCAGGGCGTTGACGAAGCCGTTTTGCGCCATCATCACCACGTCCAGATATCCCTCGCACAAAACGGCGGTCTTTTGCATCTGGGGAATGGCGTTCTTGGCGAAGTTCAGGGAGAAAAGCACCTTGCTTTTCGTATAGATCTCGGTCTCGGTGGTGTTGAGGTATTTCGGTTCGGAGCCGTCTATGGATCTGCCGCCGAAGGCCACCAGGTTGGAGGCGTGGTCCCAGATGGGGAACATGACGCGCTTCCTGAAACGGTTGTAGCAGCCTTTCTGCTCCTGGGAAGGGAGCGCCACGCCGGCGGCGATCATCTCTTCGTCCTTGAAACCCTGGGCGCGCAGCTCAAGCACCAGATCGTCCCAGGAATCCGGGGCGAAGCCCAGGCGGTAGGCCCTGACGGCTTCCGGGGAGACTTTGCGCTCCTGCAGATAGGCCTGGGCCTCCCTGCCTCCCGCAAGGGAGAGCTGGCGCTGGAAAAAATTCAGGGCCGCCTGGTTCACCGCGAAGAGCCTTTTCTGCCTCAATTGCCTTTGGGAGAGGAGGGACATCTTCTCGTCGCTGACGCTTCCTCCGCCTTCCAGCGGGATGTTGGCCCTTTCCGCAAGTTTTATGACGGCTTCCTGAAAGCTCAGGCCTTCGTATTCCATCAGGAAATTGAAAACGCTGCCGCCTTTTCCGCAGCCGAAGCATTTGAAGATCTCTTTGCCGGGCGTGACGTAAAAGGAGGGCGTCTTCTCCTGGTGGAAGGGGCAGCAGGCTTTGAAGTTCTTGCCGTTTTTGGTCAGGGTGATCCTTTCGCCGATCACATCGCTGATGGGATTGGCAGCTTTCACTCTGTCAAGGAAATTTTGGGAAAAGGCGGGCATTAGGCTTTGCGATGGTCAGCCGAGTTGTCAATAACGGTAATAGTCGCTTTTGAAGGGGCCTTCCTGCGGGACGCCGATGTAGTCGGCCTGCTCTTTGGTGAGCTTGGTGAGCTTGACGCCCAGCTTCTTAAGATGCAGCCTGGCGACTTCCTCGTCCAGCTTCTTCGGCAGCATGGTGACGCCGAGCTTGTGCTCTTCCTGCCAGAGGGAGAGCTGGGCCAGGCACTGGTTGGTGAAAGAGTTGGACATCACGAAGGAGGGGTGTCCCGTGGCGCAGCCGAGGTTGACAAGGCGTCCGCCGGCCAATATGAAGATGGTATGTCCGTCCGGGAAGACCCAGCCGTCCACCTGGGGCTTGATGTTGTAAGTTTTCACGCCGGGACATTTCTCCAATCTGTCCATTTCGATCTCGTTGTCGAAATGCCCTATGTTGCAGACGATCGACTGGTCTTTCATCTTCTGCATGTGCTCGAGCGTTATGATGTGGCAGTTGCCGGTGGCGGTCACGAAGATCTGGGCTTTGTCCAGGGCGTCCTCCACGGTGGTCACTTCGTAGCCTTCCATGGCGGCCTGCAGGGCGCAGATGGGATCGATCTCGGTGACCAGCACTCTCGCGCCCTGGCCGCGCATGGCCTGGGCGCAGCCTTTGCCCACGTCGCCGTAGCCGCAGACGCAGACGATCTTGCCCGCCAGCATGATGTCGGTGGCGCGCTTGATGCCGTCCGTTAAGGATTCGCGGCAGCCGTAGAGGTTGTCGAACATCGACTTGGTGACGGAGTCGTTGACGTTGACGGCGGGGAAGAGGAGCTTGCCCGCTTCGGACATCTGGTAGAGGCGGTGCACGCCGGCGGTGGTCTCTTCGGAAACGCCTTTGATATTCGGCACCATCCTGTGCCAGAACTTGTCGTCCTTTTCAAGCTGGCGCTTCAGAAGCGAATTTATGACGGACACCTCGTAAACTTCGTTGCCCTCTTCCAGGATGGAAGCGTCTTCCTCCGCGG
>JAFZID010000205.1 GCA_017554565.1 bacterium
ATAGAGCCCTCGGAGATCCTGGGCTGCCCGCCGGCCGTTAAACCTTTGGCTTCCTTCGGCCGCATGACGGAAGTCAACAGCGGCAAAGACACCACCACCGGGCACTGGGAGATGATCGGCACGCGCATCGAAGTGCCATTCGCGACTTTCCCAAACGGTTTTCCGGAGGAGTTTTTGCAGCGCTGGCTCAGAAGGACCGGACTTTCCGGCTACCTCTGCAACCGGCCCTGCAGCGGCACCGTCATCATAAAGGAACTGGGCGAAGAGCATCTTCGCACCGGCTTCCCCATTGTCTATACTTCCGCGGACAGCGTTTTCCAAATAGCCGCTCATGAGGAGCGCTTCGGATTGCAGAAACTTTATGAAGTTTGTTCCGTGACCAGGGAAATGGTCGATGAGTTGAAAGTCGGACGCGTCATAGCCAGGCCCTTTGTGGGAACGGCCGCCGACAACTTCACCAGGACGCCCAACAGAAGGGACTACAGCATGCGCCCGAGAGGCGAGAATCTGCTGACGAGGCTGCGGGACCGGGGATTGCCTTTCTACGCCATCGGAAAGATCGAGGACATCTACGCCGGGCTGGCGGTGACTAAGGCCGTGCACACCAAGTCCAACGCCGACGGCATGCAGAAGCTCGCCCAGGCTATGGATGAGCAGAAAGAAGGCTTGATCTTCGCCAACCTGGTGGATTTCGACATGCTCTACGGCCACCGCCGCGATCCAAAGGGTTACGCCGGCTGCCTGGAGGAGTTCGACCGGCTTCTGGGGCCGCTACTTCTTCACATGGGCCGCAACGACCACCTCTTTATTTCCGCCGACCACGGGTTGGATCCGACCTACAAGGGCACCGACCACACCAGGGAAAGAGTGCCGCTTCTCATATATTCTCCCGGCAGTGAAGGCCGGGACCTGGGGACCAGGGAGACCTTTGCGGACCTGGGCGCCACCGTGGCGAAGGTCTTGGATCTTCCGCCCCTAACTTTCGGAAAGAGCTGCTGCTGAAATGAAGACCGCCGTTGATCTGATCGAAGCGAAAAAGCGCGGAGAGACCGCTTCACGAGAGGAGCTGCGGGCTTTCTTCGGCGGCTACATGGAAGGAAAAGTCGCCGATTACCAGATGTCCGCCTGGCTGATGGCGGTCTGCCTCAAAGGGCTTGAGCCTTCGGAAACGCTGGCTCTGACCGAGTGCATCATCGAGAGCGGGACCTCCCGTCCCAAGGAAAATTTCGGCAAGCCCGTCGTTGACAAGCACTCCACCGGCGGCGTAGGCGACAAGCCCACCATCGTTCTTTTGCCTTTGCTGGCCTCAATGGGAGCGCTTGTCCCGACGCTGGCGGGCAGAGGATTGGGCCACACCGGCGGCACGGTTGACAAACTGGAGGCCATCCCCGGCCTTCGCCAGATGTTCTCCTGGGAGGAGGGGCAGAAGCTTCTCGGGGAAAACGGCGCGGCCTTCATGACCCAGAGCGACGAAGTGGCCAGGCTGGACAAAAGGCTTTACGCCCTGCGGGACGTCACGGGCACCGTGGATTCCGTGGGGCTCATTACCTCCAGCATACTGGGGAAAAAACTTTCGGAGTCCCTGGACGGATTGGTCCTGGACGTGAAATACGGCAGCGGCGCCTTCATGCGGACCTATGAGGACGCGGAGAAACTGGCGCTCTCGCTTTTTCAGGTCGCGACCTCCTTCGGAGTCAGGACGGAAGTCATCCTGACGGACATGAACGAGCCCTTGGGAGAATGGGCCGGCAACGGCGTTGAGGTCATGGAAGCCGTTAAGATGCTGAGAGGGGAAAAGACGGAGGAACGTTTTTACAACGTGACCATGAGTTTGGCCGAGGCCATGTGCCGCCTGGCATTCCCGCATGACGGGCGGGATCTCAAAGCAGAGCTGGAGCATAAAATTAAAAGCGGCGAAGCCTACGAGCGTTTCCTTAAGATCATCTCCGCCCAGGGAGCCTCCGCCGAGACTGTTGCCAAACTGGACGAGATACTCGCCCCCGCGGAGCATCGCCTCGTACTGAAGTCTGGTGAAAGCGGGTATCTGAAGGAGATCGACACTTTCGCTTTGGGCAAGCTTCTCATATCGCTTGGCGCCGGGCGCCGGGTGCTGACGGATCCGATAGATCACAAGCCGGGCTTGCGCTTCGTCAAGCGGATCGGAGAGCGTGTGGAAAAAGGCGAACCAATAATGGAGATCTATTCCTCGCGTCCCTTGGGAGCGGAGGATGTCCCCGGGATATTCGTTCTTGGAAACGATCCTCCGGACCTGGGGGAATACATTCGGCCGCTGAAGCCGCAAGCGGCAAATTTTAAGGAGTGATTTATGCTGGAATATGACATGATCAGACAGATCTGCGCTTTTCTTTACGACAAGTGCCGTTTGGATCCGGAATACGCCCTGGTCCTCGGTTCCGGCCTGGACAGCCTCAGCCGGGCCGTGGAGCCCCTTTTCGAGATACCTTACGTCGACATTCCCTACGTCCCGACTTCCACGGTCCAAAGTCACGCCGGCTCGCTTCTGGTGGGGAAGATCAACGGCAGGAACGTGGCGGTCATGCGGGGCCGAGTCCATCTTTACGAAGGCAACTCTCCTGCGGAGGTGGTGAGGCTTCTGAGGGCGCTGATCGTCTGGGGCGCCGGCAACGTCATATTGACCAACGCCGCCGGCGGCATAAATTCAGCTTTCCTGCCGGGCGACCTGATGCTCATCGAAGACCAGATCAACATGCAGGGCGTCTCCTCCCTCACGGGTTTCAACGACGACAGGATGGGCACGCGCTTCCCGGACATGTCCACCCTTTACGACGAGGACTGCAACACCGATCTCATGTCCGCGGCGAAAAAACTTGGGATCCATCTTTACCGGGGCGTTTACGCCGGCATGCACGGCCCGGCCTTCGAGACTCCCGCGGAAGTGAACATGCTCCGGATCATGGGAGCCGACGTGGTGGGAATGTCCACGGTCCTGGAGGCGGAGGCCGCCCACCATATGGGCGCGAAGGTCACAGGGGTGACTTTGGTCAGCAATTTCGCCGCCAAGAAGGGCGGGGAGAAGATAACCCACGAAAGCGTCAGCGCCGCCTCCAAAGCGGGCGGGGAGAAGCTGACGAAGGTCCTGCTGGAATATATAAAATGAAGCGAAGGCCCTTTTTGACATAAAAGGACGCTTTTATTACAATATTTTTCACTTTCAAATCCTTATAACTTAACCATTGGAGTTGCGAGAGAAATGATCCCCAGCCAGATTTTCTTCACAAAGGGCGTAGGCGTGCACAAAGACCGCCTCAGCAGTTTTGAAGACGCGCTGCGCATGGCCGGCATCCAGGCCTGCAATCTGGTAACCGTTTCCAGTATTTTGCCGCCGCGCTGTAAGATCATCCCCAGAAGGAAAGGCATCGCCCTTTTGAATCCGGGAGAGATCACTTTTACGGTCATGGCTCGCATCGACACCAACGAGCCTGGCAGGCAGATCGTGGCTTCCGTGGGGCTGGCCCAGCCCGCCGACGGCAACCACTACGGCTATCTCTCGGAGCACCACACTTACGGCGAGACCGACGAGACCGCCGGCGAGTACGCCGAGGATCTGGCCGCCACCATGCTGGCGACGACGCTGGGCGTGGACATGGACCCGGACGCCGACTGGGACGAACGCAAGGAGATGTACCGCATGAGCGGGCGCTTCGTCAGGACCACCAACATCACCCAGTCTGCCAGGGGCGACAAGAACGGGCTTTGGAAGACGGTGGTGGCCGCCGCGGTCTTCATCGAATAACCGAAAAAGAATAAATGCAAAAAATATCCCCGGCGCTGCCGGGGATTTTTTTATTGCCAAAGGGTGTGCTCAAGAAGGATCTTCAAGCCGAGCAGGATCAGGATGACGCCGCCTATCACGCTCGCTTTGGAACGGATCTTTTCCCCGATCATTTTGCCGAAGGCGACGCCCAGGGCGGAAATGGAAAAAGTCGTCGCGCCTATGATGAGCGAGGGATAAATCACGGGCGTTTCGAGCATCGCGAAGGAAACGCCCACCGCCAGGGCGTCGATGCTGGTGGCGACGGCGAGCTTCAGCATGACGAGAAACGCCAGGGAGGAGGTGATGTTGCGCTCTTCTTTTCCGAAGGCTTCCCTGATCATGTTGAAGCCGATGAAGGCCAGAAGAAGGAAGGCGATCCAGTGGTCGAAGCTTGAAATAAGGCTTGCGAAGCGCGAGGAAAGGCAGTAGCCCAAAATCGGCATGACGGCCTGGAAGACGCCGTACCAGAGGCCTATTGCGAGCATGTGTTTAAAAGAGAACCTGGGGAGGCAAAGCCCCTGGCAGACCGAGACGGCGAAAGCGTCCATGGACAGGCTGACGCCCAGAAGCAGTATTTCCCAAAGCGACAATTATTCCGCCTCGCAGCTGAAGTCTGATCCGGCTTCCTCTTTTTCCGCCAGCGCGCCCTTGGTGGGGGAGCCTGATCCTTTGCCCTTCCATTCGAAAAGCGAGATGAGCTCAAAATGCTTGGTGTGCGGAAAAAGATCCAAGGGCTGGATCTTGCTGAGGAGATATCCGGCGTCCGTGAATTTGGCGGCGTCCCTGGCGAAAGTCGGCGGTCCGCAGGAAATGTAGATGAGGCGCTTTGGCTGAAGATGTTTCACCGCCGAGACGGCCTTGTTGGTGAGCCCGGTCCTGGGAGGATCAAGGATGCAGATGTCGGGCTTGACGCCCTGCTCCAGGAGGCCTCTCAAATAGTTTTCGGCGGAGTCGGCGGTGTAGCGGCAGTTGGCAAGTCCGTTCGCCCGGGCGTTCTTTTTGGCGTAGGCGATGGAGGAGGGGTCTATCTCGACGCCCAAAACTTCCTTTACTTTATCCGCAAGCGAGATGCCGAAGAAGCCGGCGCCGCAATAGATGTCTAAAAGAAGGTCGCTTTCACTGGGCTGGGCGAAATCGGTGACGACTTTGGAGAAGACTTCCAGAAGGGAGGGGTTGACCTGGAAGAAGCCGCTGTAGGAATTGAAGAAGCGCAATTTCCCCACGTCGTAGAAAACGTCCTCGTCGCCCAGACTTTCGGAGGTCTCGTAGTCGAAGGGCCCGGAGCAGACCAGATTGTGGTTGTCCTTGAAGTAATAGTAGGGTTTTCCGCTGTGGGTCCTCAAGACGAGAAGCTTGTCCTCCATGCGCATTGGGAGAGCGGAGAAATCGTCCTCCAGGGCGAAAATGGGGCACTCTTTGAGAGGGAAGATGGTCTTCGGCTCCATCCTCTTGCAAAAGCCGTAAAACGGGCTTCCTGAGGCGTCCTCGGCGGGATGCAGATCTATTCTGTTGCGGTAACGCGTCGTTTTCGGGGAAGGCAGGGCCGGAAGTATCTCCGGAAGTTCCAGGAAGCCTCCGGTCCTCAAAAGGAGATCCTTTAGCTGTTTTACGAAGATCTCCAGCTGATATGGATAGTTTATATGCTGGTACTGGCAGCCGCCGCAGGAGCCGAAGTTGGGGCAGAAGGGCGTCGTCCTTTCCGGGGAGGGCTCTATGACTTCCAGGAGGTCGGCAAACAGCATCCGGCGTTTTTTCTGCCGGATCCTGACTTTCACCGTTTCGCCCTTTATGGCGAAAGGCACGAAGACCACGAGATTGTTCACGCGGCCCACCGCTTCGCCGCCGAAGGCGTTGTCGATCAAGTTCAGGACGATCTCGTCCCCAGGTTTGATGCCCATCTACACCCCGCTCAATTGGCTGTGACGCTGAGGTCGGGGGTGTATTCCGGCACGATCTTAAGAAGTTCCTCCCTCACGGCGGCCTCGTTGCCGCAGGCCGCCAGGTCGATGAGGTCGAGTATCTTCTCCTTGAGTTCCTCGTAATTTTCCGGGGTGGTCCTGGTCACCATGATCTTCTTCATTTTGGTGGGCTCTTCCGTGCCGTCGTAGATCAGTTCCTCATAGAGCTTTTCCCCGGGCCTGAGGCCGGTGAAGACGATCTCGATGTCTTTGCCGGGGCGCTTGCCCATCAGCTGGATCAGCTGGGTGGCCAGATCGACGATCTTGACCTGCTTGCCCATGTTCAGTATGAAGATCTCGCCGCCTTCGCCTATGGTGGCGGCTTCCAGGACCAATTGCGCCGCTTCCGGTATGAGCATGAAGAAGCGCGTCATCTCGGGAGAGGTCACGGTGACGGGGCCGCCCTTGATGATCTGCTCCCTGAAGAGGGGAAGCACGCTGCCGGAGGAGCCCAGGACGTTGCCGAAGCGGACGGAAACGAAGCGGGTTGAGCTTATGGTGTTGAAGCTCTGGACGAATTTCTCAGCCACTCTCTTGGTGGCGCCCATGATGCTGGTGGGCTTGACGGCCTTGTCCGTGGAGATCTGGATGAATTCGTCGCAGCCGGCCTTGTCCGCGGCGCTGGCTATCTGGAAAGTGCCCTTGACGTTGTTCAAGACGGCTTCCAAGGGATTCAGCTCCATCATGGGCACGTGCTTGTAGGCCGCGGCGTGGAAGACGATCTGGGGATGGTGCTTTTCGAAGATGGCGGAGAGCCTGGCTTCGTTCTTGATGTCCGCGATGCAGGGGACGATCTTAAGGTTGGGGAACTTGGCCTTCAGCTCGCGGTCTATCTGGTAGAGGTTGAATTCGCAGAGCTCCAAAAGGATCAGCTCTTCCGGCTTGAAGAGCGCGATCTGGCGGCACAGTTCGCTGCCGATGGATCCGCCGGCGCCGGTAACCAGTATCCGCTTGCCCTGGATCTTGCCTTTGATGGCGGGGATGTCGAGCTCAACGGGATCCCTTCTCAATACGTCCAGGATATCCACTTCCCTCAGGTCGGAGACGGTGACTTTGCCGTCCACGATGTCGTTGACGGAGGGCAGCGTCTTGTATTTGATCTTAAGCTTGTTGCAGACTTCCGCCACTTCCTTGATGGCGAAGCCGGAGGCGGAGGGGATGGCGATGAAGACCTCCTCCGCGAAGGTGGTGTGGATGATGGTCTCCAGTTCCGCTCTGGTGCCCAATACGGGGACGCCCTGGATTATCATGTTCTGCTTCTGGGGATCGTCGTCCACAAAGCCTTTGACGGAATATTTGGGCAGGTGGGCGTTGACTTCCCTCAGGAGCATCACGCCGGCGTCGCCGGCGCCGACTATCAGGACGTTGATGCGGCCGGTGTGGCGCCAGGCCAGGAACTCTTTTTTCAGCCTCATGGAAAAGCGCATGGTCACTATGAGGACCGTGGCGATGATCCAGTCAAGGATGAAGATGTAGGGGGAATAATAGAAGCGGGTGGAGGCGATCTTGGAGCTGACCACCACCGTGACCGCGAAGGCCAAAAGGGAACTGATCGAGACGGCCTTGAAGATGTTGACGGCGTCGTGCAATCCGGCGTAGCGCCAGCCGCTGCGGTAGAGTTTGAAATACGCGAAGACAAGAAGCCTCACCACTATGACGATGGGCAGCACGTAGCGCAGCATCTCAAAATAATTGCCGAAGGGCTGATTGGCGCTCTGGGAATGCAGGAAAGTCACGATGAGGAAACTCGCCGCGCACAAAACCGCGTCCATTATTATCATGAACCAGACCAGGGGTCCGCGGTTGGGGTTTTTCAGGGAAAATATCTTCATGTTTTACTCCTTTTTCAGGCGGTAAATTTTCAGTTCGAATTTTTTATCCACGGGTTCCAGGGAACCGATGTGTTCCAGTTTGTCTTTTATGGGGAGGAAAGCCGCGGTGTGGCTGTCGTCCCGGAAGTTGACCAGCAGGAAAGCGTTCTCCTTTTTTGCCAGCTGCTCCAAAAGTTCCTCGGAAGTCTGCGAGGCCCACATCTTGTGCTTCATGCCGGCGTAGTAGGAAAGCTGCTTCAGGCCGTCGGGCTCGATAAGCAATGACTTTTCGGGGAGCAGTTTCTTTTCAGCAAGCTGTTTCCCGTAAAGCTTGAGGGGAAGCCTGTGGCTCTCCAGGGGGCGGAAGGCTTTGTAAGTCATCATAAGGAAAGCCGCCGCGAGGCAGAAGGAGAGCAGTAATTTCTGGTAAGTTTTCTCCACCCTCAGGTAAGAGGTGAAGATCCCCATGTAAACGGAGAGCACAAAGACCGGCAGGACTATGTGCCTGTTGCTGACCGCGAATTTCGTGGAGACGTAGCGGTAGAAGACGGCGCCCATGATCACTATCAAAGCGAATGAGAAAACGTTGATGGGAGCGCAGAGCTTCAGGGGCTTTTTCACAATGAGGTAATAGAGCGCCACGAGAAGCAGCGCCAGCCCCACCGGGTGCAGCGTCTTCCAGGTCTTGTAGAGGATCTCGTAGCCGAAGAGCGCCCGCTGGTGGTCCCAGGCCAGGTGCGCGAAAGCGTACTTCGTCCTGGCCATCGGAATGGGCTTGCCCTGGGCGTCGTAAATTTCCGCCGAGGGTTTCAGGGGATCCGCCACGTCGTATTTTTCCTCGCCCATTCCCTGGGCTGAGAAGATCTTGTCCAGCCTGGCGAAATCCCACTGGCCCTTCACGACTCTCACGGCGCCGAATATTGCCGCGGCCGAGATCAAAAGCACAGCCGCGCAGACGAAGAAGATCTTGAGCCTGGCCTTGAAGTGATTGTCGCGGCCTCTTTCATAGTGCGCCAGAAAGAGCGTAATGAAAGCGACGAAAAGAAGAGAGAGCATCTCCAGCCTGATCAAAAGCGCCAGGAAAATGAAGACCAGGCTCAAGGCCAGTTTCTTGTAATTCCAATTCCCGGGCTCCTCCTTCTCCAGTCCGGTCAGGAGGAAATAGACCGCCCAGAGCCCGAAGCAGATCGCGGGGGCTTCCCTTAAGACCTGGCAGGAGACTTCCGTGAAGATGGGGTGCCAGGCGATGTAGAAGCCCGTGACGAGAGCCGGCAGCTTACCGAAGATCCTCTTTGCCAGAAGATAGACGGGAACCAGCGCCAGGAGTCCGAAGAAGAAGTTCAGTATGAGAACGGAACTTTCGGCGGAGAGCGTTCCGCAGGAGAGCTTCTGCAGGCAGGCCGCGAAAAGCGGGAAGGGGTTGAAAGGATAAGCTCTGGTAAAGGCGCCCTTGAAACCGAGCTCCTGGATCTTCTCTATCCACTGCACGTAAAGGAGCCCGTCGTTGACGATGACGTACTCCCTTATCAAAAGGAGATAGATCCTGACGAAGACCGCGAGCCCGATCGTCACGGCGAGCCCGTGCTCCGCCAGGAGTTTCAGAAATTTGACGCCTTTATTTTCGCTCATCAGGCCGGATTTTCCTTAAGCCATTTTTTAATTTCCATGACCACGATCTTCTGGTCCTCAAGAGAGAGCTTGTTGAAGAAGGGGATGGACATACTGTGATCGCCCATGTATTCCGTCACAGGGAGGTCGCCGCGCTTCCAGCCGTATTCCTTCTGGTAGAAGGGCTGCAGATGGATGGGGGAGAAGTACTGGTTGCAGCCGATGCCCAAAGAGCGCAGGTGCGTTATGAGCTCGTTCCTTTGGTCGCCGGTATATTGCTTGGGAAGCTGGATGACGTAAACGAACCAGCTGCGCCTCAGGTTTTCGGGATCGGGGCAGGGGAGGACTATCTCGGGGATCTCTTCTGTGAAGAGCTTCGTGTAACGGGCGGCCACTTCCGCGCGCTTCGGCAGTATTTCGCCCAAGCGCGAGACCTGGACGGTGCCCAGGGCGCAGCTCATGTCGCTAAGGCGGTAGTTGTAGCCAAGTCTCGCGTGCGCGAGCCAGCCCATGCCGGCGTCTCTGCCCTGGTTGCGCATGGAAACGCACAGCCTCGCTATCTCGTCGTCGTCGGTAATGATTATGCCGCCTTCGCCTGTGGTGATCTGCTTGTTGGGATAGAAAGCGTACAGCCCACAGTCGCCGAAGGTGCCGGCCATTTTCCATTCCGTTCCGTCTTTGATCATGGCGCCGATGGCTTCGCAGGCGTCCTCGATGACGGCCAGGTTGTGCTTTCTGGCCACTTCCATGACTCTCACCATATCGACAGGCATGCCGAAAGCGTGCACCGCCACTATGGCTTTGGTCTTCTCGGTTATGGCGTCTTCGATTCTATCGATATCAAAGTTCATATCGACGGGGTCGATGTCTATGAAGACGGGCTTGGCGCCCTCGAAGATGACGCAGTTGGCGGAAGCGATGAAAGAGAAGGAAGTCGTGATGACTTCGTCTCCGGGCTTCAAGCCCAGGGCCCTGACGCAAAGGTGTAATCCGGAAGTGCCGGAGTTAACTGCCACGGCGTGCTTCACTCCGGCGTAATCGGCGATGGCTTTCTCAAATTCCGGAAGTTTCGGGCCCAGGCTCAGAGTTCCGGTTCGCATGACGTCCGTCACGGCCTGGATCTCCCTTTCCGTAATGTCGGGAGAGGAGAGGGGAATGTGATATTTCGTTTCGCTCATTTTTAGATCACAAAAGAGGTTTTCTTATCGACGGCCAGGATAGTTTCGGTCATCAGGGCGATGGCGGATTCCACGTCCTTCATGTCGAAGAGTTCCACCGGCGTGTGCATATAGCGGTTGGGGATGGAGATCAGCTGGCAGGCCACGCCGCCACTAGAAAGCTGCATGGCGTTGGCGTCGGTGCCGGTGCCGCGGCAGGCCGCGTCGCGCTGGAAGATGATCTTCTTCTTCTGGGCGGTCTTCACGACCAGGTCGAAGAGTTTCGGGTTGATGTTCGGGCCTCTCGTCACCACGGCGCCTTTGCCCATGTTGACGTCGCCCACAACGTCCTTGCCGACGCCCGGCATCAGGCAGTGGCAGACGTCCACAGCGAAGCCGAACTCAGGCTTGATGCTGCCGGCGGCCGTCACGGCGCCGCGCAATCCGATCTCTTCCTGGACGGTGGCCACGGCATAGACAGCCAGGTCGCCCAGATCTTTGCCCTTCAGATTTCTCAAAACTTCGCCGATTATGAAGGCGCCGATCCTGTCGTCCACGCCGCGGCCGACGTAAACGTCGTGGGCCAGATGCTCGAGCGTGTAGCCGTAGGTTATGGGATCGCCCACTTCAACGGCGGCTTTCAGTTCTTCCTCATCGTAGATGCCGGTGTCGATCCACATGTCGCGGAACTCGGTGGTCTTCTTCCTTTCGTCAGCGGACATCAGATGGATGGCTTTTTTGCCGATGACGCCGGGCAAAGGCCCCTTGGCGGTGTGGATGATGACGCGGCGGCCGGGAATGATGTTGGTGTCGAAGCCGCCCAGAGGCTGGAATTTGATGACGCCGTCGCAAATGGACTGGACCTGGAAGCCGATCTCGTCGATATGGCCGGCCAGCATGACTTTGCGTTTGCCTTTCTCGTTGAGGACGGCGAAGCTGTTGCCGTGGGTGTCGCCGTAAACTTTATCCGCGACGGACTTCATTTCCGCGCGCCAAATGTTTCTGGCCCCGTCTTCATAGCCGGTGGGGCTGGGGGCGTTCAGGAGTTTTTCCAGATAGGTGAGGCTTGTCTTTTTCATAGTGTTCGATTTTATTTGTTGTTAGAGAGATAAAGATCGTAGATGTCTGATAAAGAGCGGGAGATCACCCGGGTGTCGGCGCAGGTGGTTATGAAGTTGGTGTCGCCGAAATAGCGGGGAACGATGTGCATGTGCAGATGCTCGGCGATGCCGGCCCCGGCAATCTTGCCCATGTTGATGCCGATGTTGAGGCCGCCCGCGCCCACGCTCTTTTTTACGATGCCCTGCCACTTCTTCAGAAGCGCGAAGAACTCATCAAAGGTCTCCTCGTCGAGTTCGTCTATTGTCTCGACGTGGGCGTAGGGGAGAATGAGCACATGCCCCGGGGTGTAGGGGTAGGTGTTCATCGTAACGAAGCATTTTTGACCGCGCTCCAAAAGAAGATTCTCCCGGTCTTTCCCGGGGGGATCCTCCACTTTGGCGCAGAAAACGCACTTGCCGTCCCTGGGGTGGGAGGCGATGTAAGCTGTCCGCCAGGGAGCCCAGACGTTGCCGACTTTCCGAAGGGACTCGTCCAGGGCATCGCGGAGAAGCTGTTCTTCTTTTTCAGTATTTTTCATTTATCTATTTATTTTATCATAAATGCGGCCGCGGCTGCGGCAGGTATTTGATATCGGCCGGCGGCGGGGGGAAATTGACAGGGATGATAAGATGAAAGTGACAGGTATTTGCCTGAAAAATTTGGAGTGTGTGAAATGTCAGAAACAGTATTGAACGTAAACGAACCGCCCAAGGATCACGTTATGGTCCTGGACGGCCAGGGCTGGGTCGGCCTGGTGGATATGATGGGAAGCGAGACGACGGTCGTCAACGCCGCCAGAGTCTCCTTCGGAAAATTCGTTTCCGAGATCAAGGAGCGCGACATCATCCTGATGAAGTATCTTTTGGAGAACCGTCACACCAGCCCCTTGGAGCACGTGGTCTTCTCCTTCATCGTCCACTGCCCGCTCTTCGTGAGAAGCCAGTGGCACCGCCACCGCACCTGGTCCTACAACGAGATCAGCCGCCGCTACACCGAGACGGACATCGAGTTCTACGTCCCGCCCATGGTCAGGTCGCAGAGCGAGAACAACCGCCAGGCCTCTGAGGACACCATGTCGCCTGAAGCCCAAGCGGAGGCGAGGGAGATGATCAGGAAGGCCAACGAGCAGAGCCTCAAGGAATACGAAGCGCTTTTGGCCAAGGGCGTCTGCCGCGAGCAGGCCAGGGGAGTTTTGACCCAGAACGTCATGACCACCTTCTGGGCCACCGTCGATCTGCACAACCTGGCGCATTTCCTGGAAATAAGGGACCACGCCGGCGCGCAGTGGGAGATGGTGCAGTACGCCAGGGCCATAAAACAACTGATAAAACCGAAATTACCGCACGTGGCGGAGATTCTCCACTGGTAATGAGAAGCGCTCAGAAAACAAAAAAACCATCCCCTCGGGATGGAATTTGGTGGAGAATACCGGGTTCGAACCGGTGACCTCTTGCATGCCATGCAAGCGCTCTACCAACTGAGCTAATTCCCCACGGAAAACGACGACAATAATACTACAAAGAGGAGTAAAAGTCAAATGGCAGTTTTCTATCCGATGAAATTCAAGCCCTACTATCGGGCGAAAGTTTGGGGCGGCCGTTGCTTAACGCGCTTTTTCAACAGACCGACCCCCAACGTCTCCCCGGTAGGGGAATCCATCGAGATCGTCGACAACCCCAACTATTCTTCCACGGTGGCGGAAGGAGCGCTGGCGGGCACCAGTCTGACGAATCTTTGCAAAGATTATCCCCAGGAAGTGTACGGCCGCCAGGCCGCCCAGTATCAGCACACCGGCTTCCCGCTGATCTTCAAATACATCAACGCCGAGGAGGCTCTTTCCATCCAGGTCCACCCCGACGACCGCTACGCCATGAAATACGAGAACGCCAACGGCAAGTTCGAGGCCTGGTATATCGTGGACGCCAAGCCCGACGCGGTGGTCTCCCGCAGCTTCAAGCCGGGCGTGACGGCTGAAAAGGCCAAGCTCGCCATCAGGAAAGGCGAAGCCATGGACGTCATGCACACCTATGCGGTGGAGAAGGGTCAGTCCATCATCATCCCGCCGGGCACCATCCACGGCCTCGGCCGCGGCATCATCGCGGCGGAAGTCTCCCAGAATTCCGACCTCACCTACCGCGCTTACGACTACAACCGCGTGGGCGCGAAGGGCGAAGTGCGGCCTCTGCAGATCGAAAAAGTTCTGGACGTTCTGAAGTTCCAGGACCAGAACGATTTCGTCAAGGAAGTGAAGCTGAACAGCCTCTGCTCCAAGATCTGCCTGAACGACTGCTTCTCCCTGTACAAGTATTCCTTCAGGGAACCCATCCACGACTATACTTACAACCAGTTCAGGCTTCTGTGCAACGTGGAAGGCCACGGCACCATCATCTCTCCGGACAGCCTCTTCGAGGACATCGAGTTCCATCCCGGCGACACGATCCTGATCCCGGCCTGCCTCTACGATTTCAGCCTGGTCCCGGCCACCCACTGCGTGATGCTGGAGATTTTCGCCGGCAAGTTCGACAAGAACGAGGACCGCAAGGCCACCATCGCGGCCCGCCCCCAGCCCCAGTTCTAAAAGGGAAAACAAACGGATAAATAAGAAAAGCGGTGTCTTGCGACACCGCTTTTTTAATATTGGCAGGCGTGCCAGGACTCGAACCTAGAATGGCGGAACCAGAATCCGAAGTGTTACCATTACACCACACGCCTAGTTGTCAAAATGGTGAGAAGAATTTTAGTATAAAGGGGCCTCAAAGTCAAGTGCCGAATTGCTGGAATTGCTTCCGCTTATTTGGTAAAATTACAATAATGATGAACTTCTTTAATTTTATCAATAAGGAAACAGCATGATCCCCAGACCTGAACACCCCAAGCCCCAGTTCCAAAGGGAGCGCTGGCTGAATCTGAACGTCCAGTGGACCTTCACTTTCGATTTCGGACGTTCCGGCGCCGACAAAGGGCGCGAATTGTTTTTGAGCAAAGGCTTCGACAAGGAAATAACGGTGCCTTTCTGTCCGGAGAGCCCTCTTTCGGGAGTCGGGTATTACGATTTCATCGAAGGGATGTGGTATCACAGGAAACTGCTTCTGCCAAGCGATTGGGAAGGTCAGAGGATAATCCTGCATTTCGGCGGCGTGGACTACGAGTCCGAGGCTTATCTGAACGGCGAGTCCGTGGGAGTGCACCTCGGCGGCGCCTGCTCTTTCGCTTACGATATCACCGAGAAAGCCAAATTCGGCGAGGAGATGGATCTCGTATTGAGAGTCGAGGACGTCATGCGGGAAGGCCTGAGGGGCTCCGATTTCGGCAACATGGGCTGTACGCACCCTTACGGCAAGCAATGCTTCGTTTACCAGTCGCACGGCTGCTCATACACGCGGACGACCGGCATCTGGCAGACGGTCTGGGTCGAAGCGGTAGGGAAGGCCGGATTAGCTGATTGCTACATGCGCCCGGATATCGATGCGAAGAAACTTTACCTCACGCCTTCTTTCTACGAAGTCCCGGAAGGGCTGAAGTTCCGCTGCGTCGTGAAATGCGGCGACAGCGTTGTGACGGAAGGGGAGTGGGACGCCAAGGAAGGCAAACAGTACGAGGTTTCCTTTGACGAGATTCGTCTGTGGTCGCCTGTGGATCCTTTCCTTTACGACGTTGTTTTGGAAACGGTATTGGACGGCGCTGTGGTCGATTCCGTCAAGTCTTACACCGGCATGAGAAAGTATCACTGCGCCAACGGCAAGATCTATTTGAACAACGAGCCCATCTTCATGCGCATGGTGCTTGACCAGGGCTTCTATCCCGACGGCATCTGGACGGCCCCCAGCGACGCGGCCCTGAAGCAGGACATCGTGATGTCCATGGCGGCGGGCTTCAACGGCGCCAGGCTGCATCAGAAAGTCTTCGAGGAAAGATTCCACTACTGGGCGGACAAGCTGGGATATCTGACCTGGGGCGAATTCCCCAGCTGGGGCTGCGACCCCAACGTCGCCAAGGCCTGCGAGAATCACAAGCGCGAGTGGAAGGAAGTTATTTTGCGCGACCGCAACCATCCCTCCATCGTGGCCTGGACCCCCTGGAACGAGACCTGGGGGATCGAGGACAAGCTGCAGCACGAAAACAGCCATGTGGAAAGTTACAAGCTCTGCACGCAGCTCGATCCCTCGCGCCCTGTCAACACCGCCTCCGGCGGCGTGCACTACGCCACGGACCTCTGGACGGTGCACATGTACCACAAGCCGGACAAGCTTCCTTCCCTTCTGGTCGCTGATGAAAACGGACATTATTTCGAGAACTTCCCGGATCAGCAGGAGACCAAGTGGCACGGCCAGCCCTATGTCGTGGACGAGATCGGCGGCATCGGCTACATCCCGCCGGACAGGAAAGCCTTCGCAAGCAACACCTGGGGCTACGGCGGCATGCCGCAGAATGAGGAAGAATTCCTGACGAGATTAAGGGATACCGTCAAATGCTTCGTGGAGGCGCCCCACGTCCAGGGCTTCTGCTACACGCAGCTCACGGACGTGGAGCAGGAGCAGAACGGCGTTTACAATTACGACAGGACCAACAAGGTCCCCGTTGAAAAGCTGCATGAGATCTTCACGCAGGAAAGGCCCGATTTTAAGTAAACAATTAAACCTTAAGGATAGATATGAAAAAAAGCTTGTTTCTCTTAGTGGCCCTGATCGCGATCAGCGCCTGCGCTTACACCCCGGTGAAAACACACATCATGACCACCTGGGGCGAAAACATGACGCCTGAAAATGCCTGGCAGAACTATCCCAGGCCGAATATGGTGAGAAGTGATTGGCAGAATCTGAACGGCCTTTGGAAATTCGCTGTGACGAAGATCAATGAGGAAATGCCGAAGGATGAGAATTGGCAGCAGGACATTCTGGTGCCCTTCGCTCCCGAATCCGCCCTGTCCGGAGTCGGCCGTCTTACGGAACCTGATGAGACCTTGTGGTACAAGAGAACTTTCGAAGTTCCGGAAGTGAAAGAAGGACTTCGCTATTTCCTGAATTTTGAAGCGGTGGACTGGCGCTGCCAGGTCTTCGTGAACGGCAAGGAAGCCACGGCCGCTCCGCACGTGGGCGGCAACGTGCCTTTCGCTGTGGAAGTGACGGACCTTGTTCAGGCCGGGGAAAACACGCTTGTCGTGACCGCCTGGGACCCCACCAATTCCTACGGCCAGCCCCACGGCAAGCAGAGCCTTAATCCGGGCGGCTGCTTCTACACCAGAGTCTCCGGCATCTACGGCAGCGTCTGGATGGAAACCGCCCCCAAGGGCTACATCACGGGCTACAACGTCGAGAGCGACATCGACAAGGGCGAAGTGAACGTGACCGTCGATTGCGCCGGCGATCTGGCTGGCGCCAAAGTGACGGCGGAAGTTTCTTTCGGCGGCGAAAAAGTCGCCGAGGGCGAAGTGACCGACTGGTCCAAGGGCCTTACCCTTGCTATTCCCGAGCCGAAGCTTTGGGACATCGGCGAGGGCAACCTTTACGACATCACTCTGAAACTGGAAACGGCTTTCGGAATTGACGAGGTCAAGGGTTACTTCGGCATGCGCAAGATCGAGTTCAAAAAGGACGAGTTGGGCATCCAGAGGATCTATCTTAACAACAAGAAGATCTTCATGCAGGGAACCCTGGATCAGGGCTGGTGGCCCGACGGATTGCTGACTCCGCCTTCTGACGAAGCCATGCAGTACGACATCGACATCCTGAAGGAACACGGCTTCAACTTCATGCGCAAGCACATCAAGATCGAGCCGAGAAGATATTACTACCTCTGCGACAAGGCGGGCTTCCCGGTCTGGCAGGACATGGTCTCCGGCGGATCGAAGGCCGAGGAAAAATATCACATCTACCGCGCCGAATTGGTGGAAATGATCAAAGACCTGAGGAACTTCCCCTCCATCGTCGTCTGGATCGCCTACAACGAAGGCTGGGGCCAGCCTGACAAAGAGAAATCCACCGAGACCACCCGCTGGCTCAAACAGATCGACACCACCAGACTCGTGAGCGAGACCTCAGGCTGGACGGACCACAACTGCGGCGACATGAAAGACCATCACCAGTATCCCTCTCCTCTGCCTACGCCGGCCAACGACGACAGGCTGACGATCTGCGGCGAATTCGGAGGATTGGGCCTCTTCATCGAAGGCCACCTCTGGAACCCCGAGAGCAAGTGGGGCTATCGCTCCGACTCCAATATGAAGGACAGCCTCAAGCGCTACGCCGAGATCATGGAAAACCTGGCCCGCTGCGCCCACGAGAGCTTCGCCGGCAGCGTCTATACCCAGACCACCGACGTGGAAACGGAAGCCAACGGCCTCGTCACCTACGACAGAAAAGTCGTGAAGTATCCCACCGACAAGATGAGAGCGCTGCATAAGAGAGTCGAAAAGATCGCCCTTTCCACCAAGCCTATGGCGAGAAAATGCTTCATGCCCAAGGGAACAGAGAGCAAAGTCGTCTGGAAATACACCTTCGAGAAGCCCCAGGGCGAATGGACCGCGAATTCTTTCAACGATGATCTGTGGAGCCAGGGCGAGGGCGGCTTCGGCAACGAGGTGATAAAGAACGATCTGGGCGCCAAACCCAAGACCGACTGGAACACCAAGGAGATCTATCTGAGGCGCGCCTTCATCCTGAAGGAAGTCCCGGACGAAAACATCGAGATGGACATCTTCTACGACGAGGATCCGGAAATTTACGTCAATGGCGTCCAGATCTTCAAGAAGGAAGGCTACTCCAGAGGCTACGACAGGGTGCTCATAAGCAAGGAAGACGTCATGAAAGCCTTCAGGAAAGGCGAGAACGTCATCGCCGTCGGCTGCAAGAACGCCAGCGGCGGAGCCATGATCGACCTGGGCTTCTACAGCGAACTGAAACTCGAGGACTAAAATGGAGAATTGCATTTTCTGCAAGATCATAAAAGGGGAGATACCCTCCTACAAAGTCGCGGAGACGGAGGAGGCCTATGCTTTTCTGGACATAGGCCCCCTCGCCTACGGCCACACTCTCGTGCTTCCGAAAAAACACATCGCCAACATTTTCGAAGCTGATCCCAAGGACCTCTATCCCGTCCTGGATCTCGTTCAGAAGATCGCGGCCCTGATGAAGGAGAAGCTTCCCTGCGACGGCGTAAACATTCTCATCAACAACGGCGAGGCGGCGGGTCAGTCCGTCATGCACTGCCACTGGCACCTTATTCCCAGGACGGCGGGGGACGGCTATCATTTTCCGCCCGCCGGGAGCTTGAGCCAGGAGACCGCCCAGGAAATCCTCAGATCCCTGCGATGAAATTTTTGAGATCCGCATTTGCTCTTCTTTTGTTTTCCTTCGCGGCCCTCGCCGCGGAGGAGCTTCTGCCCAGCTACACCCTGACCAGCTATGTCAGCAATCTTGGCTCGGTCGTCTATTCCGCCGATATTCCGGGAGACCCTGAGATCGCGGTGCGCGTTTCTTTTTCGGGCGGCCTCGCCGCCGAGGGGACGCTCATGGGAAGCGGGCTGGCCTGCCTCAACGCCCGCTTATTGTCCAGAGCCATCGAGAGGGCGCGCTTCGCGCCTGACTGCCCCTGGCAGGAGGTGAAGGTCTCGGCGGATGTGAAGAGGGATTCCCTGGAGATATCCCTCTGCGGGCTGAGGGAGCCTTTGAAAGAGGCTCTGAAGGCGGTCTTCGCCATACTGGCCGCCCCCGGGCCGGAGGAAGAGGAATTCGCCGCTCTCAGGGACAAACTGTCCGCCGAAATGGCGGAAGCCGAGGAGGAGGAGAAATACGCCCTTCTGTCCCTCTGGCGCAGGACGGCCTTCGACACCATCCAGGAAGCCGCTCCCATGCAGGGATACTCGGCCCAGATCGCCAAGCTCACCCTTGACGATCTCACAAAATATCAAAAATGCATCTTCGTCTCCGGCAACGCCTCCCTGGCCATGGCCGGCAGCCTTTTCGGTTTCGGCATGGAGGAATGCGTGAAGGAGTGTCTGGCGAAGCTGCCCGAGGGCGTTTTCCTGAAGGACGACCGTCTTTTTGTGAACGAGGAGCGGGGGAGCGCCATCGCCATGAGGACTTCCAAGGGCCAGGACAGCTTCGTCTGCGCAGGTTTCGTTCTCCGGCCCACGGGACTTTTGGGGACCGCTCCGGCCCTGACTTTCGCCAGGATCCTGAAAAAGCGCGTGCCGGAACTGGAGAAGAGGCTGGCCAGCGAATTCCAGCAGCGCATCGCGGTGGAGTTCCTCCAGGAGGAGGAGCTGAGCGGGATTTCCGCAAAGGTTTTCTGCCAGACTTATCCCGTGGACTGCCCCAAGGCCAGGATAATCATAAGGGACTGGCTTATGGAGACGGCGCGTCTGAAATTCACAGAACAGGAAGTGAGAGGCGAGGCCGATCTCATACTTAGCGAGCTGGCCGCGGAATGCGCCACCTCGGAGGGCGTGGCCGAAGGGCTCATGCTTTCCTCCGTCAAGAAGGGCGGCCCCTTCGGATTGCAGGACAGGGCCCGCAGCCTCCGGGATCTCAGCGCCGAGAAACTGCGCCGCTACTGCGACTCCAGCATTCGCGCCTCCGATCTTGTGATGGTCTGGAGCGACCCGGTGGAAAAACTGGAGCCCAGGGCCGCGGAGTTCCTGCGCCTGGAAAGGGAGATATTGGAAAACATCGGATACCAGCATTACAAGACCCTGCTGCCGGGCAAGGCGGAGCTGGTCATTCAGAAAAGGGAAGACGAGACCATGGTGCGTTGCGCTTTCATTGCGTTGGGCGGCAACTGGTACGAGGAGACTTTCAACAACGGCATCTTCGCGGTGCTGTCCGAATTCCTCTCTTCCTGCAGCGCCGACCGGGAGGGCTTCCAAAAGGTTTTGAGGGAATGCGGCGCCAGCATCGTTCCCTTGTTCGAGCCCCAGGCAATGGGCTTCCAGGTTACGGTCCCGGCCCGCCGCTTCAAGGAACTTTTGCCTTATCTCTGCAAGGCCTGGACAGATCCTAAATTCACCAAAGAAGGCGTGGAAGAGGCTTCCCGCCGGGCCATGGCCCGGCTGACGGCCCAGAACACGAACTATCTGGAAAGCGCGGAAATGCTGCTGCGCCAGGCGCTCTTCCCGGAGCATCCCTATGCCCTGGACCGCTACGGCAACCCCTTCGTCATAGAAAGGATCAAAGCCAAGGACATCGCTGATTTTTACAGGGAATACGTTACTCCGGACAACACGGCGATAATTGTTTCCGGACCCGTGAACGAAAAGGAGACGGCTCTTTTGATCCTCAAGGAGAGCAAGGATTTCTTCAGCAAGGAAAGAGGCCTTTCCCAGAAGGAGCGCATGCCCGGGAAGCCCAGGCTGAGATCCGCCGCCAAACCCCTTGGGGAGCTGAAGCCGGAAAAGGAAAAAAGCTTCACGGCGCCTGAAAAGGAAGCCATGGGGATAACTGGCAACATCCTGCCTGGTTTCGAAAAGGACCCCGCCCTGCCTTATTTCATCTCTTACCTGATGGAGAAGACCTTCCGGCGCGGGCTGCACGAAATGAAGGAGAAATACGGCGATTCCGCCGTTTCGGAAAGCGGCTTCAGGGCTTATCCCGGCTACGGCGCGGGCTACTGGTGCATGTATTTCAGAATGGATCCCAAGACTGCGGAGGAGGCCTCGCGCGGACTTCAGGCTCTTTGCGAGAACACCCTCAGCAACGCGCTTTCTCAATCGGAATTCCTGAAGGAACGGGAGGCCGCTTCCAAAGGCGCCGCCCTTTACGCCCGCCGGGCCCCGGACTTTATGAAGCGCGCCTACCGCCGGACGCTTTTCTCCACCAACGAGTGGCCCGATCTCATCCAGGAGACGGCGAAGCTCGAGCTTTCCTCCCTCAGCAATTATTTCCTGAAGGCCAAGAGCCCCGCCCGGATCATCGTTCTGCCGGACAAAGACAGGCTATGAGAGAAGAGGAGCTGATAAGTTTCGCCCGGGAGTTTTTTTCCCAAGGTAAAACTTTCCGGGAGCTAACGGAGGGAATC
>JAFZID010000206.1 GCA_017554565.1 bacterium
AGGTGTCGTGTCCGCCGCCGCCCCCGCAGCCTATTCCTGCGCTTTTCCCGTCGCCCACGGCCTTGACATAGCCGCCGGAGATCCTGATGTTGCCGGCATAGCCTTCGTAGCCGTAGCCGCCGCCGATGCCCGCAGCGAGATATCCGCCCAAGGCGGTGACGGATCCGCCGTTGACGATAAGATAAGCTTGTCCGTGGGATCCGCCGCCGATGCCGGTGGCGAAATTCGCGCCCTGGGCCACGATGGTTCCGCCGTTGATGACGACCTTTCCAGACGTTCCGACGTCTGTTCCGTAGCCCTTGTTGCCGCCTATGCCGGCGCCCTCGCCGCCCTTTGAAGTCGCGAAAAGGCAGGCGGCGCTGTCGCCGTTGATGGTCAAAGACGCTTTCTTATCGACATAGATGCCGGCGGCCTCCGTGGAGATAAGGGTGTTGCTTCCAACGAGCGTCATGTTCACGCGCCCTTCGTAAATGGAAAAAGCCGCTGGCACGTTCGTAATAGCGACGTCTTTAAGCGTAATGTTGACGTTGCCCGACGCTTCGACGACAACGGAATTGGTATGCGTGCTGCCGGTTATCTCCCAGGAACCGCTTTCGCTGATCAAAAGCGAACCCGTGGAGATATCAAAGCTGGCGGCTTGCGCCGCAAAGCAAAAAAGAACGGAAAAAACAAAGCAAATGCGATTCACGCTGCCTCCTGAATCTTGTTCATAATTCTTTGCTATTTTACCATTTTTAAAACCCTCGCTACCGCATTAGCCCGCAAACAAAAAAAGGCTCCCTCGAAGCGAGGGAGCCTTTCGAATAGCGGTTTTGACCGCGAGCTGTTTACCTTCTGCGGAGGCAGAGAGCGACGAGCGCCAGGATGCCGAAGATCGCCGGTTCAGGAGTCTCCATTATGGTGGAGCCTGAAGAAGAGACGCTGCCGGCATAAGTCTTGCCGTTGTTGCCTGCGATGGTGTAAGTGCCTTCCGGCAGATAGAAATAGAGGTCGTAGGTATCGGAGTGGCCTTCGCCGGTGTAGCCGTAGGTCGTTTGGTCGGAAGTGCGCGTGGCGGTGAAGGTCACTTCTCCGTCACCCACGTTGTAGATGGAGTTGACCGCGGGAGCGGTGGCGCCCGCCAAGGGCGCCACATAAACGTTTTCGCCCGCAAGCGCGTTCAGGACCGGCGGGCAGGTGCCCTGACCGGCGCCCTGGCCGATAGGAGAGCCGCTGTCGGAGGTGGCTTTAACGGAACCGCCGCTGATGTAGATCTGGGGGCCTTTGCCGCTTTCGCCGCTGGCATTGCCTGCGCCGATGCCTGCGCCGCTGCCGCCGTGAGCTTCAATGGTGCCGCCGGTGATGGTCACCGTGCCGGGAGCGTTATGGCCGCCCTCGTCGCCGCAGCCGATGCCTGCGCCGTTGCCGCCGCGAGCTTTCACAAAGCCGCCGTTGATGGTAACGGAGCCAGTGCCGCCTTCCCAGCCGGTGCCGCCGCCGATACCGGCTGCATAAGCGCCGCAATTAGCCGTGACAACACCGCCGTTGATAGTAACATTGCCGGTGGCGTGTCCGCCGCCGCCGATACCGGCTGCAAAACCCGCGCCGTTGGCCGTAACGGTGCCGCTTTCAATGACCACCGCGCCGGAATTCTCCCTTTTGTTGCCGCCGATGCCGGCGCCTTCTTCGCCCTGGCTGGTGGCGGTCAGAGAACCGGTTCCGCTGATGGTGACGGAAGCGCCGTTCGCGACGTGCAGACCTGCGGCTCCCGTGGAAGTCAACGTGTTGTTGTTTTCCAGCACCAGAGAAACGCTGCCGCTCTGAATATCAAAAGCGCAGTTTACGTCGGTGATGGAAGCGCCGCTCAATGTCACCGTCGGAGCTTCGGAAGAATCCACCGTCACGGAGCGACCCAAGGAAGATCCGGAGATGATGTAATTGCCGTAAAGGCCAATGATCGTGCCGTCCTGCTTAGCGCCAACCTCAGTCTCGATCGTTACATCGCCTTCTGAGATGTCAATGGCCACTTCGCCGGGGATATAGCGGGTCAAAGTGCCCGGAGCATCATTGATTGTTCCGGCGAAATTTCTGCCGTTTGTACCGCTGGCGGTGTATTCGCCGCTGGGCAGATAGAAATAGAGGTTCATGTCGCCGTTGGCGGTATGTCCGGCTCCGGTATAAGCGTAAGTATACGGGGAGTCGTCCTTGGTAGTGGTGAAGGTGTATTCCGTGCCGGAATCGTTAAAAGCAGCGCCCACGGTAGCCAGATAGACGACCTCTCCGTCCTGTTCATTTACAGGAGCGGGGCATTCGCCCTGTCCGGCACCCGGGCCGATAGGAAAGCCGCTGTCAGAGGAAGCTTTGACGGAACCGCCGGCGATGATGATCTCGGGGCCGCGGCCGCTTTCGCCGCTGCCGCTGCCGGCGCCGATGCCAGCGCCGCTGCCAGCGTGAGCTTCAACGGTACCGCCGTTGATGACCACCGTGCCGGGATCAATTCGTCCGCCCTCGTCGCCGCAGCCGATGCCGGCGCCGTTATTGCCTTCAGCCTTCACAAAACCGCCGTTGATGGTGACGTATCCCGCGCCGCCTTCCCAGCCGGTGCCGCCGCCGATGCCGGCGCCAAGCCAGCCGGAGGTCGCTTTGACAACACCGCCTTCGATCATAACGTTGGCACAGCCGTGTCCGCCGCCGCCGATGCCCGCGGCATAGGTGGCGCCGTTGGCCGTAATAGTGCCGCTTGTAATGATCACTTCACCGGAATTCTCCCTTTTGTTGCTGCCGATGCCGGCGCCTTCTTCACCCTGGCTGGTGGCGGTCAGGGAGCCGTCGCCCGTGATGGCGAGGGAGGCATCACTAGCAACGTGCAGACCGGCGGCCGCTGTGGAAGTCAGAGTGTTGTTGCCGGTAAGACTAAGATACACGGTGCCGCTCTGAATATCGAAAGCGCAGCTCACGCCGGTGATGGAGACGTTATCCAAAGTTATGTTGACAGCGTCAGCAGTGTTGATGATTATGGAGTGGGCAGTGGTCGTGCCGGTGACATCCCAGCTGCCGGCGGAGGTGATGGTGAGATCGCCGGTGGAGATGTCGAAACTAACTGCGTACGCGCCGAAGCAGGCGAGCACAGCAAGCGTTAATAAAAAACGTTTCATTATTCCCCCTAAGTGGATTGTTGGTTGATTACACACACGTGTTTAGTGTAGTGAATATTCTATCAACAACGGGCGTTAAAATCAAACAAAAAACATGAAGCGGGCGCGTTTTATAGCCCGGCCGCCCGGACCCCGCTGTTTGGGGCAGACAAAAAAGGGGCCAAAAAACAAAAAAGTTTTCCCCAGAAAGGGAAAACCCAAGAAAAAGATGGAGCCAGAAATCGGACTTGAACCGATGACCTGCGCTTTACGAAAGCGCTGCTCTACCGACTGAGCTATTCTGGCTTTTCCAATATCGTGAGGGATATTGTATAAAAACCTTATTAAAAAAGCAAATGGAAGAGGCTTAAAAGCCTTGTCAGTCTTCCTTTTCCTCGCTCATGCCGTCTTTCTTGAAGACGATGACCCGGCCGTTTCCGGAGAGCAGGATGGCTATGGGCCTGGTGGCGTCGAACTGCGCGAAGAGCATGATGGCGATGGACATGATAGGCACGCACAAAAGCATGCCCGCTATGCCCCAGATGGCTCCCCAGAAGGCCAAGGACAAAAGCACGACCAGGGGACTGATATTCAGGGAGGTCCCCAGGAAGCGGGGCTCCAGGATGTTCCCTATCAGGAACTGCACGGCGGTAATGCCTCCGGCCACGCAGATGAAGGGAACCAGCGGGCTCTCAAACTGCACCAGGGTAAGCACGGCGGGGATCGCGGTGGCCACGATGGAGCCGATGGAGGGGATGTAGTTGAAAAGGAAAATGAGAAGCGCCCAGAAGGCGGCGTAGTCCAGATGGCACCAGTGCATGATGAGGAAGCTCAGAAGCGCCGTCACCAGGCTGGCTACGGTCTTGACGCCGATGTATTTCCTCATGGCGCTGATGCCTTCCGACATGACGCGGCCCAGCTGCCTGTCCGGCGCCACGGAGGAGAAGAAGAGCTCCAGCTTGCGTCCGAAATTAGCCTGCTCCATGAAGAGGAAGATGACGTAGATCAGGACCAAAAAGGTGTTTTTCGTCATGTCCTGCAGGGCGGAGGCCAACGACGAGAACATGCTGGTGTAGTTTATTTTCCTTATGAGGTTTCTAAGAGTGGCGTCGCCGGTGTAGTGGAAACGCTCCGCGGTCTTCTCGATAAGGAGCTGCAGCTTGTCCTGATAGACCGGGATGTCTTTCACCACCGCGGAAATGTTGCTGACCACGATGGAGCTTATCCCCCACACCACGCCCGAAATGATGCACAAGGCGATGATATAGCAGATGAAGGAAGGCAGGGAATAGCCTTTGATGCTAACGCTTTTGATGATCGCCTGCAGGGAGTTTATGAGGTACCACAGGCAGACGGCTATGACCAAAGGCAAAAGGATAGTCTTGCCGATCTTCAGGATGTAAATGACCACGCAGAGCGTCAGGAAACCCAAGCAAACTGCGATGGTCTTGTTCATTACGGCTATGGTATTGTCTTTCATATTTTTAATTATATCACAGAGAGCGATTTGTAGTATAATCAAAACAAGCGAGAAAGAAGTATAATATATACGACAACAAAAGAATCACAGGAGAAAAAGCCGCAGAGGGATCGAAAGAACTTCAGGCTGCGCTCCAAAAACTAGGTCTGTGCGCGCCGCCCGCGAGAGGCGACTCCCCGAACCTTGGAAAATAGAAGGCAAAAATGTATAACGTCAAATCACCGCATGCGGAAGAATTCATCGATCACGAGGAAGTGCTTGCTTCCCTGAAATACGCCGACGAGCACAAAAGCGACGCCGCGCTGATCGACTCCATCATAGAGAAAGCCAAGGAACTGAAAGGCCTCTCCCACAGGGACGCCTCCGTCCTCTTAGCCTGCGAACTGCCGGAACAGAACCAGAAGATCTACGCCCTGGCGGAGCAGATCAAAAAAGATTTCTACGGCAACCGCATCGTCCTCTTCGCGCCCTTGTATCTTTCCAACTACTGCGTGAACGGCTGCGTTTACTGCCCGTACCACTTCAAGAACAAGCACATCCCGAGGAAAAAACTCACCCAGGAAGAGGTCATCAAAGAAGTGACCGCCCTGCAGGACATGGGGCATAAGCGCCTGGCCCTGGAGACCGGCGAAGACCCCGTCAACAACCCCATCGAGTACGTCCTCGAGTGCATCAAGACCATCTACAGCATCAAGCATAAGAACGGCGCCATCCGCCGCGTGAACGTCAACATCGCGGCCACCACCGTCGAGAACTACAGGAAACTGAAGGAAGCCGGCATCGGCACCTACATCCTCTTCCAGGAAACGTACCACAAGGAAAACTACGAGACTCTGCACCCCACCGGCCCCAAGCACAACTACGCTTATCACACCGAGGCTATGGACCGCGCCATGCAGGGCGGCATCGACGACGTAGGCCTCGGCGTGCTCTTCGGCCTCTCCCTCTACCGCTATGAGTTCGCGGCCCTCCTTATGCACGCCGAGCACCTGGAAGCGACCTTCGGCGTCGGCCCGCACACCATCAGCGTTCCCCGCATCCGCCACGCCGACGACATTGACCCGACCGCTTTTGACAATTCAATAGACGACGACACTTTCGCCAAGATCGTCGCCTGCATCAGAGTCTCCGTCCCCTACACCGGCATGATCGTCTCCACCAGGGAATCGAAAGCCACCCGCGAGCGCGTCCTGCACTTAGGCATCTCCCAGATCTCCGGCGGTTCCAGAACCAGCGTCGGCGGCTACGCCGAGGAAG
This sequence comes from bacterium, assembly GCA_017554565.1. GTDB lineage: Bacteria > Auribacterota > UBA3054 > UBA3054 > UBA3054 > UBA3054. The sequence goes on from JAFZID010000206.1 coordinate 5,851, forward strand.
AGCCCGAGGACGAATCCTCCGCCCAGTTCGACGTCATCGACAACCGCACCTTAGACCAGGTCATGAACTGGCTTATGAAGATCGGCTACATCCCGAGCTTCTGCACCGCCTGCTACCGCGAGGGCAGGACCGGCGACCGCTTCATGAGCCTCTGCAAATCCAGGAAGATCCTGAACTGCTGCCACCCCAACGCGCTGATGACCTTGAAGGAATACTTAATGGACTACGCTACGCCCGAGACCAAAGAGATCGGCGAAGCAATGATCCAGAAAGAGATCGACAACGTCCCCAGCGAGAACATCCGCCGCATCCTAAAGGAACGCCTCCAAAAGATCGAACAGAGCGAACGCGACTTCCGCTTCTAAAACTCAAAAAGCTTGAAAGACCTCAGCGACAAAAGCAAACTATCCAAGCAGCCGGACACAGCCGCCGCTCCAGGGCAAACCGCCGCTCCTCAAAAGCACGGCCGATTTCACCGCTGGCGCTGGAACTTCAAGTATTTCATGTACTGTTGGGGCTTCAGGTCATTCATGCCTCCCAAACCGCGCGACTCTTACTACTTTGGGTCAAAGTTTAAAATCAGTGAAACGGAACTTCGAAAATGTCCTCCCGATAAAACGTATGAGCAATACGAAATGGAGCTAAGGGAAAAAGCCTATAACGAAGCTTTGAACAATTGGCGCCACGGCGAGGAATATGTAGTCGGTGACATATCTTTGGTGGAGGATATAAAATACCACAAAGAAGCGATCCTAGAAGCCTTCAGCGTTGCCAAAACAACGGAAGAGAAGATAGTGCTATGGATCATCGTTTTATCGATTGTTATTCCTATCGTCGGGACAATTGTTCTTGTCATCTGGTCGATTATAGATTTTTGTGCTCCGGTAGGCTCAAGCTACAAATCTCCTTTCGGAAACTAGTCTTTTATTAAGGCGAGTTTCCCCCGCCTTAATAAAACGAGTTTAGTTATTCTTCATTCTCAGATCTATCAAAAGCGTCATGTACCGACTCTCCTGCGCCCAGGGCATTGTCAACAAGATCGACGCCGTTTTTAATCCATTTTTGCAACCGCGGATAACTTTCTTCCGTAATGGTTTCGTTAATTATTTCGCCAAGAGGCTTAGCGATGATTTTATTGGCCTTTGACAGTACATATCCCTTGGCCAATTCGCTGGGCGAAAGCACATCAAACGCTTCCGCTAATCGAGCTTTGAATTTGCGCCCCGCTTCTGTTTCGGGGCGCCAGTTATGAAAAACGTCCATGTCTATAGCATGTGCAAACCAATCTTCCGTGTTTTCGCCGTTTTCTATGGCTTTTAGATAAGCATAAAGACTTCTGCCTTCAATGGGAACTCTTTGGTTGATCGTTCCAAACAGATCATCGCAATTCCTGTATGTGTATGGCATGCCATACAAATCAGCAATCATATCGGCGATGAGATACCCTAAGACATTTCCAGCATAAGTCGCTCCACGAAAATAGCAATCATCGGCAAGGTTGCCGTAATACTTTAGCGTGTTATACCCCGTGGACAGGGCTCTTGTAAACGGAGAGCGATATTGGCTCCTCTTCCGCAAACGGCGAAGTGTAGGTTGCAGAATTTGCGTAAGAGCGTTTAAGTCCGAATCTATTTGCTCGTCAGATGGGCGATTGCTCTTAAATGACAAATCATCGTGCGGCCCGGACAATTGTTTGTCGACTTGAAACCAATGATTGACACGAGGTCGAACACTTGAAGCAATTCCCCTGCTTTTGGTTTCGCTTTCCAAAAAAGCCATAAACGAGTCAAGATCGCGATAAATGTTTAATGGCGGCGGCGTTTCCGGATTGTGCTCAAGGATATCAACCTTAGGCATGCCGCTTGTGTCTCCCAAAACACCATCTACGTCTTTTAACGTAGTTCCAAAAATCTGACCATTATCGTCATAATTGTCAAACGCGTTTTCTGTTGCGGCTTCAGGAAATGTTTGCGACGCCCAATTTCGCCAATAGTTGCTCGCATAATCATCAGACGTTTTTTGGCTCTCGTCGTTTTGCTTGGCGCGCGAAGCGGCTTTTGCTCCCGCTTCCCTGCCAAGTCTCGCGGCAGAACCATCTAAAGCGGGTGAATAATCATTGGAATTTTCAACATCTAGGTCAGCAAAATTTGTGTATCCTTCTCGCCTTTTTGGGCGAGGGTCACGCCAGTCAACGTTTTCACACCGACTAGCCGTACACAATTCAACAGAATCTGAAATTGGAAGGCCTAATTCTTTTTGCGCAAAATCATGCCAATCTTTGTAAGTGTGATTGTCAGACCTTGAGCCAAAATACTGGCCTGCTTTCCTGCCGAGTTCTCCGGCAGGACTGAATTTTAGTTGATCGTTACTCATTGTAAAAAAACCATGAGTTGTATTGGGCTCCTCGCAATGAGGTTCCCAAGAAGGTTTAAATGAAAATTGGGGGATTTTGTTATTTGCCATAAACACCTCCTTGTTCTGGTGGCTTAGCGTTAAATTGTGAATTGCTTGTCCCATACAAACATTCACGTTTATGTTTTTCCCCATCATATGACAGGAAAGGTGTACTTTTTCTAAGAAACAGTTCACTCTATTCAATCGCCATTAGCATATGACACGATAGGTGAACTGTTTTATGTAAAATAGTGCACTTGTATCGGACGATGGTATCACTATTGAGCGGGTCTTCTTTATGGGCAAGTTCCATATTTTTGGCCTAGTGATTTCCTTTGCCGTTAATTGGGAAAATTTGGTGACATTTGAAGCTGACAGGAACTGTTTGCTATTTGCTATAATTGAGTAAACAATTCCAAGGAGGCGTTATGTCCGAAGAAAATACCACTGCCGATGCGGTCAAAAAAGAGAAGATCCCTTCGCCGCATTTTGCCTTGACCATTGTCACGCTTTTCGTAAGTTTGATCGTTCCGCTTAGGCTCTTCCTTGTTCCTTTTTCGATCGTTGCTCTGTATTTCTCAATAAAAACGAGACGATTGATAAAAAAAGACGCGGAAGGAAACTTCGAACAGGCCAAAAAATATTCCAAAAGAGCTTTGGTAACCGCGCTTTGCGTCCTGATATTCGTTATCCTGTTCACCGTTGTCCTGATCATCCTCGGCGCGCAAGGCCCTGTCAAGCATGAGCTGAACAGCTTATACCGCAGGAATATGATGACCAACCTCTATGCCCGCCTCGACGCTTACCAGAGCAAATTCGGCACATATCCCAACGACGGCGAAGGCGTAAGAGCTCTGTATCCTCTTTACAAAGAAGGCTTCATCTCCAGGAAAGAACTTGAAAGCATACTGCAGCCTCCCGGCGTGGAATTCGACAAATTTTCAGAAAAGCCCACTGAGCAAGAATTCGACGCCTTTCACATCGGCTGGTCTTACAACGCCAACGCCCGCCCAGGAAGCGAAGATCCTCTTATCGGTTATCAGGGGATAAAAGACGGAAAGCTTCATCTTTTGACCACGAACCGTTCTATCATGCCTTTGTCGGAAAGAGACGCGTTTATAATATTGGCTAACGGCCGGCAGCTTAGATTGCCAACAAAAGTGCGTACAGGAGAACTGCTGGTACCGGACTATAAAATTAGTTTGGATTGTTTGAAGGATTGATTTAATCGCGTGATTTCTCGCGTTTTCCCTTATGCCATTCCAAAGCCCACTTTGGAATAGTTTATGCCATTCCAAACTTGCCTTTGGAATGGCATACTTTTTTTCGCGGCGTATATGTTAATATATTCCTAGGAAAATCCAAGGAAAATTGAGTTTATGTCGCTGAACGCCACCCCTGCTTCCAACAGACTGCATATAGTCTTCCTCGGCCGGACCAACACCGGCAAATCCAGCCTCTTGAACGCCCTGACCAACCAGGACCTGGCGGTGGTCTCCGCCATTTCCGGCACCACCACCGACCCCGTCAAGAAGAGCATGGAGCTCCTTCCCCTCGGCCCGGTCGTCCTCATAGACACTCCGGGTCTGGACGACACCGGGGAACTGGGATCTAAGCGCATTGAAAAGACCAAGGAGGCCCTTCGCCAGGCAGACATGGCCATTGTTGTGGCCGACGCCCAAACGGGCCTTACCGAGGCGGAGAAGGCCGTTATCGAGGAACTCAAGAAGAAAGCCCTTCCCTATCTCGTCGCCTACAACAAGGCCGACCTCCTTACGGAAGAGCAAAAACAGAAATACTCTCAGGAACATCTCGTCAGCTCCCTGACCAAAGAAGGCGTGAACGCCCTGAAAGAAGCTTTAGGCAAACTGAAGCCCCAGAAAGACTCCATCCCTCTCATCCAGGACCTCGTTTCCCCCGGCGACATCATCTTCCTCGTCGTCCCCATCGACTCCGCCGCTCCCAAGGGCAGGCTCATCCTTCCCCAGCAGCAGGTGATCAGGGACGCCCTAGAAAAAGGCGCGCTTCCGCTCGTCACGAGAGACACCGAGCTCGCCCAGGCCCTCACCAAGATAACTCCGACGCTCGTGGTCACCGACAGCCAGGCCTTCGGCAAAGTAATGAAGATCGTCCCGGAATCCATTCCCCTCACTTCCTTTTCCATCCTGCTTTCCCGCGCCAAGGGCGACCTCGAGGAGCAGATCAAAGGCATCAAGGCCCTTCTCTCCCTGAAAGACCGTGATCCCGTCCTCATCGCGGAAGGCTGCACGCACCACAGGCAGTGCGAGGACATCGGCACCGTAAAGATCCCCAAGTGGATCAGGGAAAAACTCCAGGTCGAGCCCGACTTCCATTTCACCAGCGGCGGCGAATATCCCAAAGACCTCACTCCCTACAAGGTCATAATCCACTGCGGCGGCTGCATGCTTCCTCCCCAGGAAATGAAGAACCGCCTGCTCCAGGCCAAAGAACAGAACGTCCCCATCACCAACTACGGCATGGCCATCGCGGCTCTCCACAACGTCCTCGCCCGCAGCCTCCAGGTCTTCCCCAGCGTAGCCAGCCTCCTCTCCGAAGAAAACTAACCGCCCTCCGCCCCTCTGCATAAAAAACAGCAAATTTTATGCAGATAAGCTATGCCCTCTGCATAAAAAACGCCAATTTTTATGCAGATAAGCTTGCAACACGATAATACTGAGACCTTTCCCGGGAGGAGCAGTTTTAGCGCCTCGCCAGCCTCCAAGATTAAGTAATTGCTATAAAACAACTTGTCGTTGCTACTTTACGTTTTGCTAGCATTCTACTTTACTTTTTTACAAGGTTCTAGTTTGCTTTTTGCTAGCATTCTACTTTACTTTTTTACAAATTTGTGATACTATGGCTCTGACAAATCAAGGAGAATTTTTTATGACGATCGCAAGATGGCAGGAAAAAAATCTGCTCTCAATGATGAAGGTCAGGCGGGGCGTAAACTTGACAGGGGCCAGGCAGGTCGGAAAATCAACGCTGGCGGATCTCCTCGCACTCCCCTCCGCAAGACGCTATAGTTTCGACGACCCCATGATACGGAACGCCGCCAAAGACGATCCGACGGGCTTTGTGAAGCACGGCGAAGGGGAAGCCCTGATCATTGATGAGATCCAGAAAGTTCCGGAACTTCTGGAAGCGATAAAATTGACCGTTGACAAAGACAATTCTCCCGGTCAGTATCTTCTGACCGGAAGTTCCAATCTCCGCTTTGCAAAAAAAGTCAAAGACTCCCTGGCGGGCCGGCTCGGAAGGATCAGGCTGCGTTCGCTGGCGTTTGCCGAGATAAACGGCGGCGGTCCGAATTTCTTGGAAAAAGCTTTTGCGGGAAAGCTTGCCTCAAAATACCCGGAACTTACCAAACGAGAAGTGATCCATCTGGCTTTCCGCGGCGGATACCCCGAAACGCTTAATTATTCCCCTTCCGACCGTATCGACTGGTTCAAAACTTATCTGGATGATTTGCTGGAAAAAGACATCAAGGACGTTACGGAGATAAGAAAACTTGAGAAGCTTCAGGCTATAGCCCTCTGGCTTCTGATACACAGCGCCCAGTTCTTTTCCATAGAAGAACTGGCGGCCAAGGTTTCCGTCGCCAAAAACACAGTTCAAAATTATATGGAAGCCTTGAAGGCTCTGTACCTCTTCGATTCCGTTCCCGCTTGGGCGAAAAGCGATTACGACCGTCTCGGTAAAAGAGAGAAATGGTTCGCTTCCGATTCCGGCCTGATCGCCAATATTTTAGGCTGGAACGAAGAGGAAGTCTATCTGGACGAAAAGCGCAACGGCAAACTCATAGAAAGCTGGGTCTATCAGCAGCTGGCTTCCATGACTGAAACTTTGGGCGGCTACACAGTTTCTCATTACAGGGATAATCAAAAGCGCGAAATCGACTTCGTGGTTGAAAGAAACGACGGCGCTATCCTAGGCATAGAAGTCAAAGCGGGCCAGGCTTCCCTTGATGATTTCAAAACGCTGAAATGGTTTGCCAAGAATCTGGCCAAAAAAACTTTCACCGGCATCGTCCTGTACTCCGGCTCCCAGACTCTTCGCTTCGGCGAGGGCTTCTACGCTGTTCCCTTCAGCGCCCTGGGTTGATGAAATAACGATTAACACGGACGAAATATGAGACCGCGAATCGAAAAACATTTTTATTTCATAGCGTTGGCTTTTCTAACCTTCTTCCTGTTCGGATGCGCCTGCGAGACTCCCCTCCAGGACCCCGCCTATTCCGACCAGTCCGCCCTTCCCTACATCGACGCGCTGGTTTTTGATTCCAGCGGAAGCATGATCTACGGGCAGGTGCTGGTCCCCTCCTCGGATCTCGGGGAAAACAGGCCCTGCGCGATCCTCTGCCACGGCTTCGCGGGCTTCACCCGCTGGGACGACGTCGCCCACGATCTTTGCCGCGCCGGCATAGTTGTCGTCATCCCCCATCACAGGGGAGCCTGGGGCAGCGAGGGTGAATATACGGTCACCGGCTGCGTTGGCGACGCGGAAAATCTGGCCCGCTGGGCCCAAAGCGCGGATTTCGCCGCCAAATATAAGACCAGCACCAACGACGTCTGGCTAATAGGCCATTCCATGGGCGGCAACAGCGCGCTGAACGCGGCGGCCAAAATGGGCAGTGTCAAAGGCGTCGCGCTTATCGCTCCCTGCGACATCGGCTACATGGCGGAAAAGATGAAACGCGAGGAACTAAAGTCCTTCCTTATCGGCGAGGGACTGCACGTCCTCCGCAGAAGATCGGACGACACGGTGATAGACGACATCGAGAATTACGCTTACTTCATGCGCTTCGCCGTCAACGCCCCCAAGCTCGCCAAGACATCTGTCTTCCTCGCGACAGGAGAATACGACACCGTTGTCCCCTCCGAGCCCCTCGACGCTTTTTGGAACGCCCTTCCTCAGGAAACGAGGCGCCTCCGCAAAACTTATCCCGCAACGCATTCCCTCATGGGCTATCGCCGCGCGCTCGCCCGCGATCTCATCGGCTTCATACAAGGCAAGAGCAAAACCGACGAAACGAAGTAAGATCAAGCCTCCCAAATTTTCTAACAAGTTGTTAGAAAATTCTAACAAGCGTATTTCATGGCACTTAGCCTATAAAACAAGGCAAATTAGACTGCCGGCAGCTTTCCTACAAGATTTTCCAACAAGTTGTTGTGAAATCTCAATAATGTCTCAATTCCGCTGGTTTACGGGATAAAACAGTAGAAGATGCAAAGTTTCAAGGTAGTGTGCAAAGTCTTTGCATATTTTATGCCAAAAAGGATGCAAAGTTTGGCCAAGTATATGCAAAGGTAATAAGGGTAACGAGCGGGTTATTGGGGTAGCTCAAGGGTGATATTACCTCTTTTAGAGCTGCCGTTACCCTTATTATCCCAGCCCTGTTTTGGGACAAAATGTCGCTTTTTGGCCTGGCGGTATGTGAAATTATGTCGCTTTTGGGTTTCGGGCTACTTTTGCAACATTGGCGTTTTTAACCATTTAGGCGTTTCCTCCGTTTGGCACGATAATTGCATGTATAATTAGGCTTAAATAGTAATCATGCATAGGAGGAAAATATATGAACATCCAGAAAATGACAGAAAAGGTCCAGTCGGCCCTGATGGAGGCGCGGGACAAGGCTTTGTCTCGCAACAATCCTGAAACGACCATCCTGCATCTTTTCGCCGCCCTTCTCTCCGACAAGGAAGGATTGGCTAAAAGGATGCTGGAACTCTCCGAAGTGAACAGCAACGCTGTTTGCCGCGAAGTGGAAGCCGAGATAGAAAAGCTGCCCAGCGTAACCGGCTCCAACCAGAGCGCAGGGATCTCCGTTAGTTTGGAAAGGCTGTTCGCCAAGGCTTTCGAGCTGGCGGGCAAGATGAAGGACGATTATGTGAGCGTCGAGCATCTGCTTTTGGCGGTCGGCGAAATAAAGAACGACAAGTGCGCGGAAATTTTGCGCGCGGCCGGCTTGAGGCCCGACAAACTTATGGCTGCACTGGTTAAGATCAGAGGCAACCAGAAAGTTGACAATCCTAATCCCGAGGCGACTTTCGACGTGCTTGGCAAGTACGGCGTTGATCTAGTCGAGGCGGCCCGTCAGGGCAAGATCGACCCGGTCATCGGACGTGACAACGAGATCAGGCGCGTTATCCAGGTATTGGCCAGAAGAACAAAGAACAATCCTGTCCTGATCGGCGAACCGGGCGTAGGCAAGACCGCTATCGCGGAAGGCCTCGCCAGGCGTATCATGCTGCAGGACGTTCCGGAGAACCTGAAGGACAAGACGGTATTCTCGCTTGACATGGGCGCGCTG
>JAFZID010000207.1 GCA_017554565.1 bacterium
CCTGTCGAGGCCGAAGGCGACGCCGGCGTGGGGCGGAGCGCCGTATTTAAGGGCGTTGATAAAGAAGCCGAAACGGTCTTCTATCTGCTCCGGTTTGAGCTGCAGCAGGCGGAAAATGCGGTCCTGGAGCTGGGGATCGTGGATACGCACGGACCCGGAGCCGACTTCGTAGCCGTTGATGACCAGGTCGTAGGAATTGGAGCGCACGTGTCCGGGATCCTTTTCCAGAATGTCGATGTCCAGGGCGTTTGGAGAGGTGAAGGGATGGTGTTCGCTTACCCAGCGCCCTTCCTCTTCGCTGTACTGGAACAGGGGGAAATCCGTGATCCAGGTGAAGGCGAAGGTGTTTTCGGGGATCAGCTTCAGCTCCTGGCCGACGGCCAGTCTGACCATTCCCAGGGCCTTGCAGGCCGGGATGGAAGCGTCGGCGGTCATGATAAGGCAGTCGCCTTTCTCCGCGCCCATTTGCTTCTCCAGGGCGGCCCATTCCTCGTCTTTAAGGCCCTTGACGGGGGACTTGCGGCCGTCTTCTTCGTATTTGGCCCAGAAGACGCCTTTGACTTTTTCCTTTTTGGCGATCTCGGAAAATTCATCGAGTTTTCGGCGGGGGAAGGAGGCGCCGCCCTTGACGTTGATGCAGCGTACGCTTCCGCCGCCGGCAAGCGCGGAGGCGAAGGGGACGAACTCGGCCTTCTCCACGGCCTTCGTGACGTTCTGGATGACCAGTCCGAACCTAAGGTCGGGCTTGTCGGAGCCGTAGCCGTCCATGGCGTCCTGCCAGGTCATATGCGGGAAGGGCGTCTCGATGGAATAGCCGGCGGTCTCGAAGGCGGTCTTCATGATCGCCTCGCCCACGGCGAAAACATCTTCCTTTTCCGCGAAGGACATCTCCAGATCGATCTGGGTGAACTCCGGCTGGCGCTCGGCTCTCAGATCCTCGTCCCTGAAGCAGCGGGTGATCTGGAAGTATTTGTCCATGCCGGCCACCATGAGAAGCTGCTTCAAAAGCTGCGGAGACTGCGGCAGGGCGTAGAATTTGCCGTGATGCACCCTGCTGGGCACCAGATAGTCCCTGGCGCCTTCGGGAGTGGATTTGGACAGCACGGGAGTCTCGATTTCCCAAAAGCCCAAACTGTCCAGACGGTTGCGGACCGCCAGGGCGACCTTGTGGCGCAGACCCAGGGCCTTCTGCAAATGGGCTCTCCTCAGGTCCAAATAGCGGTAGCGCAATCTCAGATCGTCAGTGGGGTCTTCGTTGTCAAGATGGAACGGAGGCGTTTCCGCGCTGTTAAAGATCTTCAGGGAGGTTGCCAGCACTTCGATCTCGCCGGTGGGAAGGTCTTTGTTGACCTGGTCCCCGCGGGAGCGGACCTGCCCGGTCACCGAGATGACATATTCGCTCCGTATATCCTTGGCGGCGTCGTGGGCCGCTTCGCAGCTGGCGGGATCGAAGACGATCTGGGTTATGCCCTCGCGGTCCCTGATGTCCACGAAAATCAGATTTCCCAAAGTGCGGCGGCGTTTGACCCAGCCGCAGAGAGTTACGGTTTTGCCGCAGTCGGCGGCCCTCAATGCATTGCAGGAATGCGTCCTTTCCATTTTTAAACTTGCCTTAGATTTTGATTTTTAAAATTATGTTTATTCCGGACGGCTGCCCGGGAAAAGCTGTTTCGCCAGGGCCATGTCGCCGCTTAGTTCGGGGTTTTGTTCGCCGCTTGCGGGAGCGGCGGCCTTCCGCTCCGCGGCTTTTTCGCGCTCCCTTGTGACGGAGCCGTTCTCCAGATCAGCCAGACGCTGGAAGATCTCGTCGGGTGTGATCTGGGAGCGGATGTGGATGAGCTTCAGAACGGCCAGCTCCAGGATCGTCTGCTTGGCTTCCGTGGAGGAGAGCTTGGGCAGTATCTGGAGCAGCTCGTCGATGCTTTGCGTCAGGTGCGAAAGCGTGTGCTCAGCAGCTTCTTTGCGCAGCGTCTCCAGGTATTCCGGGCTCTCCTCGAGAAGCTTGCCGGGGGAATTGGAGACCTTCAGCACCGCCAGGTCGCGGAAATACTGTATGAGGGAAAGAATGAAGCGCTCGGCGTCCCGGCCGCCTTCCATGACTTTCGCGACGCATTCCAGGGCCTTGGCGCAGTCTTTTCTGACGACGGCGCCGTTAAGCTCGGAAATGATCTCGCGGTCGGTGAGGCCCAATAGGGCCGCCACGTCTTTTTCCGTGACTTCCTCGCCGCCCCAGGCCAGGACCTGGTCGAAGACCGACAGCGCGTCGCGCATGCTGCCGTTGCCGGCCCGGGCCACCGCGGCGATGGCGGCGGGCGAAGCCTTGAGCCCCTCTTTCTCCGCCATTCTTTGGAGATACTCGTTCAGGGTGTTCCAGTCCATGCGGTGCAGCTCGAATTTCTGAACGCGGGACAGAATGGTGGGCGGGATCTTCTGGGGATCGGTGGTGGCGAAGAAGAATTTCACATGGGCGGGAGGCTCCTCCAGCGTTTTCAGAAGGGCGTTGAAGGCCTCCTTGGTCAGCATGTGGACTTCGTCGATGATGTAGATCTTGTAGCGGGAAGAGACAGGCGCGATTGATACGGTGTCCCTGATCTGACGGATGTTGTCGATGGTGCGGTTGCTGGCGCCGTCGATCTCGATGACGTCAAGGGAGGCCCCGTCCTTGATGGCCTGGCAGCTGGCGCACTGGCAGCAGGGCTCGGGCACGGGCTTGCTGTCGGAAAGGCAGTTCAGGGCTTTGGCCAGTATCCTGGCGATGGTGGTCTTGCCGGTGCCTCTTGTCCCGATGAAAAGATAGCCCTGGCCCACGCGCCCCTGGGTGATGGCGTTCTGCAAAGTCGTCACGATGTGATCCTGTCCGACGACCTCGGAGAAGCGCTGGGGACGCCAGCGTCTGGCTAAGACTTGGTAATCGTTGTTTTCAGCCATAAATGCAGTTTCGTTTTAGTTGGCCGGCTCTTCTTCCGGGACTTCTTCTGAGATCTCCTCCGCGGCTTCTTCCTCTTCGGCTGCCGCTTCTTCCGCTAATTCGGCCTCGGCCTCCTCGACGATCGTGTCTTCGACGAAGGGATTGTTCAGAAGCAGGACGTCGTTGACGTTGCCGATCTGATCTTTCATGATGCCGGTGTGATCGTCAATGGCAAAATTAGTGTCCGTAAAGGCGCCCAGGGTGAAGGTGTCGAAGACGCCTTTGAGGGCGAGGTAGGGCGTGAACAGGGCTCCGCAGACGGCTCCGATGCCGGCGCCCAACGTGGTGGCCAAAGGCGTCACGGCCATTCCGGCGTAGCCTTGCGACGCGGGCACGACGCCCAGGGAGGCGCCGATTCCGGTGAAGGCCAGGGGAATGGCAAGGGAAGCGGCGACCTCGGCGGGTCCGGCCGCCAGGGAGAGTTCTTTTTCAACAGAACCGGCTTCGCCTTCATAAACGTCGCCGAGCTCCGGCTCGCCTTCCACCGCGACGATCTCTACCACGCCGACCTTAATGGCGTCGGAATCCGCTTTGGCGGAGAGGTAGTCGGGCGTGACGGAGGATTCGGTGAAGGTGATGCCGACTTCCTTCGGGGCGGCGGCGGTTTCCTCCGCCAGAAGCGAGAAGGAGAAAAGGGCCGTCAGGATTAAGAGGAAAAGATTCGTTTTCATCTTGCGCTCCGTTTGTTTTTAGTTGTTCTTAGATCCGTTTTCGCTCAAAGCTTGTATTTGTTTTTCGGCCTCCTCCAGGTTTGCCCCGTGGGGAGCCAGACTGATGTATTTTTCGAAATCCTTCAGGGCTTGATTCCTGCGGTTGAGATAGCGGTTGACCACCCCGCGCAGATAATATCCGTCGGCGTATTCCGGATTGAATTCAATAAGACGGTTGAGATGGTCGATGGCTTTCCCGGGTTTGCCGGTGCTGAGATAGAGTATGGCGGCGTTGTAGCGGAGGACAGGGTTCGTCTTGTCGCAATCGATGGCGCTGACGTAGTTGTTGACGGCCAGCTCAAAATTGCCGGCCAGCTGGTAAGCGCTGCCCAGAAGAGCGAAGGCGCGCGGATGGACCTTGTGCCATTTGGGCAGGTTGTCAGCCAGCGCGTTTATCACCGTTTCGTGATCGCCGGTCTCCGCCAGATAAGCCGAATAGAAATTGATCATCACCCTCTGCTTGAGAGGCGCCTTTTTAATGGCGTCCGCCCAAAGGGTCAGCTCGCTCTTCCAGACTTTGCTTCTTTCAAAGGAGGCGGCGGAATAGAGGAGCAGAGCGGCGGGCACCAGCGCCCAGACGGCGTAGGAGAAAGCTTTGGGAAGTTCCCGGCACATGATCCTCAAAAGGTCGGCGAACATCCAGACAAGGCCGGCCACGCTGAGATACATCCTGTGCTCGAAGGCAAGATCGAGGGTGGGCACCAGCGAGCTCTGGGGCAGAAGCGGGAATATGAAAAAGAAAAATCCGAAGCTCAAAAGGGGATACTTGTGCCTGACCTTGAAGAAAACATAGCAGCACAAAAGCAATATGACGACAGGCACGATCCATTGCCAGGAGAAGAACGATGCGCAGAGGGGAATGTCGTGGTCCACGGAGAGCAGCCCCGGGCAGAAGAAGAGCGCGACGTAGAAAAGCATCACGAAGGGCTGGGTCAGGAAGTAAGTCAGCCGCGACATGCCCTCCACGTTGATATCCACGTGTCCCGTGCCGCCGACGCCCTGCAGCGATTTCCTTATGAGCTCGGGGTTCCACTGGTTGAGCTGGCAGAAAATAACGGCCGGCAGTATCAGAAGCAGCGCTGCGGCGACGAGCATTATGATAAAAAGATTTTTCTTCTGATGGCTCTGGAGGTATTTCAGTCCCGGCGAAGCCTCGAAGAGCCAGAGCAGGACCAGGCAGGAGATGGGAGCCGTCACAAGGGTCTCTTTGCAGAAAAGCCCTGTTATGAGCGCCAGGACCGTCAGGGAGAGGGCCAATATCTTGTTCAGATGCCCGAAATACGCCCTGGTGACGAAATAAAGCATCAGAAGATAAAAGAAGGAGGAGAGAAGCGTGAAGCGCTGCCCGATGTATATGACAGCCTGGCTCTGCAGCGGAATAAGCGCGAAGAAAAAGGCCGAGGCCGCCGCGCAGAGGTGGCAGGAGAGCGGAGCCTTTTCCAAGCGCCCCCTGAGCCTCAGGGACAAGAAGAGGGGCAGCGAGATGAGATATACCAGCCAGGAGTTGACCGCGTGGATCAGAAAGTTGAAGGAATGCAGCGAAACAAGAGGAGCTTCCTCGGGAGAATA
>JAFZID010000208.1 GCA_017554565.1 bacterium
CTCGCTATTCGAGAGGATCCCCGCCTGAGCGCACACCGCGAGCCATTCCTCGACCAGTTTTTCCCAAGGCAGATCCATGAGGCCGCGTTTGGCCACCACCACGCCGTTGAAAGGAAGATAAGCCGCCTGATGAAGCCTTACGGCTTCCCTCAGCCTTCTTTTCACCCGGTTGCGCATGTAGGCTTTGGGGTAGTCCTTTTTCCTGGCCACCACCGCGACCTTCCAGCTGACGCAGCCTTCCCTTTCGTAAGCCATGTAAAGGTGACGGGCTTTCGAGAACCGCCCTTTCGTAAAGAGCCTATCGAAAGTCTTCTGGCCTTTCAGCTTCTTTTCCCTGGGAAAAGAAAACGACGGTTTGACTACCGTCGTTTCGCACTTGTTTCCGCTCTTCAAGCCTTTAGGCGGACAGACGGACGCGGCCGTGGGCTCTGCGTCTGGCAATTACGGCGCGGCCTCCCCTGGTGCTCATGCGAGCGCGGAAGCCATGCGTTCTTTTGTGACGCAGCGTATGGGGCTGGAACGTTCTTTTCATTTTTGTCCTCCTTTTTTATTAGTTTTCATTATTGAGTAGGAGGATTATATTAAATCGCCTTCCAAAAAGCAAGCCGAAACGCAACGCCAACTTGGCCTAAATGCCTTGAAATTAAAACGAAATTGTTAAAAAAACTTATGCTCATCTTGTCAAAAATGGCGTTAGACAAGGCTTAAATATTTGTAAATTTGAGATTAACATTAATCAAAAAAAGTGACGCCCAAACCGCTTTTGGACGCCGCGCTTCCCGCCCCAAGGCAAGGGAAAGGCCCAAAAAATAAGCCCCGCCGGAGCGGGGCTTATTCAGCGATCAAGCCATCAAAGCAGCTGTTAGCTTCTCTTGCGAAGAATTGCCAAGCCAGCCAGCGCCAGAAGGCCCAGGAAGGCCGGTTCCGGAGCGGCGTATTCGACTTTGATGTAATTGATCAAAGCATAGCGGCCGGCGAAGCCAGACCAGCCCTGCACCTGGACGCCAGCGGAATCCGGGGCGCCGGGCATAGTGGTGTCAAAATATCCGCACCATCTTAAGCCCTGCCTCTTGGTAACATCTTTGGCGTTGTTCAGGACAGCGCTTTCAAGATAGGCGCCGCCTTCCCCGTCATAAGCGACCGTCACCATAAAGTTGATCCAATCGTTGTAGGGGCCGTTCTCCATGCCGTCGTAGCGGGGGCTCTGATCGTTGCTGCCCCAGGTGGTGAACCAGCGGTTGGCGGAGTGGAAGCCGTAGGAAGCGACGGGCGAGTCTTCTTTAAAGAAGATATTCCAGCAGCCGTTGTCCGGGCAGTAGAAACGGGTCGTGAGACGCAGCTTTCCGCCCTCGACGGGCACGCAGGAATCCGGCAGCATCACTTTGACGCCGTCTCTGGGATATCCCGAGGGAGTATTCAGCCACACTTTGGCGTATTGGCCGTAGGCAGGGTAATTTTCTAAGTCCTCTTCGATAAGATCAGAATACGCGGCATCATTACCGATCCTCTGATATTCGGCGTTCTGGGCGGTCAGGGACTCGCCCAAGGTATAGCTCTGGAAGTTATCCTCGAAGACCGTCACCCAAGGGGTATTTTCCTTGACATAGGTGACGGTGAGGTCGTCCAGGAAATAACCGTTTCTAGTGGTGTTGTAGCCGTTGCCGACAGCGGTGAATTCCACATAGGCCGGACGTTCGGTGCCGAATTCATAGAGCTGACAGACCTTGTCGCCGGTAAACTCGAAGCCGGCGTTGTCGATGATATTGTAGTGAAGGAGCGTGCCGGTGTGGCAATCCACGACCAGCGTGAAGTCGCACCAGGTGTTCCATTGCACAGAGTCATCCGGGTTGTACTTGATCTTGTCGGCGCTGCCAGTAGGCCAGCGGGCATCACCGTAGTTCGCGGCACCATTGTTGACGCCTTCCCTGCGGTTGTCAGTGTAGCAGTAGGTTTGGTAATCGGATGAACGGAAGCAGAAACGCATCATAGGCTTGTCAGCGGCCGTGGCCAGTCTCAATTCACCATAGCCTGTGCCGCCGCTCGGAATGTTGACTTTGCCGATGATTATGATGACGCCGTCCACGCCGTTGGCGTAGTCGAAGGAGCCCCAGTTCAGGGGAACTCTGACGCCGCGGTCCTTGCCCGGGCTCGCAATGCCAGCAGGACTTTCGAACTTGCAGACGTGCAGCACCTGCGAACCGTCCTTGTCAATGATCTCGACTTCGCCGGCAGCCGGGGCTTCAGTGGTCGTGCCAACAGTGGATCGCATGAGTTCAGTGTTGCCCTGGCCGAGCCAGTCGCCGGTGTTGTAGCTTTCAAAGTCGTCCTGGAAAAGGACCTGCGTCGAAGCGAAAGCGGCGCCCGTCAAAATAAGCGCCAAAATGAAAAGTTGTTTCTTCATGTTGTTAATTGTAAGGTTTGGAGGTTTAAAGATTGAATTTCAATGGTGACAATATTTTAGCAAAACCTTCCCGAAAAATAAAAACATAAAAAAACAAGCCCCCGCAAGGAGGCTTGTCTTTCACTTAACTAGCCAGAATAGCAAAGCTTAACGTTTCCTTAAGAACGCCAATCCAACCAGCGCCAGAAGGCCTAAGAAGGCCGGTTCCGGGACCTGCACTTCGTACTTGACGTCTTTGAGGAGCAAAAAGCGCGCATCGCCGGTCTCGTTGGGCTTGGCCTCCAGCTGGATGCCGGCATAGTTGGGATAACCTATTGTAACATCTGGGTAGTACTTGTCGAAGCCCATGCCGTTGTCGTAGTGATCCACCACCAGCATATGATTGGCCACGCCGTAAATATGCGTCTTGCCCTCCTCGTCGTTGAAGAGTTCTATGACGAACTTCTTCCAGGCGTTGTGATCCTGCAGCGTCATGCAGTCGTATTTTGAGCCGTTGACATAGAGGTAATAGCGGTGGGAGTATCTCTCCTCGGCTTTGCTTCTGCCGTAATACATTGTCTGCCTGTCGTCCTCGTTGAAGACAGAGAAGCCTATGCCGCCGTCTTTGTAATAAGCCTTCAGGCTCATTCTCAGCTTGGCGTTCGGATAATCGAACATATCCCTCGGCACTGACAGAGCTATGCCGGCCTTCGGCGTTGCTTCCGTATCGTTGTTGACGGCGAAATAGACAGCGTTGGATTCGAAGCCGATGCCTTCGTAATGATCGATGATGGTCGCCTCCAGATTGGGGGCGTTGTCCCCTGTCTGGATGAATTCCGGATTGACGTTGAAAAGCGACTGCCCGGGCTGGTATGCTGAGAAATCATCCTCGAAGAACGTCTCCCAATACTCCTCTTCCTCGTCCACAACGTAGGAGACTTTCAGGTTTGAGAAATAGGAGGCCTCCCTGGCTTCGTTGTTTTTCGCCCAGGAAGTGAAGCAGATATAGGTGGGCCTGTAGCCCTGGTAGGTCAGGGCGTTGCAGCGTCCGTTGTAGATGTCGAAGTAGCTCTGATCATCGGACCAGACCGTGAAATAAGCCAGGTCGCAGACGGAGAGATCCAGGCACAGCTCGAAATTGTACCAGTTCCCGTCCGCGGGGATGCCCTTAAATTTCGCAAGGTTCCAGCCAAGGTCGTCGCTGGAGACGAAGAAGCGCTCGTCGCCCTTGTTGACAGCGTCACTGACCACTTCGTTCAGATTGTAGCCGTAGTGCGCAAGATAGGCCTTGTTATTGATGTCAGGTCCGCCGTTCAGGCCGAAGCGCGCCATGCAGGCGCCGTTGACGTTGGCGATCCTCAGTTCCGTAAAAGCCGCCGCTTTGACGCGGCCCTCGATCTTCAGAAAGCCCTTGGAGGCGTCGTATTCCGTTTCGCCCCAGGTTAGCTTCGTCCTGACGCCGCGGCAGCCCTTGCTGTCCTCGCCGATAGACTTGCGGCAAACTTTCAGAAGCTTGTTTCCGCTCTCCGCGTCCTCCACGATCGCGAGCTCGTCGCCGAAAGGCTCGTCGCCGGTAGAGGGCGCGCAGTTGGCGGTCATCTTGTCGATCACATAACCGTTGAAGGGATCTTCCAGACCGCAAAGCAAGTTGTCCGTCTCGAATTCATTGAAAAGTCCTTCCCACAGGACAGTCGTTTCCGCGGAAGCAAAAAACGCCGAAAAGCAGAAGACAGAAAGCAATAACAGAAGATGCTTTTTCATAAGTGTTCCTTAAAAAACGGGACGCCAGTATTTGACGTCCCGTTTATTTTAAATCAGATCAGGCTTTCAGCCTTATCTCATCTTGCGAACGAAAGCAAGGCCAAGAAGCAGAGCCAGAGCGATAAAGCCCGGTTCCGGAGCCTGGTATTCGATCTTCAGGTAGTTCAGCAGGGCGTAACGACCAGGGTTTGCCTGATCCGCATCGCTGCCCCAAGCCTGGACCTGGATGCCGGTGTACATTACGTCATCATCAAGCTTGATATCATAAACCTTGCTGAAGTTGAAGGCTTCGTTCTGGTGATCCAGAGTAGCCTTGTAGGAGCCAGTGTATTCCACATACGGAGTGCCTTCCTCGTCGTTGGCGATCACCATGACGGTGTTGACCCAGCAAGGACATACATAACTTAATGTAGCGGCCTGGTAAGCTTGACCGTTGACATCCAAAACAGAGCAATAATTGCCATAGTAACCGAAACTGGCTTTTACGACAGCGGAAGAATCATAGACCGCAGCGCCCCAGATGCCGTTGTCCGGACGATAAACTCTGCTGGTGATGCGGATCTTGGCGTTCGGTTTGCCAATGAACTCGGCAGGCAGCGAAACGCCGGCGCCGGTCCTGGGATATCCGCCGTTTTCATTGTGCAAGGTTATGTAGGCGCACTGACCGTAGGGCAGGCTCATCTCTCTGAAACTGTCAACAACGGTAGCTTCCACGTTCGGGGTAGTGGCAACTTCGCCGACAGCAATGTAGCCGTTGTCGAAGAGGGATTCGCCGGCGCCGTAGGACTGCATGTCATCCTCGAAGGTCGTGACCCAGTTGCCGTCTTCCTCAACGTAAGAGACCTGGACATCATCCCAGTAACCGCCATCACGGGCGGCATCATAGCCGTTGCACTCAGCGGTGAAAGAAACGAAAGTCGGAACATAGCCGCCGTACCGCAAAGCGTTTGCCGTCCTGGTTTCTTCGTAAGTATCGCTGTTGTCATCCGTCCAATACCTGTAAGTCACCAGACCTTTGGCGGCGCCGACCACGATCTCAAAGTTGTACCAGGTGTTCAAAGACTGGACCTTCGTTCCCCAAAGACGAACGCCATAATTGTCGTTGTACTGGAAATTCGGATCTTCCTTGTTGACACCGTAGGCAGGCTTAGTTTTATCAAAGTGCTGGATATAGCTGTTTTGGAAATCGGAGGAGTACGGGTTCCATCTGAACATCGTGGCGCTGTTCACGTTGCCTAAACGCAGTTCCAGATATCCGTTGCCGATGGAATAAACGCGACCGGTCATCTTGATGCAGCCGATCAAGGGGTTGTAAGTCGTGTCGCCCCAGTTAAGCTTAATGTTGATGCCTTTGTCGCCGCCGCTGCCGCCGGTCCTCTTGGCTTTCAGGACTTTGGAATCTTCAAATGTGGTGATGGTATAATCGCCGGCATCAGGAGCAACGCCGGTGCATCTGTCACCGTTGTTCATAACGGTGACCTGATTGCCGTAAGCGTCAACCTGTCCGATGATCTCGCCTTCAGCGAAGGACTCGAAATCGCTTTCCCAAAGCACCTGCTCGTAGGAGAAAGCGAAGCTGGCGGCATAAAGCACCGCCGCGATTAAGAGAAGTTTTTTCATGAACACACCTCTGTTGGTTAAAATTATTATCTGCATTATTGTATGAAATCAGGCCTCCAATTTCAACTTCTTAAAACGATTCCGACGTTTGCCAGTTCATCTTATTGTGTTGCAATTAGTTAATGTCGGACATTTTCAACGGCAAAAATCGTCAAAAATGCCTTTCGAGCCCTTTCCCTGTTTCATTTTGAAATTCCTTTATGCTACAATAGTGTAGTGTGTTCAAAAAAATCTTTCTTTGCTAACCATTTAACCAATCGATAAACCCATGAAGAAATTATTCCTGCTTTCACTGCTCATCGCACCGGCTATGCTTTTCGCCGCGGTGACGCAGACTGTTCTTTTTGAGAACGATTTCGACAGTTACGTCCCCGGCAACTTCTACGGCCAGGACGCCGACTATCAAATCATGACATCTGATATTTCCTGCGTCGGCCAAGAGCCGGTCGACGGCGAAGTAACCATCGTCTATGACGAAGAGCGCGCCTCCAATGTTCTGTATGTCAAAAAGATCAAAGCGCCTGAAGGCTTGTCATCCAGTGACGCAAAAAAAGACCGCGGTCTCAGGGTGCCGCTCGATTGGGGCAGCATCGACTACGCTAACGGCGAAAACGCCTTTATTTTAGTTACCGGCAAGGTAAAAGTCCCCGAAGGCAACGGCTACGCCGAGCTTCGTCTCGCCAACTCCGCTGACCAATGGATGATGCGTTTTTCTCCGTACGGCGGCGACAGCGGTTACAAGACTTACTTCTATAACTACAATGACAGCCGTGCCATAAATGCCGGTGCTGCCAACGCCAATGAACCACGCTTCCAGACAGTAGAGGGCAGGACCTCATACACTTCAGGAGCCGTCAAGTATGACACGTGGTGCGACTTTACGATCGTAATAGACTGCGAGCTCGGCGTTGTGAGATCTTTCGAGATTACCGACAACGATACCTTCAACTTCGCCAGCGATTACGCAACAATTCTTAAACACTTTCTGACCGCACCCGCCTTCTTTGAGTTCACCGCCGTTGGCAACGGGTATGATACGAACAGAATGGGAGCTTACTTCGACGATCTGAAAGTGACCTTCGTCCAGGAGGAGTCCATTCCCTGGGTAACGGTCTTCGAGGATGATTTCTCTACTTACAATGTCGGCGACTCACTCACCGAAGTGAATCCAATCTACAAAAGGATCGGCAACGAAGTGACCTACACCGACCTGATCGAAAACGACGGTGTCAGCAACTACGCCAAGATTTGGATCAACACCCCTAGCGGATATCCCTTCGACGGTATCTTGTACGATATCCCCGCGGAATGCGTTGCGGCCGACGGTACCAAACTAAGGTTCACAGCCATCACCAAAGTGCCGGACAACGGCGTTTGGGCTGGATTCTATTGCAACGGCACGCCGGAATGCACCCTCGGCTACCACTCTGCCAACGCCTGGTTCACGACCTGGAGCGAAGGCGCTTACACCGATCCCCGCTACAGCGGTCGCGAAAGAAACATTCACGGCGCCTATTATACCGGCTGCAGGCTGACCATTGCCACAGAAGGAGAGGATACCTACCTGGAATCCACCCGCATAACCACCGATCAGTCCGGATACACCGATGACCAGTGGGGATGCCCCTGGAGCGAATACTACGTCACCTCGCTTGCGGAAGTCCCCACCCAGGCCGGTATCACTGTCCAGGGCTGGGATGGTTTCAACGGCCGCTACACCTGCCTTAGATACTTCAAGGTCGAATACGCCGCACCGGAACCGGGCATGATCGCTTTGCTCGCGCTCATGGGCCTCGCTTTCCTCCGCAGAAAGTAAGCGGCTAAAAAGCAGAATGAAAAAAAAAACGCCGAGTGAAAGCTCGGCGTTTTTTTATGCCTTGTTGTTTTAAGAAAATTTACATCCACTTCTCAAGCTTTCTGAGACTCGGGGCTTTTCTTCCCGACTTCATCTCCCAGATGTTCTCAAAGTCCCAGTCCTTGAAAGTCTCCTTCTTGCGCATGTTCTCGTTTGAGACGATGCCGTCCCCCGGCTCCTTGGAAACGTTGAAGTTGTCGGCGCTGCTGTAGCAGCTTTTTATATGCGACTTTACCGGGATAGGATAGACGCTCCAGGTCCTTCGACTGCCCTGGAGTTTCATATTGCTGTAGCAGTTTTCGAAGAAAGCGAGGCCGTTTCCCATACCGGACAAGGAAGAGATCCAATAACCTTTGAAAGACCAGCCTTCTTTGGTCTTCGTTTCCCCTATGTGTTTTGGATCTGAAAAGCTTTCAGGAAGCTTGCATTTGCCAGTGTTGTAGCAGTCGCAAAAATAGGAAAGGTGCGAGAAGAACGCGAATCCGGACATTCCGCAGACGCGGTTCTCATAGTTCACGTTCGAGGCGCATTCGGAAAAGTAGCACTTCTGCGTCGCTATGACCAGCCCCGCGATGGATTTGTTCGCTGTCATCGTTCCCGAAATATAGCAGCCGGAAACGTAGCAGTCCGTCATCTTGCCCGCCAACCCGGCGCAGTAAACGCCTCCGTTGAAATCCACGTTCAGAAGCGCAAGATCCTTTATGACCTGGACATTCTCCTGATTTTTTACGCCCTGGGCGCTTTCCTTGGCCGATTTTAAGTCTATGCTGTAACTTTCATCCGGGAGAGGGATTGAGCCCGTCCCGACTTTTCCAAAGAAGGCCGCCAGATCTTCCTCCGGCCTTCTTATGTACAGGTTCGAGATGGAGTGCCCTCCCCCGTCGAAGTTGCCCAGGAAGGGCGGATACTTCTTGCCCCGCTCCCGGAAGCGCTTGTTGGAGGGGGTCTCCATGCCGATGGGGATGAAGCCCTTGCCGTTGTTCCAGCTCTTGGTTTCGCTGGCGTCCAGGTCGCAGGTCAGCTTGTAGTGTGTCCA
>JAFZID010000209.1 GCA_017554565.1 bacterium
GGCATCGGCGCCAGCGGCGACGAGGGCGACAACGGCCGCGCTCCCCAGATCTACATCAGCGGCGGATCCGTTTACGGCTCCTCCTCCACGGGCTCCCCGATAGGCCAGGGCGCCGGACAATCGGAGTGCCCTGAGATCCTGACGAAGAAAGACGGGGAGAAGATCTACCGCGCGAGCATAATCTCCGCCATAAAAGACCACTCCAGGACTTATGAATTCACGGTGAAGAGGAACGGCGAAGCTTACGACTACGCTTACAAAGGCAACGGCTATCCCGACAACGGCAATCTCTATTTTTATCTTCCCAACGGCGAGTATGAGATAAGTTCCGAGGCGGGCGGCTTCGCGGGAACGATCGACGACGCCGACGCGGTCTTTGTCCAGGCGGCCTCCGGCGAAGTGATGGTCTCCGTCGAAAAGGGCCCTGTTGTTATCGACGACAACGGCGTCACGGGTTATGACGAGGCCGGCTGGGCGGTCAGCGGGCTTTACGCCCACTACATCATCGTTGGTTCGAGCGAGACGAACAGCATCGCCATAACGGCCGGCGCGCTGAAGCTCACTTTGCGCGACGTTTCCGTAACGACCAACGCCGCGCTGTCCATTAAGAACGCCATCGTGACGATGGTGCTGGAAGGCTCCAACACCCTGGTCTCCACGGAAGCGGCCGGACTTTACGTTGACAGGAGCGCCTCCTTGACCATCAGCGAAGAGAGCACCGGCAGCCTTTACGCAACATCCATGGGCGGCGAGGGCGCGGGCATCGGCGGCAACAAGGGCTACGGCACGCCCTACGGAACGCCGGGGCCCATAGTCATCAACGGAGGCACGATCGTGGCCCAGGGCGCGGATTTCGGCTCCGGCATCGGCGGCGGCTCCCACGGCCAGGCGGATCTCGTCATTAACGGCGGAACGATCACCGCTCTTGGCGGCTATCTCGCCTCGGGCATCGGCGGCGGCTACGGCTACGAAGGCAACGCCGGCAACATCACCATCAACGGCGGCTGCGTCAAGGCCACCGGCGACGGCAAGAGCGCCGGCATCGGCTGCGCGGGCGGCGGCGGCCACGACAAATATCCCGCAGGCCTTATCACCATCCCAGGCGGGACGATCGCAGCTTACGCCAACACCGGCGCCGGCATAGGCGGCAGCGGCGACGAGGGCGTTGACGGCCGCGGTCCCCAGGTCTATGTCAGCGGCGGCTCCATCGTCGGCAGCTGCTTCGGCGAAGAGATCGGCCGCGGCGAAGAGAACATGTACGGCCCCTGGGACGAGGACATCATGCCTTACGTATTGAACAAGCCGGAAGGAGAAAGAATTTATGCCGCCCTGTTGCCGGAAATAATTCCGAATCCCGACATGGTCATGGAATTTGAGACGGAGCGCAAAGGGGACGAAAGCTTCTCCTACGTTTACGTCGGCAGCGGTCACTGGACCGAAGACGATATTTTCTTCCCGCCTGGCTCTTTGAAGTTCCGCCTGCCAGACGGCGATTACGTTGTGAATTGCAAAGACGCCGTTCCCTACGGCGGAAAAGTCGAAGGAAAAGACACGACTTTCGAACCGCTGCCGGAACCGGCCGTCTTTTCTCTTCTGGCGCTGCTGGCGCTCTTCCTCCAAAGGAAGCATAAGATCGGCGCATGAAAAAAAGGCTCTCCTTTTTGGGAGAGCCTTTTTTCTTCCGCCGTCCGCGCCTTAGCGTTTTTTGGAGAATTTCCTGTAAAGGGCCTCGGCGGCCTGGCGCGGCACCATCTCTCCGACGTCGCCGCCCAAAAGCGCGATCTCCTTGACGTTGGTGGAGCTGATGTAGGCCAGATCTTCCCTGGTCATCAGAAAGACCGCCTCCAGCTTCTCGTCCAGGCGCCTGTTGGTCAGGGCCATCTGGAACTCGAACTCGAAGTCCGTCATGGCTCTCAGGCCCCTCACCACGGCCACGGCTTTCTTTTCCCTGGCCCAGTCCACCAAAAGCGTCTCGAAGATCTCAGCCTTGACATTGGGGATGTCTTTGATGACTTCGCTGACCAGTTTCAGCCTTTCCTTGGGCGTGAAAAGGGTCTTCTTGTGCACGGCGTCGGCCACGCCCACGATTATCTCGTCGAATATTTTCGCCGCCCTCAGGATGACGTCCAAGTGCCCGTTGGTAATGGGGTCGAAGGTGCCGGCGTAAACCGCCCGGCGGATCTTTTTCTCGCTCATTTTTCCTCCTCCTTGTCCGGAGTTTCTTCGTCCGCGAAAGAGGCGGTGCGTCCGAAAAAGCTCACCTGGGCTTTTCCGTAGCTGTTGGCGCGATAGCAGCGCCAGAGCCCCTCTTCCTGCCCTTTTATATATTTTACCGTATCGTCATGCTCGATGATGACGATGGTGTCGTCGTTGGCGAATTGGGAGCGGTCTATGGCCGCCAGAAGCCCGGGGACGTCCGCTTCCCTATACGGCGGATCGGCGTAGATAAGATCCGCGGTGAAGGGGACCGGCCGCTCCAGGGCGGCCCAGACGTCGGCTTTCCAAATTAGGGAATGATCCTTCGCGCCCAGCCTTTCCCGGTTGTTTTCCAGGCAGCGCAGGGCTTCGGGCGCCCTTTCCACCATCAAGACCATCTCCGCTCCCCGGCTCACGCATTCCAAGCCGATGGCGCCGCAGCCGGAATAAAGGTCCAGGACCTTCTTCCCGGGCAGCCAGGAGTGGAGGATGTTAAAAACGGAGGTCCGGACTCTGTCGGAAGTGGGGCGCACTTCCCGGCCCTCCGGCGTCTCCAGAAGTTTTCCCTTGAAAAGTCCCGTTATGATGCGCGGCATAAAATTCCTTATTTACCCAAATAGCGGACGGTCAGCATGGCGATGTCGTCGGATTGCGGAGCGTCGCCCACGAAAGTTTCCACGTCTTTCCAGACGCCCTCCACGATGTCTTCGCAGCTCAAAGCGTTCTTGTTCTGCAGAAAACTCTTCAAACGCTCGTCGGAATACATCGCCCCGGATTTTTGGAAGGCCTCGGTGACGCCGTCCGTGTATAGGAAAAGCGTGTCGCCGGGCTTGAGGACCATGTAGTCGTCCTGGTAAGTCATGAGAGGGCTCATGCCCACCAGCGCTCCTCCGTGGGAGGCCACGAAGTCCGCCTGTCCGTCGCGGCGGATGATCAACGGGGGATTGTGACCGCCGTTGCAGTAGGCCATGGTCCCGGTGCGCATGTTGATGACGGCGCAGAAAAGCGTCACAAACATGCAGCCTTCGTTGTTGGCGGAGCGGTCCTTGTTGACGTGGTCCAAGATGGCGGCGGGGGAGGCGTTGTAGCGGGCCACGGAGCGCACCAGAGTCTGCACCACACCCATGAAGAGGGCCGCGGAGATGCCTTTGCCGGAGACGTCGCCCATGCAGACGCACAGATGGCTCCTGTCCACGAAGAAAGCGTTGTAAAGGTCGCCTCCCACCGTCATGGCGGGCTGAAGCTTCCCGGCCAACCGTATCCTGTCGTCGCCGGAATTGACTCTGTCAAGCTTGGGCAGAAGGCTGTGCTGGATGTCGAAGGCCACTTTAAGTTCGCCTTCGATCCGCTTCTTGGCTTCCTCCGCTTTTCCCAAGCGGCGGTCGCAGCTTTTAAGCGCGTGGCGCAGTTTCTCGAAATCCCTGGCCAGGTCTCCTATCTCGCCCTTCATGTCGCTTTCCGGCAGGGGTCCTTCCAGTTTGCCCGCCAGGGCCAGACGGCTGTTTCTTATGAGCGTGTACAAAGGCTTCAGGATCTTTCTGGCGATGAGAAGGCAGATCAAAAACAGCAGCGCCAGACCCGCCGCCACCAGCAGCGCGTTCCAGAGCCAAAATCGCTCGCTCTTTTCCACGATGCGGCAGACGAAAAGGAAGGGGATGATGGTCCCCAGGCAGCACAGCATCATGAAGACGGCCAGTTTTGTCGAAAGTCTAGTTAAGCGCATGTTTATTGATTTCTTTTTCCCGTGTTCCAGATTGGAAGAGCGTTCAGCTCCTCCCTGAAGGCCTTCTGCTGCCAGAGCCGGACGTCTTCCTGGGGTTCCGTGAATTCCGCCTGCCTTTTGTCCGGGCGCAGCGACAGCCGCTCAAGTCCGGAGGAGGGCCAGATAAGGGAAGGCTCCAATTTCAGCTCCTCCGCTTTTTTCGCCCGCCATTCCTTCAGGCGCGACATCCTCTCCATGGCGGCCCTTCGCCAGACGGGCAGCTCCTTCTTGAAGTCCACCACCACCAAAGGCGGCAGGCTTTTCGCCCTGGCGAGAAGCGCCTTCAATTCCTGGCCGTTGTGGCGCAGGAACGCGGGCCCTAGGCCGGGGACTTTGCTGAGGTCGGCGCCAGGGTTTTTGGCCAGATGGAACATGGTCTGGGAGCCCAGGACTTTGAAAGGCGGGCGATGGCGGCGCAGCGCGATCTTTTCCCGAAACGCGAAAATCTCACGGAAAAGCGCCAGCTCGTGCGGATCCAGGGCGTGCCAGCCCTTGATGATGGAGAAGGCCAGTGCCTCCGGCAGCGGTTCCTTGAAGCGGACCTTCGCCATCCTGGCGGATTCCTCCTCCACCCAGGAAAGACGGCCCGCTTTTTTCAGGAGCTGCTTTTGCTTTTTCGCCAAGCGGATAAGGTAGGCCACGTCGTTGACGGCGTAGCGCAGCGCCTCGTCCGGAAGCGGACGCTCGCCCCAGTTCATCTGCTGAAGCTTCTTGTCCTTCACGATGTCCACGCCGACGTATTCGTTGACCACCGCGCCCAATCCCAGATGGCCGGAGCCCAAAAACTGGGCCGCCACGGAGGTGTCGAAAAGATTCTCGACTTCCGCCTGGTAATCCCGGAAAAGGGAGCGCATGTCGTAGTCGCAGGAATGGAAGATCTTCTCCACCTTTTCGTTTTTGAAAAACGCTCTCAGAAGCTCCCCGTCGCCCAGGGCCTCGGGATCCACGATGAAGTTGTATCCCGGACAGCCGAACTGCAGAAGGCAGATGGACTCCGGATAATAGTGCAGACTGTTGGCTTCCAGGTCCACCGCGACGGCGGGCTCCGCGTTCAAGATGTCATAAGCCTTCCGCCAATCCTCATAGGTCTTTACATAAAGGTAGGAATGCTCGGGAGTGAAACTCTGGCCCTTTAGTTTCGCGAAAAACGCGCGCCAGGCGTTCGTTTGCTCCCTCAACCCGGAAAGCAAAAGCCTAAAGCATCTTAACGATCTCATCAGCTATCCTTGCGGTTACTCCCTGCTGCGCCCTGATGTATTCCTGACCGCGCCCGACCATGCCGGCGGCGCTTTCCTTGTCCTTCAACAACTCGCAGACTCTTTCCTTAAGCTGCCAGGCGTCCTGCACGATCTCCGCGCCCCGCTTCTGGGCCAGAACGTCCGCTATGCCGCGGAAATTTTTCGTATGCGGCCCGTAAAGCGTGGGACGGCCCAGCGCCACAGGCTCCAGCATGTTCTGTCCGCCGCCCGGCGGGAACATGCTCTTGCCCACGTAGGCGATGTCGCAAAGCGTATAGAAGCGTTTCAGCTCGCCCACCGTATCGACGATGTAGATCTCTTTTTTAGGATCCTCAAAAGTCTCTTTTTTGGAGCGCATCCTGGGAACGAAGCCCCTGCTCTTGATAAGCTCCGCCATGGCCGGGCCTCTTTCCGGATGCCTGGGCACCATGACGAGCCCGCAGCCCGGCCTTTCCCGCCGCACCAGGGCGAAAACGTCCATGATCATCTCGTCTTCCCGGCCGGATTTTTCCAAAGCCGCCGCCAAAAAGATCTCGCCCTCACCGGGCATCTTCAGTTCCCCGATCAAGTCCGGATCTTTTTCCGCGGGCCGGGAGGCCGCCACGGAATCGAACTTGATGTTGCCGTCGCAGCTGACCGTGTCGGCCCTGGCGCCCAGGCGCAGAAGCCTCCTGGCGTCGCCGGGCGTCTGCATCATGCAGCGGTCGATGTTCCTAAGGACGTCCTTGACGAAAAGCTTGATCCTGCCGTAGCCGTGGAAAGAATTGTCCGACAGTCTCCCGTTGGCCAGCAAAATGGGGATGCCCCGCTTCTTCAAGCCCCAGATGAAGTTCGGCCAGATCTCCGTTTCCATGATGACCGCCGCCACCGGATCCACGACCTTGATGACATGCTCCATGCTGAAGTAAAATTCCGCCGGGAAATAGATCAGCCCGTCCTCGGGAGGCAGCTTCTTCATGGCCACCTCGTAGCCCGTGGCGGTGGTCACCGAGACCACGAAGCTGTATTTGTCCTGCAGCATGGGCCGCAAAACGTTTATAAGCGTGAGCGTCAGGTTGAATTCCCCCACGGAGACCGCGTGAAACCAGATCCTGGGCTTCTTGGGAAGCCTTTCCTTCTGGGCGCGCTCCAAAAATCCCAGCCGCTGCCAGAAGTTCACCCTGTGCTTCTTTTTCGAGAGCAAGACCGGCAGCCACACCGGGGAGGCCACCACCACCGTCGGCAAAAGCACCAAGTTATATAACTTACTGTAAAAAGACATAATTAAATTATTATACCATACAAACCCCGCCGGGGATAAACGGGACCGAGGGCAAAAAAAGAAAAAGTCAGGCGCGAAAACGCTTGGCTCTATTCGGGCTTACAAGACCTGTTCCAGCCAGATCTTGACCTCTTCCGGCTTTTTCACCAGCTTCTCGCCGGCAATTTTCGCGCCCTGCATATAGGGCAGGAGTTTTTCGGCGCTCTTGCCCATCCCGCCGCCGCCGGAGGTTGCGAAGAGGAAAACTCTTTTGCCGTTCCAGTCGTAATCCTTGCAGAAGGAATTGACGACGTTCGGCGCGCAGCCGTACCAGATGGGGAAGCCCAGGAAGACCGTGTCGTAATCGGAAAAGTTCTCGACCTTGTTCCCGACCGGCACTTCCTTCTTGCCGAATTTTTCCTTGTTGCAGCGGGCGAAAGGATTGATCCAGCGAAGGTCCGCTTTGGAATAGGGTTGAGCAGGCTTTATCTCAAAAATGCTCGCGCTGATGGCGTCGGCGATAACTTCCGCCACGGCGGCCGTCCTGCCGGCCTCCGCGGAAAAATAAGCAACCAGAACTTTCATAACTTTTCCTCCTTTTTCGTAATTTTACTAAATAGACAGCTTGTTGGCAAAACGCTTGGGCCAAGCCCTGTAATAGCTGCTCCTGGGATCTTTGGCTTTCTTGAAGCACAGATGATAGACGTTGCTTCCGTCCAGCCGCAGCGCGAAGGTTCCCCAGGAAGTTATCATCGGCGTTATGGGGTTTTTGGTCTTGCCGTTTTCAAAAATTACCGCCTTGGTGATCTCCCAGCCCTCCGGCATTCCGACTTCGGCTTTTTTCGGTTTGTGTTTCAGGATGATCTCGGCGGCCTTCTTCCAGTCGATGACATGCCAGGAGCCGTCCGCGATGCGCGGTTTGCTGGCAAAAAGCGTTATGCTTTTTCCAACGGACGTTTCCGTAAAAGATAAGGTTTTCATTTTTCCTCCTTACATTAGGTTTTAATATTTCGGATCCCTAATAAGAAGGCTAAAGAAAAACGCCCATCGTCACCGACGGGCGTTCTTTTTTTCGCCTATCGGTCAAGCTTTAGCACCTTACAAAAGTTCGCAGGTTGCTATGCGGTCAACGAGCTTGTCTCTCGCGCATTCTTAATAGGTCACCTCCATTATCGCATAAACAAGGGAGGAAAAATATGTCTTACTGTCGCAAAATCGCGACATTTCGTTTGCGGCTTTATTCCTTCGGTTCGTAGTAGAAGACGCGGGAGGCTTTGAGGTTGGCGCCTTCCTTAGGATTCAGAAGCTTTACGGTCACGGTGTGGGGAGCGTAGGGGAGGTCGTATTTCCAGCAGAGCGTGTCGATCTTCCTGCGGTAGTCGGAGCTGTTGAGGAAGGTCTTCACAGGCTTTCCGTCAACGCTGACTTCCAGCTGCGATTCGTACTGAGTATCGGGGCAGCTAAGGTGTCCGTGGATGGCGAAGCCTTTGCCCGTGAAGGTGAAGGTGTTCTGCTTGCATTCAGGAGTGCCGAGGAATTCCAGATCCTTGGCCAGTTCCACCGGGCGCATGTTGGGGAAGCTCTTTTCGAAGCGGACGGGCTTGGGCTCTTCCCTGATGATCGTAACTTCCGTAGCGTTAGTGGCGCCGCCGTTGGCCAAGACGTTCTGGATGGCCAGGTCATATACGGCCTGGTAAGTCGTGTTGAGGCTCAATTTCGTATATATGAAATCGATATCCTCGACTTCCTTTACGTTGGGCATCCAGAATTCCGGGATGTTGGAGTAGCCCGTAATGGTGGCAAGGATGCCTGCGGCGGTGGAGGGGTTGCAGTCCGAGTCCTGGCCGCAGCGGGTCGCTATCTCCATGGTGGCCTTGAAGTCTTTGTTGCCGTAAAGCAGGCCCATGACGACGTAGGCGCTGTTCATGGTGGCGTCGATGTTGCCGGGGGCGAGTATGAGTTCCGGGCAGCCCACGTCTTCGCTGTAGTTTTCGTTGTAAAGGGTCCAGCAGCGCTTCCAGTCAGTGGGATCTTCCTTGTACCAGGCGATGACCTGACTGATCCTCTTGTAAAAATCGCTCTCAGTCGGGATGGTCTTCAAGGCCGTCTCGACAACCTTAAGCACGTTGGTCTCGAAGAAGGCTTCAGTGTACATGGCGCCGGTGAAGACGCCGCCGTACCAGCCGTCGCCGTAGTTCATGACGTGCCCCACGCGGTCTGAGATCTCGGAGGCGACGTTGGGCATGCCGGGGGACATCAGTCCCGCGAAATCGCTCTCGATCTGGTAGTCGATGCAGTCGGCGTGCGGGTTGTTCAGCCAGTGACCGGACTCGGGAGGCATGACGCCGTGAAGGATGTTGTAGCGGGCCGCCTGATTGGCGTGCCAGAGGCCGTAGTCCCTGTTGGCGAAGGCTACGCCGAAATCCTCCGGCGTCGCTTTCAAGCCCTTCTCACGCAAAACTTCCACGAAGGTCAGGTCCATGTAGATGTCGTCGTAGAGCGTGGGGATCTTGTCGTAGAAATATTTCAAATGCCCGGCGGGGTATTCCAGCTCACGCTCGTCCGGGATCATCACGCCTCTGTAGCAGAATTCCGTCGGTCCGCCGTAGGCGCAGCCGATGACTTGGCCGGCCCAGCCGCCCTTTATTTTGTCCATCAATTGCGCTTTCGTGATCGTTTCAGTCCGCGCCACGGGAACCACGGGGCATTTTAAGACCTGGACTTCCTTGGTTTTGCAGCCGGCTAAAAAGGCTACGGCAACGAGCGCGCAAAGCATTCTTCCTTTCTTCATTTCTTGCTTTCCTTAATAAGTTCTTCGCAAAGTCTGGCGGCGGTGCCGACGCAGCGTTCGCAGGGGCGGTTAGAGTAATATCGCGCAGTCCTCTCCTCCGGAATTGGAGGCGTGGGCGCGTCTTTTTTCAATTGCAGTATCTCGCGGCAAATTATGGAGCCGTGCTCCGCTTTGAATTTTGCCGCCAATTCCTGGATAAGGGCGTAGTGGGCCGTCTTCTCTTCCGGCGTCTCGTTGTCGGCGTAACCTCTAACAAGCCCTGCGATCATACAGAGCCCGGAAAAGGCCCCGCAGACCTCCCGAAGCCTTCCTATACCCCCTCCGAAGGAAGAGGCTATTTTTAGGGCTGTGGTTTCGTCTATGCCCAGTTCCGGCGCGAAGGTGGCGAAGACCGCCTGGGCGCAGTTGCGGCCCTCTATAAATTTCTTTCTGGCTTGTTCTTCTTTTTCCATCAGTTTTCTTTTGTAAAGCGTGGCTTCATAATGAGGATCTTGAATTCATGGGAAGCCACCGGCGTCTTATAGACTGTTTCCTCGGGCTTCTTAGGGGTAATTATACCTAAACTTTCTCCGCTCCAGAGATCGGTTAGTTCCGCCTCCCAGTCTGCTTCCAGCTCGATGTCCCGATACGTGAAGGATAATTCCTTCTTTTCGGAAGACCTGTTGAAGAGCGCCACGGCCCAGCGCAAAGAGCTTAGCTCTCTTCTCCACACTTCGTAGCCGTTTGTCACGGAGTATTCCTTGCCGTCAAAACCGTACTTCTTATAGCAACGCCCCTGCACGCACAGAGGGTCCTGATCCAGGGCGATGTAGCCTTTATGCGTCAGGATCACCTTTGCCGTGGCGTCCAGCTTCCTCGGATCGCCGCCGATCATCAAAGGCGCGGCCGTGAAGCACCAGAGCCCGAAGTTGGCGCGGTATTCCATATCCGTGCAGCCCGGTCCCATCCAGTCGTTGGCATGGCGCATTCCGCAGACCAGGAAATCCGGATCGTTGTAATTGCCCGGCCTGGCGTAGTCCGCGATAGGCTGCATGCCTTTCTCCATGGCGTCCGTCACGGACCACAAGCCCGCGTTGCCGTCGAACTGGTCCCTGATGTCGTAGCCGATGCGCCACATCGGACCTACGCCGTGCGCCCACAGCCAGGGCTTGCTTCTGCCGTGCTCGCAAAGGTTGTAGAAGATCTTCCTCCCAGACGCCCTAAGCGCGGCTCCCATCTTCGTATATTCCCTGATGAAATTGCGCTCCGGATCTCCTTCCGCCGGATGATAATCATATTTGAGGTAATCGAAGCCCCAGTCCGCTATCTGCCTGGCGTCCTCAAATTCGTGTCCCAAGGACCCCGCGTCCCCGTGCCAGGTGGTCACGCCGCAGCCAAGGTAGATCCCGGCCTTGAAGCCCAGGGCGTGCAGCCTGCTCGTCAAAAAGCTCATTCCGTGCGGGAACTTGTCTTTTCTCGCCACGAGCTGGCCTTTTTCGTCGCGCTCCTTTTCCAGCCAGCCGTCGTCAATGTTGATGTAACGGTAGCCTGCCTCCAGGTATCCGTTGTCCGCCATACACCTCGCGATCTCGAGAACGTCCTTCTCCGTAGGATCGCAATTCATCGTGCAGTAAGAATTCCAGCCCATGGGCGGCGTCGGCTGGCTCGCCGCTGTGTTGTCATAAAACTCATCTATGTCCATCGCGTTCTCCTTTTTCAAGGCCTTTTGCTTTTTTATTTCTTCTTTGTCGCTGCTTTTTAACTTTTCCTTGCGCCACTCGTCATCCTTGGACAGATCGCTAAAGCGAAATCTGTCCAGCATATATTCGTCGCCTTCCTGGTCGTACTCGTAATCAGGTTTCAGAAAATAATACCAATAGTTGGTTTTGCAGGCGGGATTCTCATAGTATTCTTCTATTCGCGAACACATGTTCCAAGCGTCTTTCAAGACCTGCGGATGGTATGCGAGATCCTTGCCTTCCAGTCTTTTCTTGGCCGCCTTATATCCTTCGCAGGGAGGAAGCGTGTAATTGTCTTTTTCCCTTTCCCACCAAAAGACCAAGGTCTCGTTGGTCTGGCCTTTGGGCCACAAAGAAGCGAAGTTTTTTTCCAGCGATCTGTCGCCTTCCTTTATGGCTTTGTATATGAAGGGCGCGAAATGATACGTCAGCCCGCCGGCATCTTCCCGCAGTATCTTTACGATTGCTTTCCTGGGCTTTTCCCTTTTGTTTTCCTCTTTCCAGCATTCATACCACATGTCCCAGACTTTGGGCAAATATTTGCGCCACTCGTACCAGAAGCAGATTGCTTCGAATTGCTCGGATCCCCCGTAGCCCCAGAAGAACAAAGGCCCTCCGATGCCGTCGGTTCTGCGGAGAAGAGGATTCACTATGGCGCTTGCGTTAAAATCTCTCCAGCTTGAATGCGGAGCTGGCTGATCAGAACGCATAAGCCATTCCATATGCTTCCAGGAAAGCTCTTCGTTAAACTTCATACCATAAGTCCAGATCTCGGCTGGACTGAGCTCTTCGATTTTTTGGTCGGCAATTTCCAAATAATGTGTTTTGTTTGTTTCGATGACCCCTGCCTTAACAAAAAAATTGCTCCAAACCACATCCTTGAAATCGCTATGGTCAACCAGGTACGCCTTAACGTACATAAGGTCCTTGAATTCCTCGTAAGTCAGGTCCGAAGCCTCTGCAAACCAGACGAACAGAAGCAAAAAGAAAAGCAGAGCTTTTTTCATAATTTCTGGGTCTCCCGGATCATAGCCATATTTTATTACCTAAGAAAATTATACTAAAACATTGGCGAGCCTAATATGTAATTTCTTGGGATAAATCCCAAAAAATTATATATCAGCGTTTCTCTCATCTCAGCTCCTTCATCAGCTTGTCATAATCCGCCAGCGCGTCTTCCGTTTGCGCGATCATTTCCTTTATCTTTCCCGCAGAGACGTTGTATCTTTGGGCTTCCTTGATGAGGTCTTCGTCGGTTATGCCGCATCCCTTGCCGTTGACCATGGCCGTCTGCTCGCCGTTTATGCCTGAAGATCTCGTAAGGTCGTAGGCGGGGGACAAATGCCACTCTCCCGCTTTGTCAAGGAGGAAGGTGAAATTTTTGCTGTGGTCGTCCTTGTTTCCCGCTTTTACGTTAAAGATCATCAAGCGGGCCATCTGCTCGATGTCCTGCTGATTTTTTGTTAATAGCTGCGTCAGCCTAAGCAGACTTGCATAATCTAAACACGGTATCCTGAAATCAGCGTGCAGCAATCCGCTGGCGGAATGGATGTGGATCTTTTTATTGCCTTCCCGGTCGAAGCGCTTTGTTCCGAAATGCCCGCTGCTGTTTTTAGAAGGAAAAAGATATGTTTCCGTCATTTTTATGCCGGCCTTTTTCGCTATCAGGGAATAGACGTATTCATGCAGCCCCAGATCCTTCCTGTCGCTCTTATTGGAGAACTTTATGATCCAGGATGAAAATCCGTCCGGAACAGCCCTGCTGTTTTGAACGATCTTGCTTTTGTCATCCGATACCAGCGTCGTTATCTTCGGTCTGGCACCGCCCGAAGATCCGTTCAGCGCTACCAATTCGTCCAGCATTTCCTGGGAGCTTCCCTCCAGGATCTTGTCGGCCTCGCGCGCCAAGGAATCCAGAATTATCTTTATTGTTTCCTCCGCGCCTTCCTCCGCAGGCTCGTATTCCAACGCTCCGAAGGGATCTTTGCCTATCAGTCGCAGCCTGTCGATAGGACCGATCTCGTTATATGAGATGTTTCTCCGCATAAGCTGGCGATCCAGCAGCAGACATCCCCAGCCGTCCGGAAGACTGTCGTTGAAGAGGCCGAAAAGCCCGCCGGCAAACATCGGATCTCCTTCAAACAGCCCCGGACGAAGCGGCAGTTTGAAAGGCGAGACTTCCAACCCGAAATTAAAAAAATCCGGCGCGTACTCGAAAAAAATGCGGCCTTCTCTTTGGGACAGAAGCCCCATGAGCCGGCGCTCTCCATAAGCATTGCAAAAGACTTTCAGATTCATTTTAATTTACCTCTCCGTCTCTCTTTTCTCTCGGGCTCTTCATAAAACAAGCTCCTGGGCTTCGGATCTTCCTTGAACAAGGAATAACACTCGTCCAGGCAGTCCAAGACCAAAGCGATGTTCAAAAGGGAAGCGAAGGATATCTGCCCCGTCTTTTCAAAGCGTTTAAGAGATCCGATGCTCATGCCCGCTCTCGCGGCCAGCCCCTGCTGAGTCAGATTCCTGGCCAGCCTCTTAGCTTTCAATCGACCGGCGATCTCCGTAGATACTTCCCAAGGCGTTTTCAACGATAAAGACATTATATTATCCTTTAATTATGTTTTAACCATATAAAGTATAACATATTATCTTTTAAAAAGCAATCGAAACCAGTTCCCTCGAAGCAATCCCGCTGCGTTGTTGATTGATTTTTTATAACATATGTTATAAAAAAATATATAAACAATGTTATATTAAATTTTTATTAAGATCTTTGATAAAATGGAAAAAACGTTCTCTACTGGATGGGTTATATCTACCGCTACTGGCATTATTACACCGGAGAAGAAAGCATAAAGATCCTTCGCCAGGCTCCTCCCCAAACAATGAAGCGCAACTACGCAATGTTCCACACCTTCGCTCCGGAACTTGCCATAGAGGACCTGAAAGAGATCCGCAAAAAACAAACTCAAGTTTTTTAAGTGACGAAAGAAAAAAAGAGCGCGGCGTTTGCCGCGCTCTTCTGCTTATTTTGCTTTTCTCTTTTGCTTCGCCTGCGCTCTTTATTTCAGAGCGGTGAGGTCGGTCTCGGTCATGAGCTTGATCATTTCCTCGAAGGAAAGCGATGGCTCCCAGCCGAGTTCTTTCCGGGCCTTGGAGGAGTCGCCGACGAGGCGGTTGAGTTCGACTCTGCGCATGAGGCTCTGGTCGATCTTGACGTAGTCGTGCCAGTCGAGGTTAACGTAAGAGAAGGCGATGTCGAGGATATCCTTGACGGAATGCTCTATGCCCGTGGCGATGACGTAGTCGCTGGGCTTGTCCTGCTGGAGCATGAGCCACATGGCCTTCACGTAGTCTTTGGCGTAGCCCCAGTCGCGCTTGGCTTCGATGTCGCCCAGGACAAGCTCATTTTGCAAGCCTTTTTTGATGGCGGCCGCGGCGGAAGTGATCTTCCTTGTGACGAACTGCTTTCCTCTTCTCGGGGACTCGTGGTTGTAGAGAATGCCGGAGCAGGAGAAGAGGCCTAAGCGGTCGCGGAAGTTGGCGGTCAGCCAGTGAGCGTAAAGCTTCGCAGTGCCGTAGGGCGTGCCGGGACGGAAGGGCGTCTCCTCGTTCTGGGGCTTGGTTTCGGGCTTGCCGAAGAGCTCCGAGGAGGAGGCCTGGTAGAACCTTACGTCGGGCTTCACGCGACGGATAACTTCCAGAAGGCGGGCGACGCCCAGGGCGTTCACTTCGCCTGTCACGACGGGCTCGTCCCAGGAGAAGGGAATGAAAGAGCAGGCCGCGAAGTTGTAGATCTCGTCCGGCATGACCATCTCGAACATCTTAAGTACGCCCATCTGGTCCATCAGGTCGCCCTGAAGGAGATGGACTTTGGGTTTTAAGTGCTCGAAGTTCTCGTGGAAGTCTTCCGGGGCGTCTCTGTCGACGCCCCAGACTTCATAGCCTTTTTCAAGCAAAAGCTCGGTAAGGTACGAGCCGTCCTGGCCGTAGATGCCGGTAATGAGCGCTTTTTTTGCCATTAGCGATCCTGATATTGCTTCTTATAGTATTCCCAATATTCGCCGCTCTTTATTTTTTCCCACCACCAGCGGTTGTTGACGTACCAGTCGATGGTCTTGGCGAGGCCTTCTTCGAATTTGACGATAGGCTGCCAGCCCAGGGCTTTCAGCTTGTCGCAGCAAAGGGAGTAGCGCCTGTCGTGGCCGAGACGGTCCTTGACGAAGGTCTTTAAGCTCTCGGGCTTGTTGAGATGCTTAAAGATCAGATCGACGACTTCGATGTTCTGACGCTCGTTGCCGCCGCCGATGTTATAGACTTCGCCCACGACGCCTTTGTCGATGACGGTCTGGATGCCGCGGCAGTGGTCCAGAGTGTGGAGCCAGTCGCGGACGTTCTTGCCGTCGCCGTAAATGGGAACGGGGCGGTCTTCCAGAAGGTTGGTGACGAAAAGCGGGATCATCTTTTCCGGATAGTGGTAGATGCCGTAGTTGTTGGAAGCCCTGGTGATGCAGACCGGCACGCCGTAGGTGGCGAAATAGCTGTAAGCAAGCCTGTCGGCGCCCGCTTTGCTGGCGGAATAGGGGTTCCTGGGCATCAGAGGATCCGTCTCCACGCTGGAGCGGCCCGGTTCGATGGTGCCGTAAACTTCATCGGTGCAGATCTGGATGAACTTTTTGACGCCGAATTTCCTGGCGGCTTCCAGAAGCACGTAGGTCCCGAAAACGTCGGTGGTGATGAATTCACTTGGATCGCCGATGGAGCGGTCGACGTGGGTCTCCGCCGCGAAGTTGACGCAGTAATCGACGCCCTTCTCGAAAAGGGCGTCGACTACCTTGGCGTCGGCAATGTCGGCGTGGACGAAGGAATAGCGGGGGTTCCCGACGTATTCCTTGACGTTGTCGAGGTTGCCGGCGTAGGTCAGCTTGTCGAGGTTGATGACCTCGGCGTCAGGGTAATTGTCCATGATGAAATG
The DNA here is from genome assembly GCA_017554565.1 of bacterium. Lineage (GTDB taxonomy): Bacteria > Auribacterota > UBA3054 > UBA3054 > UBA3054 > UBA3054. The sequence continues at coordinate 15,918 of JAFZID010000209.1, forward strand.
GACGAAGTTGGAGCCGATGAAGCCGGCTCCGCCTGTAATAAGATAACGCATATTTTACACTCTGGGTTTGTTCTTGAACCAAACGGAAACAAGATACGGGGCGAGGAAAATAGAGGAGAAGGTGCCCGCCGTCATACCGACCAGCAAGGCGTAGGCGAAGTCTTTGATGACGTCGCCGCCGAAGAGGAACAGAGAGAGGATCGTAAAGAGAGTCGTCGCGGAAGTCCAGATGGTACGGGACAAAACCTGGTTGACGGAAAGGTCGATGACTTCGTTGAGGCTGAGCTTGCCGACCTGCGGGAGATTTTCCCTGATGCGGTCGTAAACCACGATCGTGTTGTTGATGGAGTAAGCCACGATGGTCAGCAAGGCCGCGATCACGTTAAGACTCATCTGCGGGTAGGTCACGAAGCCGAAGAAGGCCAGGGTCACGAGCACGTCGTGAGTCAGAGCGATGATGGAGGCGAAAGCGAAGCTGACGTTGTGGAATCTGAACCAGATGTAGATAAGGACCAGGATCAGGGCGATGATGACGGACTTGATGGTCTGGACCTTCATCTCTTTACCAACGGCCGGGCCGATGCGCATGGACTGTTCGGTCTCGGGGGCGTTGTCGGGGAGGGCCTTGGTCAGAGCTTCCGCGGCCTTTTCAGAAGTGCCGAAAGTGCAGCGGATGATGATCTGGGAGCCAACGCCTTCCGTTCTGGTGTCAGCTTTCTGGATGTAGCTGTCGCCGAGGCCTTCGCTTCTGAGGATGTTTCTGACTTCGTCAACTTTGATCTCCTTGGGGAAGTTAAGGACGATCATGTCGCCGCCGGTCAGGTCAACGTCCTGCAGAGGAGCGGTGAAGAGAGACGTGCCGGCCGGGTTCTTGCCCTGGGCGATGGCTTTGTTCTCGCCGGTGAAGCGGATCATGAAAATGGTAAGACCGCAGACGATGATGGCGAGAGCGATGAAGACCATGAGTTTGCCGCCCTTGACGAATCTGACCTGGCTGTTGTTGAAAGCCTGGAGCATCTTGAAAGCGGAAGCAGATTCAAATTTGAGAAGCAACAGTTCGAAGATGCTGCGGGAAACGAAGAGCGCGGTGAAAAGGTTGGCGGCGATGCCGATGATCAGAGTCACGGCGAAGCCCTTGACGGCGCCGATACCGAAGATATAAAGGACGATGGAGACCAAAATCGTGGTCAGGTTGGCGTCCAGAATGGTGATGAAGGCGCGGCCGAAAGCTTCCTTGACAGCGCGTTTCACTTCCTTACCGGAAGCGAGTTCCTCGCGGAGACGCTCGAAGATAAGGATGTTGGCGTCCACGGCCATGCCGATGGACAAGATGATGCCGGCGATGCCGGGCAGCGTCAGGGTGGCGTGGAAGAGGGCCAGAACGCTCATGGTGATGAGGACGTTCAGTATAAGAGCGATGATGGCCACGACGCCGGGCAGCAGATAGTAACCCAGCATGAAGACGACCACGAAGGCCAGGCCGATGATGAAGGCCGCGATGCTCTTCTTGATGGAGTCGGAGCCAAGGGTGGCGCCCACGGTCTGGCTGTATTCTTCAGTCAGTCTGGCAGGCAGGGAACCGCTGCGCAGAACGAGGGCCAAATCGCTGCATTCTTCCTGGGTGAAGGAGCCGGTGATGATGGGGTCGCCGTCGATGTGGGTGAGAAGCAGCGGGGAGGAGTAAACGAGATCATCCAGGCAGATGGCCAGCTGGGTGACTTTGTTCTCGCTGACGTATTTGCGCTCCGCGACGCTGGAGACCTTGCTGAGGCTGCTCTTGCCGGCGGAGTTGAGCTTCAGGGCCACGATGCGGTTGACTCTGGCGTCGATCTGGACGTTGGCGTCCTTGACGCAGCTGCCGTCGATGGCGACAGCGTTCTCAACGAGGGTCAGCTCCCTGGTCTTTTCGCCGTCCTGGCGGCGGTCGGCGTCTTCTTTGCCGAGCATCAGGGTGCAGTTGCGGGGAATGCGGCGCTGGATCTCGGGATCCTCAAGCAGTTTCTTGAAATATTCGTAATCGGTGGTCCTGATCCTGTAGGTGGTGTAGGGAACGCCGCGGTCGGTGGTGCCGGAGGAGGGGAAGATCTTCTCGTCGATCTTCTCGGCCTTCTTGGCGCGGATGATGCTCTTGATGCAGGATTCGCTGCGCTTGGCGTCGGCCACCACGTGGAAGCTGAGCTGGGCGGTCTTCTTCAAGAGTTCGCGGACTCTGTTGGGGTCCTTTTCGCCCGGGAGCTGAAGGATGATGCGGCTGGGCTCTTCGACCTGGATCTGGGGTTCCGTCAGACCGAGCTCGTTGACGCGGTTCTCGACCACGTGGCGGGCCTGGTCAAGGGCGCGGCGGCGCAGGCTGTCCTGCTCGCCCTGGCGCATGGTGGCGGTGAAGGAGGTGCCGGAAGCGGAGGGGAGGTTCAAAACGGAGGTGAAGTCTTCCTGGCCGTTCAGGCGGTCCAGGCCCTGCTTGGCGTCTTCCGCGTTGGCAAAGGTGAAGGTGATCTCGCCGACTTTATCCTTGGGAACGGTGATCTCGGTATAGTTGATCTTGTTTTCCTCAAAATATTCCACGGCGCGCTGACGGAGGTTCTCCAGCTGGCTCTGGACGGCGTCGTCCAGTTCCACTTTCAGGAAAACGGAAATGCCGCCTTGGAGGTCAAGGCCGAGGTTCAAGACTTTGGAACGGTCGCCCTGCCACCATTTCTTGATGCTGTAGGCCAGTCTCTGGCCGAAGGGGGCGTCCGCGGGGGGCTGGTTGAGTTTCCACTGTCCGATAGCCTCGTCGGCGTTCTTGGACATGGGGTCGCCGTTGAGGGCGACGCGCTGGGCGTTGTCGTAGGTGGCCCAGCGGATGGAGGGATGGATGAACGCGATGCAAGCCGCAATGACGATCGCGATGATGATGAATCTGGTTGAGAGTTTCATAAAGTTAAGGATCTTTTTGGGGTTATTTTATTTGTATTTATATTTTCAAAGGGAATAATTTCAGAGGGGGGCGGCGTATCATTCCCCGCAGGAATGCGGGAATTAAAAGGAAGAGCCGAAGCTCCTGTTGTCGCCGCAAAAATCAGTTGTCAGCGTCCGCTTTATCGTCTGCGGATCCTATGTGCTGGGCGCGCCGTATGATGTTGGTTTCGCTATCAACCTGGCGCTCCCTGTTGCGCTCTTTTATTTTCCTGGCGCTGCTGTTGACGTCATGATCGCGCCGGATGTCTCCCTTTTTCGCCAGAGAGCCGGCGCGGCGGGGGGAGCTGGCGGTGTGGACGCTGCCGCTGGGAGGCGCGGCGGTCTGCCACATAAGCGTCTTGAGATCGTTGGTGGAAGTTTCGGAGGCGTCCATGGAATCTCCGCCTTTGCCTTCCTTGCCAAGCCTTTTTTTCTTGCTGTCTTTTTCCCTGGCTTGGCCAAAGGCTTCCGCGGCGTCTTGCTCGGTTTGAAGAGCCTCTTTCTGGCGTTCTCTTTCCTTGCCTTTGCGGCCGACGCGGTGGACGCTCGAGGGCTTGCCGGTCTCCTGCTTCCTTATTTTAACGACCTTCTCGATCTCGCCTTCCCGGTTGATCTTCACTTTCTCCACGACGGGGACCGCGATCGTTTCTTTTTCTCCGTTGGCTTTAACGATCACGGCGTTGGTCTCGCCGTTCATGATCATGTAGTCCGGCCTGCGGAACGGAGCAGGAATATCCGTCGGACCGTAGGTAACTTTTTGCACGCTGTAGCGGGGGACGTAGGTGGCGGAACGGTTCGTTCTGTTCATTTTCCTCCGTCCGCCTGTTTCCCTGGTGGCGCGCGTAAATTTCTTGGCGCCCGTTACGCCGCTCTGGGCTTCCGGGACCAGCAAAAGCGCTCCCAAGATCAAAGCGAGGGCCGCTCCCAAGGTTGGGAGGCCCGCGTCTTTTATGATCTTGTGAAGCTTATGGAACATTGCGTTTTTCCTTTTTCCCGGCCGGCTCAGGCCGGCCGGGAAAAACAGTTTATTTCTTTTCCTCCGGCTTTTCTTCCGGCGGATTTATGACCATGGCTATCGCGTTCTTGGAGATCTCGATAGTCGTTTTGGTCTGATCGTCTATCATCAGCCTGACGGACTCGTCCTTTATTTTCTTGACGACGCCGTAAAGCCCGCTTTGAGTCATGATGCGGTCGCCCTCCTTGAGGGCCGCCATCATCTGTTCTCTCTGCTTTTTCTGCTTGCGCTGCGGAGCGATCATGAGGAAGTACATCGCCACCAGCAGAATGACCATCATGAAAAGAGGATTCATTCCGCCGGACTGCTTGGCCGCTTCCTGAGCCGCGGGGCCGGCTTCCGCGGCGGCGGTGTCCGCCGCCGCCGCGGCTTCCGTCGCGACTTCATCCGCCCAGGCGAGGGCGCTCGCCAAGAAGACGGATATCATCGTAAGGTGTTTTTTCATACTGGAATTACTTGATGAGGCCGAGCCATTCCTGGATAACAGGAGCGAACTTGACCACGACCGGAGTGAAGACCACGGAGACCATGCTCATCAGCTTGATGAGAATGTTCAGGGCCGGGCCGGAGGTGTCTTTGCAAGGATCGCCGACAGTGTCGCC
>JAFZID010000210.1 GCA_017554565.1 bacterium
CTCTTGCACAGCGCCCGCAGAAGAAGTTCCGGAATGAGATGACGCTTGTGAGTCCCGGCCACGAAGTCGAAGACGTTCTTGCCGCCCAGAAGCGACTCCCCTTTCAGTTCCGCCATGCAGCCCGTCACGCCCAGGACCACTTCCGGCCTGCGGTTTCTCTTGACGTTCAATTTTCCCGCCTTCCCCAGGACTTTCCTTTCCGCCAGATCCCTCACGCTGCAGGTAATGAACAAAACCGCGTCCGCCGCGGTCTCGTCGTCCACGACAACGAAACCCTGGCGGCTAAGGTTGCCCGAGAGAATCTGGCTGTCCAGAATGTTCATCTGGCAGCCGTAGGTCAGAAGGCAGACATATATTGGGGCTTTCAAAGGCGCGGAAAAATCAGCCATACACCCTCTCCGCCATTTCGCCCGCCCGATACGAGCTTCTGACCAGCGGCCCGCAGGCCGCGCCGACGAAGCCCAGATCCAGGGCGTACGCTTTTATTTCCGCGAATTCATGTTCGCTGTAATATTTCTCCACGGGATGGCACTTCTCATCCGGCGCCAGATACTGCCCCACCGTCAGCAGGGAGCAGCCCGCCGCCTTAAGATCCCTTATCGCTCCGAAAACTTCCTCCATGGTCTCTCCGCAGCCCACCATTATCCCGCTCTTTACAGGGATGTCCGGGAACAGCCTGCAAGCGTAATTCAGGACCGCCAGGGAGCGCAGATAGGTCGCCTTGGTCCGCAGCGTGGGCGTCAGCCTCTCCACCGTTTCCAGATTGTGGTTGAAGACCGCCGGGCGTGCTCTAAGGACCTTTTCCAGAGCGGCGCTGTTCCCCGCGAAGTCGGAGGTCAGTATCTCCACCTTCGTTTCCGGAGAGACGGCCCTCACGGCCTCGATGGTCTTTACGAAATGCTCCGCCCCGCCGTCCGGCAGATCGTCCCTGGTCACGCAGGTGATCACCGCGTATTTCAAGCCGAGCTCTTTGATCGCCGAAGCCAAACGCTCCGGCTCGCCGGGATCCAGCGGGGCCGGCCTGCCGGTCCTCACGTTGCAGAAGCGGCAGTTCCTGGTGCAGACGTCCCCAATGATCATGAAGGTCGCCGTATGCCGCTGGAAGCACTCCCAGATGTTCGGGCAGGCCGCTTCCTTGCAAACGGTGTTGAGCCCCATTTTCTCAATGAGGCTCCTCATCTTCTCCCTTTCCGCCCTGGTGGGGACCTTGATCCTCGGCTTAGCGGAGTTTTCTATGTCCTTGTTTTCAATTTCCGGCATAATAAAGTTCAATGTAAATATTTAGACAGTATTTTTTATTATACCATACCGGCGCTTAATCTTCCCACTCCCCAAGCCAGGCCAAAATTTCAGATCTCAGCCAACGCCTTCTTTAGTTTTATGCGCTTGCTTTAAAGCCAATTAAAAAGCGCACGGTGCTCCGTGCGCTTTAAGATCTGTTGATAAAGATTTTATGAATCAGCTCAAGAGAGAATAATACCCGCCGTTTTTAGGCGCGCCGCGGAATTCTATTTTCCCGGCTTCCTTCAGAGCCTTAAGATATCTGGAAACAGTTGGAATGCTCTTCCCCACCAGCGCGGCCAATTCCCTGGTCTTTGAGCCAGGATTTTTTTCGATTGCGAAAAGGATCTCCGTAGCGATCGCGCTAACATTTACTCTATCATTTACTCTATCATTTTTTCCTGATTTTACTCTATCATCCTGCAAGTTTATTGGCTGCCCCATCAAGCGCAGAAGCTCTTTTTGAGTCTCGCAGACGCGGTCCCGAATGAAAAGCACAAATGAGGAAGGATCGGCTTCGGCTTTTTCTAAAGTCATGATGTATTCGTGCCGACAGACAGGCGGGATTATCGCAAGCGTCCAGCCGGCTCTGAGCAGCATGAGGTTCATCAGAAGCCGCGCCACGCGGCCATTGCCATCCACGAAAGGATGGATATAGACAAACTTCTGATGCGCAAGCGCAGCGAACTCGATTGGATGAAGTTTCCCTTCGTTCCTTTCCATCCATTTTAAAAATCCCGCCATTAGTCCGGGAACCTTATCCGGATTCGGCAAAGTCCTGCGAGAGCCGGGAATGAAAACTCTAACAGAGCGCCACTTCCCTGCGTTGGACTTATCGATCTGGGAATAGAAAAGCTTATGGATCTTTAGAACGTCAGATTCCAAAACGTGACGTTTTTTCAAAAGCTCATAAATGAAGTCATAAGCCTTGGCATGACCGGTCGCTTCATACAGGTCGCGAAGCGGCTTCCCGCTGATTGTCAGTCCGTCCTCTATGACAACTTTTGTTTCGCTTTCAGTAAGCGAGTTCCCCTCCAGGGCGTTGCTCGTATAAGTCAATCCTACGCGATAATATTCGCGCAGTGATCTCAACGTTTCTTTCGGAAGCGGCCGCAAGGCCGCTATCCTCTCTGCATACTGATCGCATTTGCTAAATTCGCTCCGCCTCACATTGGCTCCGGATCACTTCAGCTCGAAGACTTTGTAGGTGTACTCGAAGGTCGCTTCGCCCTTGGCGGGAATTTCGATCTCCCAGACCCTTTCCCTTTCGGCGTTCATTTCGCCCTCGTTATCTTTTGAACTGATGAGCTTTTCTTCCGGAATAGCGAATTTCTCGAAGTCGCCGCAAACGTTCAGGAAGACTTTCACCTTGGCGTCGCTGCCGCGGTAGTTGTTTATGGTCAGCTTGCCGTTGATCTTTTTCTCGTTGCCTTCCACATTCTCGCCGTTGACTTTTTTGCGGCGCTTGACGACCTTGGCTTTCTTATCGACAGTTTCTTCGACCTTGGCGGTTAGGCTAAGCGCCTTGGTCAGGTTCATGTTGACCTTCTGCCCGGGGTTCACCCACTTGCGCATGCTCTGGCTGTAGATGTGGCCGCCTTCGGTAACTTCCATGGCGCCGGCGGTCATCGGGAAAGCGAAAGGATTCTTGAAACTTAAAATATCCCACAAGGTCTCCACGCCGCTCTCCTCGAACTGGGGAACGAGCCTGCCGTTGTTGTAGCGTCTGGATTCGATCTTCCATTCCGCTTTCCGCTCGATCTCGACTTCCGCTGTCCCAATCGGGATGTGCGTGGTGCTGTCCTTATCCATGGAGTGCTTGCCGACAGAAACATAACTGACGTCGGCGCCCTGCTCCTTGTCGGTGGAGGCGAAACCTTCGCTCACCTGCATGGGCGCATCCTCGACAACTTCCATGTCTTCTTCGTCTGCCACCGCCGCTTCGCGAGCCATCGCTCCTGCGGCGGGAGCCTTTCGCCTGCTTCCAAAATCTATCGAATAATCAATATTATTGCTCACATATGCGGCTCTGTAAGCTTTTTGCTTCATAGTCTTTCTAAAATCTTTCGCTCCGTCAACTTCGCCGCCATTGAGGCCGAGGAAGAAACCCTGGACGGAAACTCTCAGATCAAGCAGGGATGAGGTGTCCTTAAATTCCACATTCGGCTGGCCAGAGACAAGGGTGATCTCGGCGTTCTCGACCTTTTCCAAGTGGTTCCTGACATCGGCCGCCATAGAGAGATAGGCTTTGCCTTCCCTGTCCAGCTCCAGCCTGTAGGAGGGCGCCCAGGCCATGCCGTCGGTGAGGTATTCGAACTCGAAGGGCTTTGTCGCGCCCATGACTTGCCAGAGCTTCATCTTCAGGTACTGCGGACGTTCCTTCTCCTTGCCGGAGACCATCGTTATGCTGGCGGTAGGGA
>JAFZID010000211.1 GCA_017554565.1 bacterium
CCAGGGTTACATCAACGAGAACCGCACCAAGCTCGCGCAGCTGGAATCCAGGATCTCGGAAGTCGATTCCCGCGCCAGGCAGGCCGCCCAGCAGGCGGCTCAGCGCCAGTCTTCCTCCTCTTCTTCCGGCTCAGGCTCTTCCTCTTCCGCCCAGCAGATCGTCAGGACCGGCAAGCCCAGCTCCCCCAACATCAGCTACGATTCTCTCTATGAGCACGTGGTGGCCGCCGGGGAAAGCATCTGGATGATCGCCAGGGACTACGGCGTGACGATCACGGACATTTACAACGTCAATCCTGATCTCACCTCCACTTCCCTGAGAGTAGGCCAGAAGATCCGCGTTCCCAAACGTCAGGAATGAGCAAAAAGCTCCTCTTTTTAATTTTCCCTTAAAAAGCCGCTTGCGAAAGCGGCTCTTTATTCCTGATGAAAGAACCTCTCGTTTCCATAGTCCTGCCGCTTTACAACGGACGTCTCTTCGTTGAAGAGACGCTGCGTTCCGTAGCCGGGCAGGACCTTGCGGAGGCTGAGCTGATAATAGTGGACGACGGCTCCAGCGACGACAGCCCCGCTTTCGCGGAGGAATTCTGCCGCGCGAGCGATTCTCCCGTGCTGAGATCCTTAAAGCTCATCAGGGAGGAGAACGCCGGCGTGGCCGCCGCCAGGAACCGCGGGATAGGGGAAAGCTCGGGGAAATACATCGCCCTTCTGGATCAGGACGACATCTGGGAGAGGGAAAGGCTTTCGAAAATGGCGGCCAGGATCGCCGCCGACGGCGCCCGCTGGGGCTACAGCGCTTTTTACAGATTTTACGCCGACGGCAGGAAAGTTTTGAAAGCGGACGGCTCAGACGACCAAAGGGAGACGCTCGTGAAGATCGTCAAAGGGCGCCTGTTTATTCCGCCCTCCGCAGCGCTGATAGAAAAAGCGCTGCTCGAGGAGATAGGCGGCTTCGTGCCGGAATTCGCCCCCAGCGACGATTGGGATCTTTTCCTGAAATTGGCGGAAAAAGAAAAAGGCTCCTATGTTTCCGAGCCGCTCGTCAGGTTCCGCTCCCACAAGACTTCCACCGGAAAGCGCCAAAGGGACCGCATCTTCATGGCGCAAAGGGAAGTTTTGAAACTGCACGAGGGAACTTTGAAAGGCTTGGTGCCCGATTCCGCTTTGAAATGCCGCTGGGGGAGCATTCATCTTCACCTGGCCCAGGTCGCCTGCGAAAAGGGTTTGAAAAAAGAGGCCCGCGAGCATTTCAGGCTCGCTTTGAAAGCGCGGCCTTTCCGGGCGAAGGCCTGGACCAAGTATTTTAAATTTCTTCTGGGAATGAAAATATGAACATCGTTCTGACCCGGCTGCAAAACATCGGCGACATGCTCAATTTCATTCCCGCTCTGCGGACGCTGCGCCAAGCGCTTCCGGATGCCAGGCTCATCGTTCTGGCCAAGCACGCCGGCGGCTTGGAGATCCTGAAAAACTGCCCCTACTGCGACAAGGTGGTGACGGCTCCCAAAAGCGGCGCCATCCTTGACAAATTCAGGATGCGCCGGGAGCTGAGGGAATTCGGCGCGATAGATTATTTCGTCATCTCTCCCCAGGATACGGGGCGCGTGCCCTGGGCGCTTTTCTGCGGCGCAAAGCACATCAGCGCTTATCCCGCCTTCGTCAATTACGGCGAGCTGCGCCGGGAAAAAATGACGAGCTTCATCGATCTGCCCTGCGTTTACGACCAGAGCCTGACGGAAATAGAGAATTGCCTTCGTCCTGTCTTGAACGTTTTGGAACATCTCAACGTTCCGCTTCCCAAGGACCACAGCCTGGCCCTGGAATATTCCTGGTACGGCGCCGATGACAAGGCGGAGGCTAAGCGCATCCTGCGCTCCTACGGCCTGGAAGACGGGGAGGATTACGTGGTCATGGCGCCCATATCCAAGCGCAGCGCCAAGAACTGGCCCTCTCAGCGCCTTGTGAGGCTTCTGAGGGCCATGGGGGAGGAATGGGGGGTAAAGATATTCCTTTTGGGCGGCAAGGCTGAAAAAGAGGAATTAGACGCCCTGGCGGGCGAAGCCGAGAGCGCCGTCTCCCTGGCGGGGAAGACCTCCCTGGCCCAGACCGCCGCCATTATGGCGAAAAGCGTGTTTTTCTTCGGTGTGGACTCCGGCCCGGCTTTTTTGGCCGCCGCCCAGGGAGTGCCCTCCGTGGTCCTTTACGGACCCGCGGATTTTTACCGCTGGAGGCCGCCTGTGGTCACTTCTCCGCGCCTGAATCTTTTCAAGCCCTTTCCCTGCAGCCCCTGCCGGGAGCAGGTCTGCCCTAGGAACAACGCCTGCCTCGCGGCCATAGGCTACGACGAGGTCTGGCAGGCCTGCAAGCGCTTCTATCATCCGGAAAAAGCGGAGGAGAAGACGGAGGAAAAACCAGCGGCTTCGGAAACCGGGATCAAAGACAAGCAAAGCGACGATTAAAGTGAAGATAAACTGGACATTCGGCAAAGGCTTGGACAGCCGTTCTTTTTCGGAAGCGTTTTTAAACGCTCCCGAGGAGGCGCTGTCACAGTCCGGGCAGCTTCTGAAAAGCAGCGGCTACCATCGCTTCGTTTACCGTTTGGGTGACGATCTGGTCAAGTTTTTCGAGTTCTCATCCTTCTTTGAGAAGCTGAAATGGAAGCGGGGATTCTCCGCGCCCCAGAAGGAATGGAACATTCTCAAGGTCATGTCTGAAGAGGGCCTGAGCGTTCCCGAGCCCCGGGCGCTGGGCTTCAGCTCCGAGGCCGGGAAGATCAAAGTCTGGCTTTTGACGAAATACATAGACGGCTGCGTGACCTACGACGAGATGCGGCCCGAGTGGCAGAGGGCAGACGCCGGGGAGCGCACGGAAAAACTGGCGGAGCTTATTTCCGGCATGCACGCGGCTTTCGTCATCCACAGGGATCTTCACGCCGGCAACCTTCTCTGGCAGCCGGCGGAAAAACGCTGGTACATCACGGATTTCCAGCACGCCCGGCGGGGATTTTCCACGAGAGTCCAGCTGGAGGAGGATCTGACGCAGCTCCAGCACTGCCTTGGCAAAAAGGTTCCCTACAGGCTGAGGGTGGTCTTTTTGAAAGCCTACATTTGGAATTTCGCGGTGGCCACGGGGACGACCGAAACGCACGACCGCCGGGACTGGCACATGGTCTGGCGCGAGGTGGCCGACATGCTTCTGGGCTACGACAACGCCCAGGCCCGCTCCCGCAGCCGCCGCGCCCTGAAGAGAAACCGGGATTTCGAGCCGGTGAAGGTTTGGAACGGCGGCCAGGGGTATTTGAAGAAAGGCGAATCGGCAAAGCTCTTCAGCGATTTAGTGGCGCTTTTGGAAAAAAGGGATTGGAACAGCGACCAAAGGGTGACGCGTTTCGAAAGGGAGAAGAACACCACCTTCGCCGTTTACGAACATCCCCACGGGCGGGTGGCGATCATGACCAGGGCGGTCAGGATCGCCCTTTGGGAAAAACTTTTCCCCTGCTTCCGCCGGGAAAGGATCCTTTGGCGCCGGATGATCAGGGCTGTCCTTTTGCACGTCCCCACGGAAAGGCCTTTCCTCATAGGCCGCACGGACAATTCCCTTACTTATGTGTTTTTCCAGAAAGCCTCCTTCAGTTTCCGGGAAGCTTTCCAAATGGCCGGGTTCGACAAAGAGAAAAAAGCGAAGCTTCTGCGCTCCCTGGCGCAGCTGGCCGCCAGGATGCACAACTCCGGCATGGTCCACGGTAATTTCAGCTGCGACAGCGTCTGCTGCGGCGACGAGGGGGATCTTTACGTCAGGGATCTTAGCGCCTCCCGCTTCTCCTCCGGCGTTTCCTGGTTCGGCCGCGTCAAGGATCTTTCCAGCCTTCTGGCCTCAGCGGATGGCAATCTTTCATATTGCGAACAGAGGCTCTTTTTGCGCAAGTATCTTGCCAATCTGGTGGACAAGGTGGACGTCAGGCTGCTTCTGAGCGACGTGAACTACAAAGCCTCCGTGATCATTAGCGATGAAAAAGAAAGAAGATGAACTTTTAGACACCGCGCTCAAGGGCGAGCCTCCCTGGAAGCTTATAAAGAGGACGCCGCTCGTCGAGTGTCCCTGGCTCTCCCATTACGCCGACCAGATAATCTGCTCCGATAAAAAGGAAATAGAATTCCACGCCATCGAATACCCGATGCCGGTCGTGGGCGTTCTGCTCCTGGACGACCAGAACAGGGTATTGTTGACCAAACAGTACCGCTATATGGTGAAGAGCTTTGACTGGGAGCTTCCGGCCGGCAACGCCGATCCCAAGGAAGACCTGGAGGCGGCCTGCCGAAGGGAAACCCTGGAGGAGACCGGATATGCAATGAAGGGATGCAAACTAATTAAGACCTTCTACCCCCAGATCGGCCGTAGCAACCACTGCTTCAATCTTTTCATCGGAAGAGGCCCTGAAAAAGTCAGCGACGATTACGACAGGGGAGAGACTTTCGGCCTCAAATGGTTCACTATGGAAGAAGCCAAAGCCCTCTGCAAAAGCGACAATTGCCGCGACGGCTTCTGCCTTCTGGCCCTCTCCATGTGGTTCGCCGGGCTGCCTATTTGACTTCCAGAGGCGATTATAGTACTATAATCTTCACCATTCTTTGAAAACCTCTGCGC
>JAFZID010000013.1 GCA_017554565.1 bacterium
CGATCCAGGGACCCAGGAACTCGTTGGTGGAATAGGAGAGATAAAAAGCGCGCCAGCCGTCCGAGGGCGCCTTGTACTCCCATTTGATGGGCTCCGTCATAGTGCGGTACAGGTCCCCCGCCGCCGGCTTGGTCACCTCCACGTATTCCGTGCCGTCCATAGGCGCGGGCTTCGGGGAGAGCTCCATCTCGACGGTGTAGAAGGTGTTGGAATCCAGAGGCCTTCTGGTGACCACGTTACCATAGCCGTAGGCGCTGCCGAAGGAGATATACCATCTGCCCTCCAGACCTTTTTCATAGCAGTCATCCTTCGTCAGGGTAATAGTATGCTCCGTACCCCTTTCAGAACTGAGGTAATCGTAAGCGTAGCCGGCCTGCTGATAACGGTTGAAGAAAGGAATGTAATTCTTCCTCAGGCCGCAGAGCACGGGAAGACCGGTGTTGACTCTCACCACCAGCTGCGTCGTCCCCTCCGGAACGTTCATCTCGAAGGAGAAGAAGCCCGCCAGATCCACGTCTTCCTGGCGTATCTGTTCATGCGAACCGATCGGATAAGCGGCGATGTTGGGGTTCATGTACTTCGTGATCCAGTTCATCATGTGTCCGCGGCGCAACCCCACTTTTTCCGGCATATGCTTAAAGAACCAGATCTTGTGCTTGTAGTTGACGCCGCCGCCCCAGTCCGCGCAGGTCATGGTCCTGGGGACCCAGTTGGTCATGTTGGGGTAATCGTACCAGCAGTCGGCGTAGCACTGGACGGGCGTGGTGTTGCCCCAGTCGTAGTCGGTGGTGGAGTTGGGGGCGTAGTGCACGTCGCCTATGCAGATGTTCTCGCTGGATTCGCTGCCGTGGGCCCTGTAGAGAGCCAGGTCGTGGACGTTGGTGTACCTTATGCCCCCGTCGAAGGAATAGACGTAGTTGTGGAAAGCGCCGCCCAGGTGCCATTCGCAGCCGTGGCCGAAGTTTTCCATGGGCGTATCGGAGCGCTCGATGCTTGGCATGCACATCATGAACATCCTTTCGTTCTGCAGAGCGGAAAAGCCGAAGGAATTGCAGCCGAAGGCGCCCTTGCCGAAAAGCTTGGTCTCGTTGGTGTCCATGCCGGGCCAGCCGTAGAGCCAGACCTGGTCGATCCTGCCCTCTTCGATGGCCGGAATCATCCAGGGCACGTCGTTGGTAAGAAAATGCGCATAATCGAAGGAGCCGCCTGGATGCTTGTCTCTCTCCCCTTTCTTCCAATAATCGTAATAGCTCTGCTGGTTGAAGCGTCTGCCGCTGGTCATCAAGGGGAAGATGTTGAGGTTCGTGATCACCACGAAATTGGCCTTGACCATTCCGAAGGTCGCCTCTTTCCACCAGGATTTCTGGTCGTTGGCCATGGATTGCCCCGTGGGCCAGCCGAAGACCGCGTTCAGGCGCCGGGCGGTGGTCAGTTCCGCCACGTTGGTCATGAAGGGGTTGTAGCAGACCACCGCCACCTTCAGGTCAAGGTTGCCGACGGCCAAACATTGGATCGCGCAAAGCAACGAAAAAAGCAGGCAGATCTTTTTCATGATTTTTTTCCTTAATTTCTTTTCAATCTCATTATAACAAAAAGGGGGGTGGCATTATGCTATAATGTTTCCATGCGTAACGATATTCCCCTAGCCCCCTTGAACTGGTTCAAAACCGGCGGAAACGCCGAGTTTTTCTCCGAACCGCAAACCCTTGAGGACGCCCTGTCCGATCTGGCCTTCGCGAAAAAAGAAGGCCTGGAAGTTAACGTTTTGGGCGAAGGCGCCAACACGCTGGTGGCCGATCAGGGCTGCTCCGGCCTTGTGCTGCACCCCGCCAACAAAGCGCTCTCCCTTGACGAAAGTCCGGAAGGCCTTGTTTTGGAGGCCGGCTGCGGGGCAAACATGCAGGATGCCATTGATTTCGCGCTTGAACGCAACGCCCTGGGCTTGGAGGAATTCGCCGGACTGCCCGGGACCGTCGGAGGCGCCGCCTTCATCAACGCCCACTTCTTCGAATATTTCCTGGCGGATTTTCTGCTCTCGGCAAAAGTGATCTCGCTTGACGGCTCGGTCAAAGAAGTCGGCAAAGACTGGTTCGAGTACGGCTACGACGTCTCAAGGCTGCATCGCGAGAAATGGCTTATATGGTCCGTCAGGTTCCTCTTGAGGCGAGGCAGCGAATTCGAGACCGCCTTCGCCAAAGGCAGAGCCTGGGAGATCATCCGCCAAAGATCCCGCCGTTATCCCAAGGAAAGGACCTGCGGCAGTTTCTTCAGAAATTTTCTCCCCGAGGAGATCCCCCCAGGTTCGGAAATAAAAGTCCCCAACGTCGCCTACTATCTCGACAAGATCGGCGTCAAGGGCGCCCTCCGTTTCGGCAAAGCCTCTGTCTCCAGGAAGCACGCCAACATGCTGGAGACGGAAGAAGGCGCCTCTTCCGCGGACGTCGTGGGCCTCGCCCGCGAAATGCAGAAGCTCGTTTATAAGGATTTCAATCTCGTGCCCGTCCCGGAATGCCGCTTCCTGGGCTTCGCTTCATTCCCCCTCTACACCAAGGATACCATCCATGGCTAATGTTGAATGGCGTTTTTTCAGCCGGATACTGGATGTCAACTACACCTTCCGCGCGCTTATCCCCGACAATTTCGATTCCAGACCCCAGAAGATCCTCTATCTCCTCCACGGCCTCAGCGACGATTACTCCTCCTGGTCCCGCAACACCTCCCTTGAGCGCTACTGGGAAAAATACAACAAAGAGCTGACCGTCATAACCCCCGACGGCGGCCGCTCCTTCTATTCCGACGCCAGGGACGGCCACGGCGGCAACTATGAAAGCTTTTTCACTAAGGAACTGTTCCCTTACGTGGAGGCGCACATGCCCGTCGCTTACAAGAGGGAGGACCGCGCGATCTGCGGCCTTTCCATGGGCGGCTACGGCGCCTTCAGGCTGGGGCTCAAACTCCACGACTATTTCGGGACCATCGGCAGTTTTTCCGGCGCGGTGGACAGCAGACGTTATCTGGAAAGAGAAGAGTTCAGCGCCCGCCTCTGGGACGAGGATTCCAGGCTGGAGATCATCGCGAAGGACCTGAAGCCCGAAGAGTTCCCGCGCATAAAAATGCTCTGCGGCACCGAAGATTTTCTATTGGAGCACAACCGGGCTTTCGACAAATGGCTAAGCGACGCCGGCGCCAGGCATGAATACGCGGAGTTCCCCGGCCACCACAACTGGCTCTTCTGGGACACCCATCTGCCGGAGATGCTCGCTTTCATAATGGGCCGCTGATCTAGTTGTCCGACAGGATGTCGTTCTGCAGAGCGTAGCGGATGAGCCCCGCCAGGGACTTGACGCCAAGTTTGGCCATCAATCGCTCCCTGTAGGTGCCAACGGTCTTGGGACTGATGTTTAATTCCCTGGCGATCTCCGAAAGGCTGCTGCCGGTGGTCAGTTTCCTCATGACCATGAATTCCCGGGCGGACAAAAAAGGCTTGTCTTCTTTGTTTTCTGCGCTGAAGGGGCTTTCGGAAATGTAGTTCGCCATCTTCTCCGCCGCCGCTCCCGAAACGTAAGTCCCGCCGTAGGCCACCGTGCGGCAGGCCCTCACGATCTCATCCGTTCCGGCGCATTTGCTGATGACGCCCCTGACGCCTTTTTTCAGGCCCAGAAGCGCCGTGAACTCTTCGTCCGCGGCGCAGAAAAGCAGAATGTTGCTTCCCGGCGCCCATTCCCTCAAGTTTGCCAGAAGGGTGCTTATGTCGCAGCGGGGAATGTTGGAATCCACCACTATGAGATCGGGAGCCTTTTGGGTGAAAAGGAAGGAACGCAGGGCGTAAACGCTTCCTGCGACTCCCTTGAATTCAAAGTCCCCGGCGTCCTCCAGGATCTTTTTCAAGCCCATTCCCACTATGGGAAAATCGTCGGCTATCAATACGGTCTTTCCTTTCATATCGATTCTCCTTTTTGCAAGATTTTCCCTTAATCTTCAAAAAAACACCATCTTTTGCGAAATGTCAACAAATTTAAATAGAATTTGTCGGCGTTTGCTGCAAAAAAATTTCCTTCTTTCCCTCAGAAGCAATTTTGGTATAATTATTCAATACTGTAAGCAATTTTTATGCCTAAGGATCCCGACCAATATCAGACCCCCTCGCTGGATCTCGATCTGAGCGTGCGCCAGGAGCAGCGGCTGACCCAGCAGCAGCGCCAGGCCCTCGCCCTGCTCCAGCAGACCAGGACGGAGTTGGAGCAGACAGTCAAAAAGGAGCTTGACACCAACCCCGCCCTGGAGGAGTATTACCCCGACGCGGACCGCTCAGAGGACGAGGAGTTCGACGACGCGTTCTCCCCGGACGGTCAGGATGCCCGGGCGAAAAGGGAAAAGGAAAAGGAAAGCGAGTTTGAGGACAGTGACGCCAACGACGGCAGCGACGAGAATTACGCTCTGGACAAGCTCAGCGGCGAAAGCGAGGAATGGCAGGATTATTACCGTGAGGAAGCCGGCGAGGACCTCTCCCGGGGCGACGCCGAGAGCCTGCAGTCAGGGCACGATTTCATCATGAATTCCCTCTCCAGTCCCGCTACGCTCCTGGACGAGCTCAGGGATCAGTTCGCCCTGGATCTGCCCGGGGAATACGAGCCGGTCTATGAATATCTCCTGGCCAGTCTGGACGAAAAAGGCTTCCTCACGGAAAGCCCGGAGGAGATGGCGGCCGAGCTGAAAGTCCCCCCCGACATGGTCTTGAAATGCCTGGAACTTTTGAAAAGCTACGATCCGCCCGGCCTTGGCGCCCGGGACCTCAGGGAGAGCTTTCTTTTCCAGTTGGAGCGCAGGGAGCTTAAAGATTCCCTTCCCTACCGTATCATCAAAGACCACTACGAGGATCTCCTCCACCAGCGCTTCGAGCGCATAATGAGCGCTCTCAAAATCAATAGCGACCGGCTGAAGGAAGCCCTGGAGATAATCGGCAGCCTGGAGCTCCGCCCCGGAAAGGAGCTCTTTTACACGGGAAGCGTCAAAGCCGTGGCGGACGTCATAGTCAGGGAAAAAGAAAACGGGGAGTTCGAGGTGGAGACCAACGACAGCGCCCTTCCCTACGTCAGGATCTCCAAAAGTTTCCGCGATTCCGTCCGCTCCCTGGACAAAAAGGACAGAGCCTTCGCCAGCGAAAGGATCGCCGCGGGCAAGAATTTCATCAGCCAGCTGCAGTTCTGCAAAAGAACGATCCTTCGGGTGGCGGAAGCCATAGTGGAGCATCAGAAAGATTTTTTAAAATACGGCCCCGGGCACATGAAGCCTCTGACCATGCACGCCCTGGCCCGGGAGCTTGGGCTTAGCGACTCCACCGTCAGCCGCACCATCTCTGGAAAATACATGGACACCCCCCAGGGGCTCATGGAGATGAAAGCCTTCTTCAGCAGGGCCGCCGCCAGCTCCGAGGGCGTGGAGACTTCCGGCGCGGACGCCAGGAGCCTTTTGATGGAGATCATCGCGGGGGAAGACAAAAAGAAGCCTTACGGCGACGACGAGCTGGCGGCCATCATGGCGGAGAAGGGCTGCCCCATCGCCCGCCGCACGGTGGTCAAATACCGGGAGGCCCTGGGCATTCCCAAGAGCCGGCTGAGGAGGAAGATCCTGTGATAAAACGCGTCTTGGTGCTTCTGCTTCTGCTCTCCTCCCTTTTTGCGCGCTCAGCCCCCGGCGATGAGGAATTGAAAAAAGGGCGCGACCTGCTTTACTCCGCCCGCTTCGAAGAGGCGGAAAAATGCTTCCTGAAAGCCCAGAGCGCCGCCCCCGGTTCCGTCGCCCCCGGCTTTTTCCTGGCCGCCGGCAAACTCGGGGAGATAACCTACAGGGGCGAAGACGAGATGTCATTGAGCAACCTGGAGCTGAGGGTGGCCGCTTGCTGCGAGCTGTCCCTGAAAGCGAAGGACGGGGAGGACGGCAAGTTCTTCCTTTATTCCGGAGCTTCCTTTTTGCTGCGGGCCTCCCTGGAAGCCAGAGCGGAAAGATACGCCGAAGCCCTGTTCTGGGCCAAGAAGGCCCTGCTGCGCTTCCAAAGGGCCGCCGCCTTCCCGGAATGCGCCTCCGACGCCCTGATGCTGCAGTCCGCCTACGACCACGTTCTCAACAGGGCTCCCTGGCCCGTCAATCTCAGCCTGGACTGGATCGTAAGAAGCGCCGGAGAGCAGAACGATCTGGCGCTCCTGGAAGAAAACCTTTCCCCAAAAAGCGAATTTGAAAAGGAGCTCAGAATCTTTTTGATCTCCGAATATTGCGGCCTTGGCTATCCCCGTTTGGCCATGGCGCACTTAAAAGAGCTTCAGAAAAGCCTCAAAGATTCCCCTTTCCTGGAGATAATCGCCATTCGCACGGAAATGAGTTCCGGGAACATGAGGGGCGCCTATTCCTCCGCCACGAACCTTTACGCGAAAAGCTTCTCCAAGAAGATCTACCGGCCCCTGCGGGCGGACGCCGCCTTCCTGACGGGCTCCGCCGCCTTCGCCCTGGGCAACATCCGCGGGGCGGAGGGCTTCTTCGAAAGAGCCCTGAAGGAAGGCGAAAGCAAGCCAAGGGTGCAGGCGGTCTGCATGCTGATGCTGGGGAAATGCGCCGACGCCCGCGGAGACAGGGAGGAGGCGCTGCGCCGCTACGCTCTGGTCCACATCCACAAAGGCGCCAGCGTGTTTGTAAAAAACCTGACGTCCAAACTTCAACGGTCTCCCGGAGACCTCAGCCAAACCATCTATTAAGAAAATGCCTTTCAAAAAAATTTTGAGAATCACCAGCCGCCGGGCCGGCATCGTGGAGCTCGCCGTCGAACTGAGGGACAAAAAAGGACGCGAAGCCTGCGGCCTGTGCTGGGCCGAGGGCGCCGTGGCCGCGGAGTTCGCCCTGTCGCTGGACAAAAAAAGGATCAAAAAGATCCTGCTTTCCGAGGAGGCCACTCCGAAATGCCGGAAGCTGGCGGAAGCGCTCGCCCATGAAGAATGCGAAGTTTTTCTTCTGACCAAGGAATGCTTCGACAAAGCCAGCGTTTTGAAAAACCCCGAAGGGCTTGGGCTGATGGTTGCCCCGCGCCCTGCCGCGGTTGCCGGCGCGGCGCTTCCCAAGGGCGAACCCATCGCCTGTCTCTGGCAGCTGCAGGACCCCGGCAACCTGGGGACCATCATAAGGAGCGCCGCCGCCTTCGGCTGCCGCTTCATGATCCTTGTGGAGCCGAGCGTCTCGCCGCTTAATCCCCAAGCCGTCAGAGCCAGCGCCGGCGCGGCTCTGGACATGGATTTTCTCTTTCTCTCCGAAGAGGAAGCCCTGGCCCTGCTCCTCCGGGAGAAGGACAGGATCTGCGCGCTTTCAGGCGATGGGAATGCGCTTAATATTGATTTTTGCTATAATAAGTCAGACGAGTTGATCGTTTCCGGAAACGAACCCCACGGCCTGCCGAAGAAAGTCAGGGAAGCGCTGCCGCTCTATTCCCTTCCCCTGAAGGGCAGGGTGGAATCCCTGAACGTCACGGCCGCCTCGGCGATCGCTTACTACCTTTTCTGGTCTTTACCCCCGAAGCGGACATAAACAGTCCATGAAACCATGAATGTCCTGCACTATCACGTTCACATCCTCACCATCGCGGATCCCAAGATGAGCGACGAGCTCAGGAAGAACCGCTGCATCAGCCGGGCCGTGATCACCGAGCTGGACGACACTCACTGGCTCATAGAGGAGAAGCACATCCCTGACATCGAGCGCCAGTGCGCCCGTCTCAACATCCCAATAAAGGTCGTGATACATGGCTAACGCTTCCGTTGACTTCATCCACCTTTTCAAGAAGGCCGGGGAAAAGCATTCCCTCAGGAACATGTTCCGCCATTGGCTGAGCAAAGAGCAGCTGTCGGACGGCGAGAACATGCTGGGCG
>JAFZID010000212.1 GCA_017554565.1 bacterium
AACGCTGACTCTTTGGAAACCTTCGTCGGACGGGAAATAGCAGACGGTCTGCAGCCCCATGCGTCCGCCGGCCTCTATGAGCGGCCAGAAACGGAATAGATCCTCCATGGGGCAGAAGCAGGCGATCTCGTCCACCTTGCCGTCGATCAAAGCCTTGGTGAAAGTTTCCTCGTCCAGATTGTCGAGGGAGAGGATGCAGACCTGCCTTGCTCCCCATTCCCCGTAGCGCTCCAGGGCTTTCCGCTCCCCTTCGCTCTCGGCCCCCTTCCGGAGGATAAGCAGGTGAAAATCATCCTGCCGTTCGGAAAAGACCCTGTGCTTCTTCAGGAAAAGCTCCTTCAGTTCCAGAAGTCCGGCGGTCAGGAAGCCGGTGCCGATGATGACGGTACGGGCCGCGCCCTCCAGCTTGAAAACAAAGATGAGGGTGACCAGCGTGACCGTGCTTATGAGGGAACCCTGAAGAAGCAGGATCCTCCTGGCCTTGTGGTCGTGCTGCTTTTCGGGATCGTAAAGCCCGCAGTGCCCCAGGACGAGAGGCCAGGTAAGCATGACCGCCGGCAGGGTCCACAAGATCTCACGGAAAAGGAAGCCCTCCTCGTAGGGAAGCACGGAGGGGAACCAATCCGGGAGCCCCGACATGTTGGCGGAATAAAAAACGGACAAAACGTGGCGCAAAGCGTAGGCTAAAAAAAGGCCCAAAGCGGCGCAGACCGCGTCGCACCACATCATCAGCCTGAGATAAGAATATTGTCTGGCGTAGAGCATTTAAATTAAGCGTAAGCTTCCAAAAGACGCTGCAGAAGAACGGAGGGCTTCACGTCCTTGTCCCAGCGGCCGTCCTCGAAAAGGGAAATGCGTCCGGTCTCCTCGCTGACGCAGATGACCAGCGCGTCCGTCTCCTCGCTCAAACCAAGGCCCGCGCAGTGCCTGGTGCCCATCAGCTGCGCAAGCTCCTTGGTGGACAAGGGCACGTGGCAGGCCGCCGCGTGGATCTTGCGGCCTATGACAAGGACCGCGCCGTCGTGCAGGGGCGACTTGGGGAAGAAGATGTTCCTTAAAAGCGGCGCGGAGACATCCGCGTCGATGACCACGCCGGAGGGGGCCACGTAGCCGTGGAGGCCGACGTGCCTTTCTATGGCGATAAGCGCGCCGATCTTCTGCTCCGACAAAGCGGTGACCGCGTTGTAGATCTCCCTCACCGGGGCGTTGGTCTGCTTCTGGCGCTTGAAGGTGGTGTTTTTGCCAAGCTCCGTAAGTCCGCGGCGCATCTCCGGCGCAAAGAGGATGACGATGCACAGAACGATGGAGGGCAAAAGGTCGGAGATAAGCGTCCTGATGGTCATCAAAGGAAGCAGGTTGGCCAGAATGTAAACGAAAGCCAGCACGCAAAGCCCCTTCAGAAGGGAGACCGTGCGCGTCCTGGAAACGAAAGAGATTATAAGGTAGAAGACCGTGGCCATGACAATGATCTCCACGATATCCCACTTTCCGGGCTGCAGAATGGCAAGGATCCTGCGCATCTGGGCCAGGGTCAACAAATGTGCTTCACCGATCATAATTTATTTTTGTTTCACTCACTTATAGATATTTTAGCAAAAAAACCTTACGGCTGCTTCAAACTGTTTTTGCGCCCCCCGCCCCGGCAACTTATTCCCTCCCCTTGAAATTGAAAGAAATTTTTGACACAATTTTTCCGTTAACTTAACCTCAACCGAAGATATTATGAAAGAACTTCTTTTGATCGCCGATTTCGGCGCCCACAACAATCAGAAAGTCGCCAAGCAGGCACGCTCCGCCAAAGTTTACTGCGAAGTTCTGCCGGTGGAAAAACTGACCCCCGCCCTCGCCCCCAAAGCCATCATTGCCATAGGCGACGACGAGTCCAGCTGCGACACTTCCGTCTTGAACAGCTACAACGTCCCGGTCCTTCTGGAAGGCAACCTGAAGACCGCGGAGGAATTCTCCGCCTTCATCGCCGGCTGCGGCTTCAAGTGCGACTGGACCGTGGAGGCCTTCATCGAGAACGCCGTGGAGGAGATCAGAAAGGAAGTCGGCGACAAGAAAGTCTTGTGCGCCCTCTCCGGCGGCGTTGACAGTTCCGTTTGCGCCGCCCTGGTCCACAGGGCCGTGGGCGACCAGCTGACCTGCGTCTTCGTGGACCACGGCCTCATGCGCAAGAACGAGCCTGAATCCATCGAGAAGATCTTCAAGCAGACCTTCAACATGAACCTCATCATGATCGACGCCAGGGAACGCTTTTTGACCAAGCTGGCGGGCGTGGACGATCCCGAGAAAAAGAGAAAGATCATCGGCGAGGAATTCATCAGGGTCTTTGAGGAAGAGTCCGCCAAACTTGGCAAGATGGACTACCTCCTCCAGGGCACCATCTATCCCGACATCATCGAAAGCTTCAGCAAGAAAGGCATGGTGAAATCCCACCACAACGTGGGCGGACTTCCCGAGGACGTGGACTTCAAGCTTCTGGAACCCATCAAATGGCTCTTCAAGGACGAAGTGCGCGCCGTGGGCAC
>JAFZID010000213.1 GCA_017554565.1 bacterium
GGCGGAGCCTTCTCCGGCAAGGACCCCAGCAAAGTTGACCGCAGCGCCGCCTACATGATGCGCTACGTGGCCAAGAACGTGGTGAAAGCCGGCCTGGCCAAGCAGTGCGAAGTCCAGGTCTCCTACGCCATCGGCAAAGCCGATCCGCTTTCCCTGAACGTCAACACCTTCGGCACCGGAAAGATCAGCGACAGGGCGATAGAAAAACTCATAAAGGAAAACTTCGACCTCAGGCCCTCCGCCATCATCGCCAAATTAGACCTCCTGCGCCCCATTTATCTGAAGACCGCCAAGTACGGACATTTCGGCATCGAGAACCAGGGCTACACCTGGGAGAAGACCGACATGGCGGAGACTCTTCGCAAAAAGGCCAACCTGAAGTGAGGCAGCATGCGCAATCTCATCATCATCTTAGCGGCCCTCTTTTTATGCGCTTGCGCGGATAAATACGCCGTCACCTACGTGCTCGATCCTCCGGGCAACCTGGATCTCAGGAACAAAGTCACCGTCACGGTGAGAGACCTCATCGACCGCCGCCCCTCACAGGAGAGAGTGGGGCCGGCTGATCCTCTGGACGGCGCCTTCTACAGCGAGGACGGCGTTCTGGAAGAGCCCCTTTACGTAAGCCTCACCAGGCTTCTGCAGCTGGAGCTTTCCAACGCCGGCCTGGACGTGGTGGATTCCGCCAACTACACCCCCGGGCAGGAACGCTCGGTGAGAGTGGCGGGCGAGATATACCACGCGTACGTCATGGGCGTTCCTGAATCCCCCGTGAGCGACGACAAACTTTGGAAAAGAATGCGCTACACCGTGAGAGTCGCCGTCAGGGTGGACATGGTGGACACGCTGCAGGAAAAGCGCGTCATGGCCCGCAAATACGAATTCCGCGATTCCTTTGTCATCAGGCACGCCATGCAGGATTTCGAGGCGGTAAAGGAAGGCAAGGACAAAAACTACCTGGAAGCCGGCGACGCCTACTGCATGCAGCTTCTGAACGACGCAGTCAAAAAAGTTCTGGTCCAGGCCAGGCGCGACATCATCGTCCAGATGAGCCCGGACGCGGGAAATCTTCCCACCTCCATCGAAGGCCTGGAGATGACCGACGAGTTGTAATTTGAAGATCCTTTTCTGCCATAATTTTTATTCCCAGAGAGGCGGCGAAGATTCCGTTGCTCAGAAAGAGATGGAATTGCTTCGCCAGGCCGGGCACACCGTCATTCCTTTCCTGAGGGACAGCGCCCTTATTGCCGACTACAGCCCCTGGAAAAAACTCTGCGCTTTCCTGGGCGGCTTTTACAACTGGAAGACCGCCCATGCGCTGAGCGACATCATCGACAAGGAAAAACCGGACGTGGCCCACGTCCACAACGTTTTCCCGCTTCTGTCGCCCACAATTTATATAGTCCTTCACGTGAAGGGCGTTCCCATTGTCCAGACGGTGCACAATTTCCGCTTTTTCTGCCCCAACGGATTGCTTTTCTGCCACGGTAAGCCCTGCGAGAGGAAGTTCGGCCAGACCATGCTGAAATGCGTCTCCCGCCGCTGCCTCAGGAACAGCAGGTTCTACACGCTCTGGTACTCCCTTATCCTGCGCTTCCATTACATGCTCGGCACCTTCAAGAAGATCGACTGCATAATCGCCCTGAACAAATTTTCCGCCCGGCTCTACCGCCGCGCCGGCTACGCCACGGTCTGCGCCAAGCCCAACAGCTCCGACGCCTCGCCGGATCCGGAAGCCCGCTGCGAGGATTACTTCCTCTTCGTGGGCCGCTTCTCCCAGGAGAAGGGCGTCATGACCATGCTGAAAGCCGCCCTCGGGTTGAACATTCCCGTCAAGATGATCGGCAACGGCCCGCTGGACGAAGAAGTGGCGGCCTATATGAAGGAGAACCCCAATCCCAACGTGACCTTCCTGGGATACCAGCCGCCTGACGTCTGCAATTACTACATGGCCCGGGCCCTGGTCACAGTCTTCCCTTCGGAGTGCTATGAAAACTGCCCTGTGACTGTCATAGACTCCCTGAGGCTGGGCACTCCCGTCCTGGCTTCCAGGATAGGCGGCCTGCCTGCGCTTCTGCCACCGGACGTGGGCTGGCTTTTCACCCCCGGCAACGTGGAGGAGCTCAGGGAACGCATCTCCAGTCTCTACGCTTCCAGGGAAGAAATAAAAGCGATGCGCGACCATGTGGCCGGCTACGGGGAAAAGGAGTTTTCCAAAGAAGCGAACCTGGCCCATCTGAAAGAGATCTACGAGTACGTCATAGCCAAGAAGAAAGGCGGGAATCCTCTGCTTCTATCCTGCATGCTGGATGACGAGCTATGAAAAATTTCCTGGTCGTCACCAACTTTTGCCCCTTTTACAGGATCAAGCTCTACAAGATCCTGAATGACGAACTGAAATTAAAGATCCTCTTTTACTCCGCCGGCACGGAAAAATACTGGGAATCCAGCAACGCCCAGGGCGAAAAGGAAGCCGCCAACATCTATCTGGCGGACGACGGCGCCTCTAAAGCGACCATTCTCTGGCGCTACGTAAAAGTCCTTTTCTCCTCTGACACCAAAGGCATCATCCAGGGCTTCAACGGCGCGGCTTTCATTTTCCTGGGCTACATAATAGCCAGATTAAGAGGCATTCCCTTCGGCATCTGGACCGGCCTCTGGTATCATCCCAGAACGCCCTTCCACACCGCCACAAGGCCTCTTACTGACTTCATCTACCGCCACGCCGACTTCGCCGTCGTTTACGGCACCCACGTCAAAGCCTATCTTGTTTCCCGCGGCATGAAGGAGAACAAGATCTTCATCGCCCAGAACACCGCCGACAACGAGCTCTACGCGAAGACTCCTGAAGAAGAAAAAATAAAAGCGATCAGGGAAAAATACGGCATCAACGACGCCGATCCCAAGCTTCTCTTCGTGGGCCGCTTCGTAGAAGACAAGGGCCTTGACGATCTTCTGAAGGCCATGGCCATGCTTCCCAAGAATACGCAGTTGCTAATGATCGGCAAAGGTCCGGAAAAAGCCAAATGCGAGAAGTTCGCCAAAGCCAACGATCTGAAAATCAGTTTCGCCGATTACGTTCCCAACGACGAGCTTTACCTTTATTACAGCCTGTTCGATATCGTGGTCGTTCCTTCTATAACCACCGCGACCTTCAAGGAACCCTGGGGTCTCGTCGTCAACGAATGCATGAACCAGGGCTGCGTGGTCGTGGCCACGGATTCCGTGGGCGCCGCGGCGGGCGGCCTGGTGGAGGACGGCAAGACCGGCTTCATCGTTCCGGAGAGAGATCCGGAAAAACTGGCCCAAGCCATCAAGAAGCTCATCGAAGATAAAGAGCTCAGGGAAACGCTTTCCCGGAACGCCAAAAATAAGATCGCTTCCTGGGATTATGACAAGATGGCCGAGGGCTTCAGGGAAGCCGTAGCGCTTATGGAGGAGAAACTCAAGAAATGAAAATAAAAAGAGCCAACCTCTTCGGCGCCGAATTAACCGTCACGACTTACGCCGAGCTTCTTCAGATCACCGACGAGATAATAGCAAAGAAGCCCGCCGAGCCTTACCGCTACAATTTCTGCAACGTCCACGTGGTCATGATGACCTTAGAGAACGAGAAATTGAAAAAGGCCGTGAACCATCCCAAAGCGCTCTCCGTCACCGACGGCATGCCCTTGGTCTGGGCTATCAGAAAGCTCGGCAAGATCCCCATGGAGGATCGGGTTTACGGTCCGACCTTCTTTGAAAAAGCGCTGAATCACCGAAGCGGCGAAATAAAACACTTCTTCTACGGCAGCACGCAGGAGACCGTGAACGCTCTCTTAGAGAAAGCGAAGAAGGAGATCCCGGATCTCAACGTGGTCGGCACCTACATTCCGCCCTTCAGGCCTCTCACAGAGGAAGAGCAAAAAGAGCTGATCGACCAGATCAACAACTCCCAGGCCGACATCGTCTGGGTCTGCCTGGGCGCTCCCAAGCAGGAAGTCTTCATAGACGAGATCGCCTCCAAACTGAACGTCCCCATCATGGCGGCCGTGGGAGCGGCCTTCGCATTCTACGCCGGCAAGACCTCCCAGGCGCCCCGTTTCCTCCAGAAGATCGGCATGGAGTGGTTCTACCGCCTCATGATGGAGCCCAGGCGCCTCTTCGTCCGCTACTTCAAGTACAATCCCTGGTATCTCTGGAAATTCGCGGCCGCGCTGATCTCCGGACACACGCTTCCGCAAAGCGAAGCGGAGATCTAAAAGCGAAAAAAGATTGTTGATTTTGATAAAATTATAGAAAAGAGTAAATAATCTCAGTATTCGGAGATAAAATATGAAAAAAGTCATTCTAATCAGCATAGCGGCGCTCTTCTGCGCGACGGTTTTTTGCGATGAAGCCTGGTCCGACGGCGCCCGTTTCAATGGAGATCCGATCACGGAGGAGCCTATCCTGCTTTTGTCCACCGATCCTCTGGCCTACAGCAGCGCGCTGGCGAAAGGGGCTCCCAAGTCTGTTGCCATCACCGTGACTGACAAGGACGATCCGAATCTAACGGCCACTGTTTTCGCTGATGATTCCGCGACGGCGGTGGAAGGCACGGTACCCTGGGATTACACTGACGAAGAATACAAAGATTTTCTCGCCGACGACGCTTATATCCTTACGGAGACGGTGACGAGCGATTCCGATGAAAAAGTGTACAACCGCACGGTCGCGATCCTGCCGGAACCCATGGCCGTTTTGGCTCTGGCTTTCCTTTGCGCGCTTTTTTTGAGGAAACGCGCCAAGAGCCTCATGGCGATCTTAGTTGTACTTACGCTGGTTTCTTTCAGCGCCAAGGCTGACGACAGCATCGTCAGCGACGTCAGCGTCCTTCAGATGTGGCCCTTCGACAGGCTGGTCATCATCAACTACTCCCTCGCTTCCGAAAACGAAGGCCCTGTCTTTGACGTAAGTTTCAGCGGCTCTTTCGACAACGGCGAGACCACGTTCGACCTGGCGGAAAAGGGCACGATCTTAGAGGAAGGCTCGGACGGAACGGTCTCAGGCGCCGGTCCTCACAAGACCTTCTGGATGCCGGATGAAAGTTTCTATGGTAACGAGAGCGAAAATTTCAAAGTGAAAGTGACCGCAGCCGAGCAGGCGGTGCCTCCCATCGACGGCGAATTCCTGGTGATAGACCTCTCCGGCGGCCCGGACGCCCAAAGCTTCCCAATCACTACCCTTGACGCCGAGCCCAGCGGCGGCTGGACGGACGAGCACAAGACCACGAAGATGGTTTTGAAGAAGATCGCTCCCGGAACTTTCAACATCGGCAGTCCCAGTGGAGAACTGGGAAGAGAGGATAACGAAGTCCAGCACGAAGTGGTTCTTACCAAAGCTTTCTACGCAGGCATTTTCGAAGTCTCCCAGAAACAGTACGAACTGGTCACCGGCGCGAACCCTTCTTTATTCCAGTCTGACAAGCACCCGGTGGAGAAAGTCTCTTATGAAATGCTCCGCGGCGCCAATAAAGGCGCCAACTGGCCGGCGGACAACAAAGTGGACGAAGATTCCTTCTTCGGCATCCTGAGAGCCAAAACGAGATATAAATTCGACCTCCCCACGGAAGCCATGTGGGAATTCGCCTGCAGGGCAGGGGAAACCACGGCTTTGAACGACGGTAGCGAGCTTATCGAAACGAAGAACGACCCCAATCTCATGGTCCTCGGCCGCTTCTGGTACAACGGCGGAGGAGATCCCGAGACCGGCGCCGTCCTTGACGCCCATCAGATGGTCGGCTGGTACGCTGACAACAACTGTGGTCTCTTCGACATGCACGGCAACGTCTCTGAGTGGTGCCTCGACTGGTATCAGGCTAACCTGGGAACGGATTCCGTAACCGATCCCGCCGGCCCGGAAACCGCCACCTACCGCGCTCTCCGAGGCGGAGGCTGCTACAGCCCCGCTGCCGACTGTCGCTCCGCAGCCCGCGACTTTGCTAAGCCCAACTTCGGCGACTACAGCGGCTACGGCTTCCGCGTCTTCCTGGCACAGTAAAAAGGAAAATCTCATGCAGAACGGATCTGTCAAAGATAATCTTGAGTTGTCTCAAGACGCGTTGGCGTTTGCGGTTTTCTGTATTGAAAATCTCGCCATAAAGCTTGGGTTGGATCCCTCCCGGGTTTATACCATGCTGACCGTTGAGAGCGACCTGCTCTATTCCTATATCTTTCCCTGCTACGACGTTTTGCACACTCAAGATAAGGAATACATCATGACCGACCTGATTGAACTGATGAAAAGAAGAGGCGTTCTAAAATGATTCTTTATCATGCTTCGAATATTGCCGTGTCCAAGCCGGACATCCTTCATTCTCGTAAGAATGTGGATTTTGGCCCCGGTTTTTACACGACTTCTCTCATAGAGCAGGCCAAGAAATGGTGTGAGCGGTTTGTTCAGGTTGGCGACCATGCCGTCATATCAAAATATGAACTGGATGACGAAGCGTTTCAAAAATGTAAGGTTTTGGTCTTCAACGCTTATTCCGACGAATGGCTGGATTTTGTTGTTAAATGTCGCAAAGTGCAGGACACCTCTGATTTTGACATTGTCATGGGCGGCATTGCAAACGATAAGGTCTTTGACACGGTCGAACTCTACCTTGACGGATTGATAGACAGAAGTGTTGCGATAGAGCGTTTGAAACTTCAGCAGCCTAACATGCAGCTGACTATTCGCAATCAGGAAGTCATAGAAAAACACCTGCATTATCTTGGGAGTGAGACCATATGTTAGCCCATCCGATCTTGCTGCAGAGAAAATTCGCCAGAGTAATCGCGCTTTTCGCCCGGAAAGCGAATATCTCTCTCCCCGCCGCCCTTGATTTCTTTTATCATTCCAAAGAAAGCATGCTTCTTCACAAAGGCGCCTCCGATCTTCATTGCATGAGCGACGAATATCTTGCGGAAGATCTTCTCGTTGAGTTTCGCCATAATGCCAATAATTGAAGGCTCGTTCCAGGGACAGCCCTCCTGACGCTCTAGAGCCGCTTAAATAAAGGGATTTCGCTAACCCCTTGCATTTTTTTTTTTGGTGAAATTATAATGTAATTTATTTAAATTTCATTGTGTTTGTGCGGTTTGCGCACATGTAATAAAAACGAACTTTTGGGGGACAAATGAAAAATGCTATCTGGCTTATTATTGCCATGACTTTCTTTATGACCGGGGGGCTTTCTGCTGATACTATCGTTACGCAGGAAGTCGCGAATGTCTGTGGTTATGTGAAAGGCTCAACTACGCTTAAATTAAGCGGGACATTAAGCGATGAGGCTATGGAGGCCCTTTCTAAAGGAGCGAATGTCTCTATACGAAACAGTTTCACCAATTATTTATGCTCTCCAACGCTACTCATTAAGAATGCGAGAGGTTATGGTAAAAACACGGATACCCAGAACATTTCCGTCAACTCAAAGAATGGAAAGTTTATGTGGACGGAAAGGGATGGTTCTAAGAATTTTTCTTTTGCGGTAGGAGATGAAACAATTAAACCAGCAAAAGCCATTTTGAAATCTTCCGGAACCATGCAAACGGAAGACCTTGCTGAGTTTGAAACAAAAAATGTCACGCTTTTTGACATGCTCTGTGATTCAAACATTAATGTTTGCTCATACATTTTCACTCCCGTAAAGAAAGGCGAAAACTTCAAATATTTTGCCAAAGAACAAGACTTGGAGTTGAAATTTACCGCAAACGCAACGGGCAAGGCAAATATTTCTTTCAAATTATCTCCAAACGCTGTTTGTCCTGCTTTTACAAAATATACAGATCCTTTTGCGGATACTAATAAATTATATATGGTCATTGATTTATCTGGCAAAAATTATAATATAAGTTATCTCAATGATGTACCTGAAAGCGGTTGGACAGACGAGTATAAAACCACGAAATTAGTTTTGAGGAGGATAGAGCCGGGAACCTTCACCATGGGTAGCCCAGAAGATGAATTAGGAAGAGGCAACGATGAAACTCAGCATCAGGTAACGCTTACCCAAGCTTATTACATTGGAATTTTTGAAGTTACACAAAAACAGTATAAATTAATTACTGGCAAAAATCCTTCCAAATATTATGATAATACTTTAGCTGATGCCTTGCCTGTGTCATACGTTTCTTATGGTATGATTCGTGGAATAAGCAAAGGTACAAACTGGCCTAATAGCTATGATGTGGACTCGACCTCTTTTTTAGGCAAGCTTCGCGCCAGTACTGGCTTAGTTTTTGATCTTCCTACGGAAGCACAGTGGGAATATGCCTGCAGAGCAGGCACGATAACGGCGCTGAACAGCGGGAAGAACCTGAAAAAAACAGACAATTGCCCTAATTTGAAAGAAGTAGGTTGTTTCTGGTTCAACAACTATTTGAGCGGATGCTTTGATGTTGGCTGTGCCGTGGTTGGCTCTTATCTTCCCAACGCGTGGGGGCTCTACGATATGCACGGCAACGTTTGCGAGTGGTGTCTGGATTGGTATGGCGAATATAATGAAAAAGCTACCGACCCGAAAGGGGCAATGGTAGGAAGCTGTCGTTTGTTTCGTGGCGGAAGTGCACGCTTCTACGCCAGCGGCTGCCGCTCTGCTAACCGCATCTACGACTACCCCGACATCGCCGGCAGCGGCAGCGGCTTCCGTGTGGTTCTAGTTCAATAATATACTCGCTTTCAGCCGTGGCGCGGCGTGGGCATAAGTCAGCCGCGCAGGCTGAAAGCGAGAGAATATTACGATTTAGTTTAGGCAAAAAGTATATGTCCCATTTTGGAACATATGAGCAGTTGTAAAAAAAGCCCAGGACATCCTGGGCTTTTTTGTTTTTGTCAGAGGATGGTGGCGTTTGCTATTACAGTGAATAGCAAAAGTTGAAAAGCTTGTTTTCGTTAAATTGTTTTCATATCATGCGGATATGATCAAATCATTCAAGACAGAAGAAACGGAAACAATATGGAACGAGATCGTTAGTCCAAAGTTCCCGTACGAAATTCAAAGAAGAGCATTGCAAAAACTCAGATTGCTTAATGCAGCATTGCTTATCGATGATTTGAAAATACCGCGCAGCAACCATTTTGAAGCATTACTTGGCAAAATTTAATAAGAATAAACGATCGGTACAGAATTTGCTTCAGATGGTTCAACAACAATTCTTATGACGTTGAGATAGTTGATTATCACCGTTAATGCTATGAGGCATAAAACGTTATTCGCACTGAACTTGATTTTACGCAGTACGTACTATATAATACATTAAAATAAAAATGGGAGAAATCATATGAGCAATTACATAAAACTCACCACTGTAGGAGAAATGCTGAAGGAGGAATTTATAGAACCGCTTGGCTTGACTCAGAATGCTTTGGCCAAGGCGATATTTGTTCCCCCAAACAGGATCCATCAGATAGTAAACAACCGCAGAAGGGTGACGGCGGACACCGATCTCAGGTTAACAAAATATTTCGGGCTGTCCCAAGGTTTTTTCCTGAGATATCAGGAGGAATATGAGCTTAGGATAGCGAAAAGAAAGATCGCGTCCGAGATCGCCAAGATAAGACCTATAGGAAAGATCGCATAACAGAGGACGTGTGACGTTTTGGAACACGTACGATCGTGTTTGGAGTATGGGTTCAGAGCGCCGTTTCGGCGCTCTTTTTTTGTTATAATGAATATTGGTTATTGAAGAATTTCTTATGATAATGAGGGAGCGATGAAGAGGATCTTATTTTTTCTGTCGCTGGTTTTGAGTGCGCTGGGTGCGTTCGGCGAGGCGGCGTATTTTAATTTTGAGGCTGTGGATGCCGGCGCTTTGAATGGGAAGGACGGCTGGAGCGCCACGGATAGCGTTCTGGTCAGCGAGACGCAGGTCGTCGATACTACGAACAGCATAAACGTGGCGGCTTGGTTCAAATATGGCAAGCGCTCGGTGGAGATGACGGGGGAGTCGTCTGCTTCTCGCACGGTGGCTTTTGATCCCGAAAAGGAGCAGAGGATCGTTTTTGATTTTTACGCGACTTTGCCTGAGGAGCTATCGGAGAAGAGCGCGGTGGTGAGTTTGGGGGACGCGCCTTTGCTGCGTTTGAGGCAGGGCGGAGCGAATGCGATCGTTTTGGAAGCTTACGGTTCGAATTTTGGAGACGCTCCCGCCTGGCGGGAAGTGCCGGGCGTGCAGTTGTTATTTCACAGGAAGTGGCAGCATATTGAGCTGCTTTTAACTCATGATCGGCTGCTGAAAATCAAGACGCCGTATAAGGACGCGGAGCTGGCGGGATTCGCGCTGGGGTCTGTTTTGGGATCCGGAGATCTTGAGTTTAAAGTCGAGAACAGTCTCGAGAGATTTTATCTCGACAATCTGAAGTTCAGGGAAGAGAGTTATAAGCACAGCGTCATTTTGGAAGACGACGAAGAAGGCGAAGGAGCTTCCTTCAGCGTTGACGGCGGCGCGGCCGCGGAAGGCCTGGAAGTGACTTTCAGGACTGTTTCTCAAGGATCCCAGGGCGTTATGAGCGTCGGCCCCTTTACGCTGGAAATAAAGGAAGGCGGAGGATTTTATAAAGGGGACGAGCGTCTGGCGGACGTTATGGGTTTCGGTGAAGAGAATGTTTTCTCCTTCGGTTTTTTGAAGAACGGAAGATTGGTGAAGTTCGGCTGTAACGGCGAGGATAAGAATTTTACGGATGTTTACGTTTCGGAGGGCGGGCTTGGCGCTTTGACTTTCGAGTTCGCCAAGACTTCCCAAGACACGAATTCCGTCTTTGCGGTAAAGGGTTTCTTCGCCCAGGACAGTCTGCCCATAGTTTACGGGGTGGTGCCGTGTTTGGACATTCTGATGACGGCTTATACGGGAGCCGGCAACAACACTCCGCCAGCTAATTACACCAACATTTATTATCCCCAGGTCAAGGAATTCTATTACCGCAATTCCAACGCGCAGCTTTTGCTTTTGTACGATCCGGTTTACAGGAACATCATTCCGCCGGCGGAAAGTTTCTTCCGCATGAACACCAATGAATTCGGCGAGTCGGAACTGGGCGGCAGGATCATGGCCAGGGATCTCAGGAAGACCTTGGGGATCTGGAATGAAGAGTACGACATGTTCGTCTTCACCTACGGCAACGGCTGGAGCCACTGCGGCGGCAACTGGGGCGGCGGATCCGCTTATTACACCGGAATGGGGGAAATTATGTGCGCCCAGGTCGGCAACTGGGGCGGCGACGGCACGACATTTGTGACGGTGCACGAGATGATGCACTCCGTGGATCAGATGTACCACAATTCCGGGCACAGGGAATACGCCAGCAGTCATCCGGACGGATCCATTTACGGCTGGGCGACGGGCGGCGAGGATCTTTCCTGGTGCGGCAACGCCATGCGGCCCTTTACTAATTACTTCGGCATGAAGATTCCTTGGGACGGGCGCTATGTTTACCGCGACAGCGACTGCGACGGATTAGGGGACGAGGATTTCCTCCTTCCGGGCGACGAAGTCAGGATGAATTCCGATCCTACGGAGAGCGATACGGACGGCGACGGCTTGGGCGATCTTCAGGAATATGTCGCCGGGCTGTATTTTCCCAGCGACGCCAACAATACCGACACGGACGGCGACGGTCTTGTTGACGGAGAGGATCCTTATCCGATCGTTGGCTACAACAAAAAGATCCAGCGGCTTTTGAAGGAACCTGAATTCGACGGCGTCATCGAGGAAGGGGAATGGAATTACTGGGGAAAAGGAACGCTCTGCAACAAGGACGTGACGAACTTCAACGTGACGGCCTACGCCGGCTGGCGCGAGGACGGGCTTTATCTGGCTTTCAAGACGGACAAACTTTGCGGCATCACCATCGAGCTGGACGGCTCCGGTTTGAGCGGTCCCTGGTTCGGCGGCGACACCTTCCGCTTCAAGATCTTCAACCAGTATGCCAACAGGCTGATGAGCACTTCGGACGACGCCAGGAGCATGGGGCAGTGGAAGAGCGGCCTGTCGCCGACGGGAGCGAAGGTCAAGAAAGTTTTGACGGACGACGGCGGTTTCATCGCGGAGATAAAGATCCCCTGCGATCTTGGAAGCATCAGAGGCTACACCTGCTGGCCGGATGAAGAAGTGACCAACTGCTTCCCCTGCGTTGAGGGAGCGAATTTGGGTTTGCTGCTGACTTTCGACGGCATTGGGCAAAGGAGAGTCTCGACGGAAGAATACAAGCTCAAGCCCTACGCCCAGGCCTTCGAGAGGCTGGACTGGCACATTTTCGAACTGGTGGAGAACGAGGTGACCTTCGCCCTTGTTAGCGCGGCTCCCGGTTCCGGCGAGCTGCGGCTGGGAGAAAAAGAGACCATCGATCTGAAGTACGTCAACTACGGCGACAGCGGCGAGGCTATGATCAAGCTTCAGGCTTTGGGAGAAGTCGCCTACGGAGCCGAGAAGACGGCGGCGCTGGCGGGGGACGGTTATGAGACGGAATTGACTCTTGAGCTTGACGTCCCGGAGGAAGCGGCGGCGGGGGATACGGAATTCCTCTTGACCACACAGCTGGGGGACACGGTCCTGAGCAACCGTTTCAATTGGAAGGTCGTGCCGGAGCCGGGAAGTATGCTGGCGCTTTTGGCGCTGCTTTTGTTTAACTTTTTTAGGAAACGCATGATCTTATGAACGCGCTTGCTCTCATTCCTTTCGCTATCTTCGCAGTCTTTTACGTAACGCTGGGCGTGGCGGCAAAGGACTTCTACCGCGTCCCCATGACGGTGGCCTTTCTGGTGGCCATCGCCTCCGCGCTGTTTTTGAGAAGGGATAGGAAGTTTTCGGAAAAGATAGAGTCCCTGGCCAAGGGCATGGGGGAGCCGGACATCATGCTGATGTGCCTCATCTTCATTCTGGCGGGAGCGTTCGCGGCGGTGGCCAAGGCCAGTACGGCGGTGGATTCCGCCGTGGTCATCGCAAGGTGGATCATCCCGGACAACTTCATGGTGGCCGGGCTGTTTTTAGTCTCGTCTCTGATCTCTTTGGCCGTGGGCACCAGCTGCGGAACTATCGCGGCGGTGGCGCCCATCGCCATGGGCTTCGCCGGGCCTTTGGGGCTGTCGCCGGCGCTTTTGTCAGGAGCCATCGTCTCCGGCGCCATGTTCGGGGACAACCTTTCCATGATCTCTGACACCACCATCGCGGCCACCAGGACTCAGGGCGTCAACATGCGGGACAAATTCATCGCCAACGTCGCCCTGGCGGTGCCCGCGGCTTTGGTGACGCTTTTCATTTATCTGGCGGCGGGCTCCTCCCAGCTCGACGCCGGGACGGTGGCGGCCGGGACGGGAGTCTCCTTCAGGGATTTCGTTCTTGTCCTGCCTTACGTTCTGGTCTTGCTTTTGGCGCTCACGGGCTTGAACGTGGTCGTGGTGCTTCTGATAGGGACGCTCTCTTCCGCCGTTTTGGGCGTGGCCTTCGGGCCCTTGGATTTTCTTGGCGCGCTGGAAACGGCGGGCAAGGGCACGCTGGGCATGAGCGAGACGCTGACCATCGCGCTTCTTTCCGGCGGTCTTTTCAATCTGGTCCGGGAGGCCGGCGGCATCGCGTGGCTTACCAACGCCATAGCGGGGAAAGTCAAAGGTCCCAAGAGCTGCGAACTGGGCGCTTTCTTCCTGACGGGGCTCGTGAATCTCTTCACCGCCAACAACACCGTGGCCATCGTGATAGCCGGCCCGGTGGTCAGGGAGCTGGGGGCGAGGTTCAAAGCCGACCCGGTCAGACTGGCGGGCATAATCGACATCGCCGGTTGCTTCGTGCAGGGGATAATCCCTTACGGAGCGCAGATACTGATAGCGGCGGGCATCGCCAGGAGCGTGGAGGCCGATTCCAGCGGCATGAGCCTGGTGGCCTGCACTTATTATCCTTTCTTGCTGGCTGTTTCGGCCTTCATAGGCATCGTTTTGTCACACTTGAGAAGCGGCGGGAAGCAAGCCTCTTAACGGGCCGCGGATCTTTTCTTTAGCCGGGGCAGGGGCTCCTATTGTATTTTGGGGATGGTTATGGTATCCTTTACCTTTGCTTAACCAGTGGAAATATGTCCATGAATTAACTTAACAACACAACCCCCAAAAACTATGAATCAAAACCCCTTTGAAGAAATGGATGACCTGAAGATCGACCTCGCGAAGTACGGTATCAAGGAATCCAATTACGAAAACGTCTCCGACGACAACATGAGCTCCATGTATGACGGCACTTTCCGTTCCGTTACGGAAAACACCATCATCCAGGGCAGAGTGGTGAACATCACCCCGACCCACATCATCGTGAACGTCGGTTATAAATCCGAGGGCGTGCTGCCCCGCGAAGAGTTTGAAGATACCCCCGATCTGGCCGTGGGCGACACTGTGGACGTCTATCTGGTCAGCAAAGAAGACGAACACGGCAACATCCGTCTTTCCAAGGCCGAGGCCGACCGCCAGCGCTCCTGGGAGAAGACCCTGGAAGCCTGCAAAGACGGCAACCCCGTCAAAGGCATCATCAAGAGGAAAGTCAAAGGCGGCCTTATGGTGGACATCGGCATCGAAGCCTTCCTGCCCGCCAGCCAGCTCTCTTTGCAGAACACCAAGAATATAGACGACTACATCGGTCAGGAGATCGAAGTCAAAGTCATCAAGGTCAACCATGAGCGCAAGAACGTGGTGGTCTCCCGCCGCGAGCTGCTTGACGAAGAGCGCTCCCTCAAGCGCCGCTCCTTCCTGGATCAGGTCAAGGTCGGCGACGTCAGGAAAGGCGTGGTCAAGAACATCACCGACTTCGGCGCTTTCGTGGATCTCTCCGGCATCGACGGACTGCTGCACCTCACCGATATGCGCTGGGGCCGCATCAATCATCCTTCCGAGATCCTGGAAGTCGGCAAAGAGATCGACGTCATGATCATCGGCATCGACTATGAGAAGGAACGCGTTTCCCTGGGCATCAAGCAGATGACCCCGAACCCCTGGCTGGATGTGGACAAGAAGTATCCCGCCGGCACCGTGGTGGAAGGCAAAGTCGTCAATCTGCTGCCCTACGGCGCTTTCGTGGAACTGGAAGAAGGCCTGGAAGGCCTCATTCATATCTCTGAGTTCTCCTGGACCCGCAAGGTCAATCATCCTTCCGAATTCGTCCAGGTGGGCGACGTCGTCAAGGCGGCCGTCCTCTCCATCGACACCGACGACCAGAAGATCTCCCTGGGCCTCCGTCAGACCCACAGCAACCCCTGGGAAACCATCAACGAGCGTTATCCCATCGGCGGCAAGATCAAAGGCGTGGTCCGCAACCTTACCGTTTACGGCGCTTTTGTTGAACTGGAAGACGGCATCGACGGCCTCATCCATGTCTCCGACATGTCCTGGACCCGCAAGATCAATCATCCTTCCGAAGTTCTGAAGAAGGGCGAGACCGTGGAAGCGGTGGTCCTGAACATCAACACGGAAGACCGCAAGATCGCCCTGGGCTTGAAGCAGCTCACGGAAGATCCCTGGGATCACATCTACGATCATTATCGCGAAGGCGACACCGTCACCGGCAAGATCACGAATCTTACGACCTTCGGCGCCTTCATTCAGCTTGACAACGACATCGAAGGCCTCATCCACATTTCCGAGCTGAGCCAGAACCAG
>JAFZID010000214.1 GCA_017554565.1 bacterium
GAGCGAAGTTTTAATAGCCGACCTCACGAAGGAAGGCCAGGAAGAGGTGGTGGCCAAGGGCGGCGAGGGAGGCTTGGGCAACGCCCGCTTCAAGAGCAGCACCAACCAGGCTCCCCGGCGCGTGACTCCTGGAACGGAAGGGGAGAGCCGCACGCTTTTGTTGGAACTGAAAGTCATGGCGGACGTGGCGCTGGTGGGATATCCCAACGCCGGCAAATCCACCTTCATCTCCGCCACCACCAAGGTCCACTCCCGCATAGCCAGCTATCCCTTCACCACGCTGGCGCCCATTTTGGGCATTCTGGAATTCAAGGACTACAAGACCGCCGTCATCGCGGACATCCCGGGACTCATAGAAGGAGCCCATCGCAACGTGGGGCTTGGCCACGCCTTTTTGAAGCATGTGGAGCGCTGCCGCACGCTGCTCATCATAATCGACATGGGCGCCATGGACCAGAGAGACCCCAGGGAAGATTACAAAGTCCTGCTGAACGAACTGGCCAGCTATTCCGAAGATCTGGCCATGAGAAGAAAGATCGTGGTGGCCAACAAAATGGACCTGCCGGAGGCCAAGGGCAACCTGGCGAAATTCAAGCGCAGATACAAAGGATTGGAAATAATCCCCATCTCCGCCATGGACGGCATCGGCTTGGAAGAAGCCACGGAGAAGATCCACGACGTTTTAGTGGAAGAAGGTCTCTACGATGAAGGGAACGAAGCGTAAGACCGTTTACGACGGCTCTCAGGGCGAAATAAGGGTGGACGCTTTCCTGGCGGGCTGGATCACCGACGTTTCCCGCTCCCGCATCGCGGCGCTCATCAAGGAAGGCTTTCTTTCCGTGGACGGGGAGAAAGTCCGCCCCGCCTTCAGACTCTCGGGCGGCGAGACCGTGGCCTTTTTCCTGCCGGAGGAAACGCCCACCAGCCTTGAACCCGCGAAGGGGGAGCTGGACATAATTTATGAAGACAAGGATCTTCTCGTCGTCAACAAGCCCGCGGGACTCACGGTGCATCCCGGCGCCGGCACGGAAAACGAGACCACCCTGGTCCAGATCCTTCTGCACCACTATCCCTTCCTTTCCTCCGTGGGCGACCCGGAACGCCCAGGCATCGTCCACCGTATCGACAAGGACACCTCGGGGCTAATCATGGTGGCCAAATCGGAAGCGGTGAGACTCAAGATGCTGGAGATGTTCGGCGCCCGCTCTTTCACGAAAGAATACCGGGCCCTGGTCAAGGGTCTGCCCAGTCAGAGTCCCTTCGAACTGGAGGATTACCTGGCCCGCAGCACCGCGGACCGCAAGAAGATCGCGGTAATCCAAAATCCCGAAAAAGGAAAGCTGGCGGTGACAAGGGGCAGAGTCGTCAAAGCCTTCGGAATCGCCGCCTCGGAAGTGAGCCTTTTGATAGAGACCGGCCGCACCCACCAGATCAGAGTGCAGATGGCCCACTGGGGATACCCCGTTTTGGGGGACAAGACTTACGGCAGAAGCGGGAGCGAACTAAACCGCCGCTGCGACATCAGGCGCCAGATGCTCCACGCCTACCGGCTTTCCTTCGCCCATCCCGTGACCGGCGCCAATTTGGATCTCTGCGCGCCGCTGCCCAAGGATTATCTTGTCACCGCGGAAAAACTAGCGGAGCTGGGCGGCGGCAAAAAGCCTCCCAAACGCTGAACTTTTCTCTTTTTTTGCGCCGAACCGCCTTTTCTTTTCGCGCTTCATTCTTTGCCCTGATTGCGACAGTTTGGCTCCCGCAACGATCCTACTGTGACAAATCGACACAAAACAGCCGGGGCTTATAAAGATTAAATCGCTGCCAATCAGGTTCTTAATATATGGCACGTTTCTTGCTTTTATATATGTGCGTCCAAATTTTGGGCGCCTTAAAATTGTAATCAATCAAATGAGAGGTATATTATGAGCAAGAACAAAATCATCGGAATCGACCTTGGTACGACCAACTCCTGCGTCTGCGTCATGGAAGGCAACGAACCCAAAGTGATCGCCAACAGCGAAGGCGGCCGCACCACGCCTTCTATCGTGGCTTACGACAAGGACGGCAACAGGCTGGTGGGCACTGTGGCGAAACGCCAGGCTGTGACCAACCCTGAGAACACCGTCTTCTCCATCAAGCGTTTCATGGGCCGCAAATATCACGAAGTGACCGCTGACGAAAAGCAGGTCTCTTATCATGTCGTCGATCACAACGGCGGCGTGGCCGTCAAACTCCAGGGCAAGGAATACACTCCTCCGGAAATTTCCGCTGTCATTCTGCAGAAGATGAAACAGACCGCGGAAGACTATCTGGGCGAGGAAGTGACCCAGGCCGTCATCACGGTCCCGGCTTACTTCAACGACGCTCAGCGCCAGGCCAC
>JAFZID010000215.1 GCA_017554565.1 bacterium
CCGGAATTCCATCCCGTCATGGGCGCCCTGGGCGCCGCGGTCCTTGCCAGGCAGTACGATTCCCTGAGGGGCAAGGTTGAGGCTCCCAAGACCGTCGAGACGAAACGCACCGGCATAACGGTCCCGGAATTCAAGAATTTTGTGGACGCCGTCACCGATCCCAGCCTCAGGAGGGAAGCCCTGCGCGTTTTCGACAACGTCGCAAAGGTCAAAGCCGAGGACGGAAGCAGCAGGCTGACCTTCCCGGAAATCAGCAAAGTCAAGGAGACTTTGCAGAGCGAAGAGCTGAAGAAAACCTTGGAAAGCTTCACTGACAAGCTCTTCGACCGCGCTCTGGTGAACAAATCGACGGCCATGCGCACCCAGATGACGCGCCACGAGTTTTTCTCCAAGGGCAAGGAGCCCCTGGTCTGGCGCAATCTTTTCTTCCCCTCGGAGATCCTGGCCGCCCTGGGCGTCAGGTCCCTGACGCTTGAGACTTACGCGGCGCTGAAGGGCCGCAACCAGAAGCGCCTGAGAAAATGCTTCGACCATGCGGCCTGCAAAGGCTTCTCCGGCGAGACCTGCTCTTTCCTGAGAGTTCTTGAAGGCG
The DNA here is from genome assembly GCA_017554565.1 of bacterium. Classification (GTDB taxonomy): domain Bacteria; phylum Auribacterota; class UBA3054; order UBA3054; family UBA3054; genus UBA3054. The sequence goes on from JAFZID010000215.1 coordinate 593, forward strand.
ACGAGAATCTGCCCCACGCCGATTTCACCGTGACCACCAGCCAGCCCTGCCAGCAGGGCGAGAGGATCTTCGCGGACTTGGTCCGCTCCAACTGTTCCTCATCCAGCAACCGCTTCTATACGCTGCACACTCCCGGCCGCGGCGGCGAATCCGCCGTCAGGACCATCGCCAACGGCCTCAAGGAATCCGTCGAGGCCATGGAGGACGCCCTGGGATTGAAGATGGATCCCGACCGTCTGGCGGAAGCCTGCGTGCTTTCCAACAAAGCCAGGGAGCTGGCCATCAAGTGCAACCAGATCCGCTTCACCAGCCCGCCTTTGATCCCGGGAACGGAAGCCGTCTCTTACGCCAACATCTTCTCCCAACTCTGGGGCAAACAGGAGATGGTGGATCTTCAGCAAGTCTTTTTGGAAGAACTGTTGGAGCGCAAGAAAGAAGTCGAGAAGCACACGCACATCGACGAGACGCACCGCCTTCTCTGGCTGCATCTGCCGCCCTTCTACAGCCAGAGGACTATGACGTATCTTGAGCAGAACTGCCACGCTCCCGTGGCCTTCGAGGAAGTGAACTTCGTCGGCTGGGAAGAACTGGATCCCAACGATCCCTACACCAGTTTGGCCAGGAAGCTTCTGACGGTGGGATTCCTGGATCCCGAAGTGCGCGTCAACAGGATCAAGCAGAGGGCCAACACCGCCAAGATCACCGGCGCGGTGCTCTACAACCACATGTTCGGCCGCTGCTCCATGGCCGATTCCAGCTTCATCAAATACCTGAGGCAATCCCTCACCGAGATCGGCATTCCGCTGCTCGTCCTGGACGGCGACTGCCTGGACGAGACCACCGACCCCTGCAGCACGCTTACCAAGATCAGCGCCTTTACGGAAGCCTTGAACCTCAACAAGTTCGGCAACATCTTCGGGCCGATCGTCAAAAAATAAAGGAGAGAAAATGGAAGAGAATAAAAACTTCACTCTGCCTTGGTACGTTATAGTGGGACTGATGCTCGTTTTGAGCGTTCTGGCCCTTCTTCTTTTCGCCAGGCCTCTGGACACCACCATGAAAGAAGGGGAGACCTTCCCCGAGGGCGCCATTACCGGCCCCGCCAAAGAATAAGCAAACGATCCAATCATTAAATAAAAGGAGAAAAATTATGAACAGCGCAGCCCTGAAAGCCAAACTGGAAGCCAAAGACCAAAGCGTCATGCAAGTCCTTCTCAACGTCAACGCCCAGGCCGCCGACGTGGCGGAAGAAGCCAGACAGAGACTGATCAACGCCATCAACGTTTATGAAAAGACCTTCGCCAGCGAAGACGTGGTGGTGGTCCGCGCCCCGGGCAGAGTCAATCTGATCGGCGAGCACACCGACTACAACGGCTTCCCCGTAATGCCCATGGCCATCTCCAGGGATATGCTCATCGTGGCCGGCGCCTCTAAGGACAACGTCATCAGCTTCGCCAACGTCGTCTCTTCCTTCCAGGGCGGCTCCTTTACGATCGAGCGCAACATCCCGCCTTACCAGGGCGGCGACTGGGGCAACTACATCAAGAGCGCCACGCAGGGCTTGATCGATTTCTGGGGCACCGAGGAAGGTCTCCAGGGCCTCAAAATGGTCATCGACGGCAACGTGCCTCTGGCCAGCGGCCTCTCTTCCTCCGCCGCCTTCACCGTGGCCGCGGCTGAAGCGATCCTGGCCATCAACAAAAGATCCATCGACCCGGTGGTGCTGGCGGAAGTCATGGCGAAATCTGACCACTACGTGGGCATGGCCTCAGGCGGCATGGACCAGTCCATCTCCATTCTGGGCCAGGCCGGAAAATGCCTGAAGATCGATTTCTATCCCATCAGGACTCAGCTCGTGACGCTCCCCAAGGAAGCCGACATTCTTGTCTGCCACTCCAGAGTCAAAGCCGCCAAGGCCGGCAACGCCAGGATCGCCTACAATATGCGCACCGTCGAGTGCCGCATCGCCTATATGCTTTTGCACAAGCTGGCCGGCAAAGCGGGCGCCAAGGAGCCCACGATGCTCTACGACTGGTTCGCCAATGAGACCGAGGGCTTCGACGACGCCCTCAACAAGATCGAGACCGCGCTGGTGGACGAAGGCTACACAGTGAAGATGATCGCGGAAGCCCTGGGAGTGACCGAAGAATACGCCGCCAAGGAAGTCTGCTTAACCAAGACCGGCGAAGTGATGCCCGAACCCCAGGGAGGCTTCCAGGTCAAGAAGAGAGCCAGGCACGTCATCAGCGAAGCCCGCAGGGTGGAAGACTCCATGGCGCTTCTGAACGGCGACTCCGAGAACAAAGCCGAGGCCTTCGGCCTTCTCATGGATCAGAGTCACGCCAGCTGCCGCGACGACTACGAGATCTCTTGCGAAGAACTGAACGCTCTGGTGGAAGCCGGCAAAGCGGCCGGTTCCTACGGCTCCAGGCTGACCGGCGCCGGCTTCGGCGGCTGCACGGTGCACCTCATTCCCAAGGGCAAGGGAGCTGAATTCATCAAGAAGATCCACGAGGCTTACTATCTCCCGCACGATCTTGACGGCTACGCCGACAACCAGTACTTGTTCGCTCCCGCCCAGGGCGCCGGAGTTCTCTTCAATTGACGTTTGAAAAATGACGACTTTTGACGCGATATTCCTTGGTCTGGTCCAGGGGCTGACGGAATTTATCCCGGTCTCCAGTTCCGGTCATCTGACCATGGCGAAGTTTTTCCTTCCCATCCACGACGTGGACCTGACCTATATCGTCCTGCTGCATTTCGGCACGGTCATTTCCATCTTCGCCGCGCTCTACGACGATATCTGGAAACTATTGAGAGATTTTTTCAAGGGCGAAAAGTACGCTTTGTACTTCGCCCTTCTGATCCTCATCTCCATGATACCCGCCGGCATCGTGGGTTTCCTTTTCGAGGATATGCTGGATACGCTTTTCTGCGAAAAGGGCCTGATGATCGGCAAGATCCCTCTGGAGCCCTACCGCCTGGTGGGATTGGCTTTCATTGCCTGCGCCTACTTTGTCCTCACGCCCGCGGACAATATCTTAAAGAAGCGCAATTCTGTTCCTCCTGAAGAAAAGGAGGAAGCGGAAAAAGGCTTGAAAGCTCTGGAGGACATGACCTGGAAAGAAGCCCTCATAATAGGCCTGGCGCAGGCGGCGGCTGTCATCCCCGGACTCTCCAGAAGCGGCTCCACCATCTACGCCGGGCTTTTGTGCAAACTGAAGAGCGAAGCGGCCGCCCGCTTTTCCTTCCTGATGTCCATCCCCATTATTTTGGGCGCCGTGTGCAAGGACTTCCTTTCCTCGGAATTCAGGGCTAAAGCGGCGGTCTCTTTTCACAGCGGCGACGGAACGCTCTGGGTGCAGCTTCTGGGCATCCTGGTGGCGGCGGCCTCGGGATACCTGGCCATCAAGCTGCTTTTGAAGATGGTAAACAAATACAACTTCCATCCCTTCGTGGTCTATCTCTGGATCGTAGGGTTGGTCTGCATCGCTTCCTAAAGGTAAAGCGAGAGCATAAAAAAGGACCGGGCATAACGCCCGGTCCTTTTTTGTTTCATCGCGATCCAATTTACTTCGCCAGGAATTTCCTTATGCGGGAGGCGATCTGGTCGTTTCCGGCCATGGCCACGAACCAGCCGGCTCTGGGGCCGCGGTCTCTGCCCAGCGTCACGCGGTAGAGGGCCTTGCAGAGATTGCCCATGGAGACGCCGGTACTGTTCGCGATATTGTAGATGATCTGGTGGATGGCGTTGCCGTCCGCTTCCGGATTTTTCTCAAGCTCGTCCGCGATAAGTTTGAGGGCGTTCTTCTCTTCTTCCGTGATGAGAGGAACGATCTCGGCGGGCGTTTCGTCGAGAAGAGCGAAGATGAATTCCGGCGTGGCGTAGCGCTTCAGCCATTCGTCGGCGTAGTGACAGCGTTCAAGAAGCGCCGCTTCGTCGCTGTACTTGAAGCCGGTGCGGGCTAAGATCTTTTTCACTTTCTCAAAGTCGCCGCCGGCTACCTGCCAGACGTTCACCAAATGGTTGAAGGGGATGTGCAAAGGAACGAAGCCGCCGGCCTGGGAAAGCTCGACGCTTCTGGCGTCACGCTGCTTCTTGCTTTCGTCGTCCACTTCGTCAACGAGGTTGAGAAGCTGCGTGACCAGGTCAAGCGCCAGGCTCGCTTTGGGAGCGGGGCGGGTGA
>JAFZID010000216.1 GCA_017554565.1 bacterium
ATGAGATTGAGAAAGCACACCCGGATGTATTCAACGTGCTATTACAAGTGCTGGATGACGGCCGGTTGACGGATAACAAAGGTCGAGTCGTGAACTTCAAGAACACCTTGATCATCATGACCTCCAACCTGGGGGCCAGGGAGTTCCTGGAAGGAAAGTCCCTGGGCTTCGGCTCCGGCAGCGCGGAGCTGGGCTACAGCGATCTGAAGGCCAAGCTTTTGGAGAAGGCCCGCAAGACTCTGCGCCCGGAATTCGTCAATCGCCTTGACGACATCCTGGTCTTCCGCTCCTTGAAGAAGGAAGAGCTTCTGCGCATCGCGGATCTGGAGATAGAAAAAGTTGCCTCGCGCCTCAGGGAAAAGAACATTCTCCTGAAAGTCACGCCCGCCGCCAAAGCCAAACTAAGGGATATGGCGGACACGGGCCGCTACGGCGCCCGCCAGATAAGAAGAGTCGTGGAGAGCGAGCTGGAAGACCGCCTGGCGGAGGCCATTTTAAGCGAGGTCATTCCGGAGAACTGCGCCCTGACGGTCAAAGTCAAGGACGGCGAGTTCGTTTTCGAGACGGCCATTCTGCCGCTGCCGGAACCGGCCAAGGCCTAAAAGCGGCTTTTTAGCCGAAACACCCCGCCGGGCCTCGTCGAGGCCCGGCGGGCTTTTTTTGAGGGCGCTTCGGGAAAGATTTTGCCCAACGGTTTCCCAATTTCGTTCTCAATTTTGCCCATTCGCGCCGTCCTTCCAAAAATTAAATATTTACTATTGCGCATTTTAATCAGTTTGGCACGGTGTTTGCTTATATAAGGCAGTGATCAAAATCGTCTGATTCACCGACTAAGTATAAGGAGGAACATCATGAAAGCCCGTCAAGTACATACTCAGAAAAAATGCCTGAAGTGCGGACATACTTTCAAATCGGTCAGCCCTTTTAATCGCTTTTGTCCCCGCTGCAAGTATCGCCGGATCCCCGGGTGCTACGGAACTTATACCGTCCACTCCATAGCCGGCTTCTAAAATAAGTTTTTTTCTCTATTGGTTGTTGGTTAAAGGTTGACGAGCCGCGCTTCTGGTGCGGCTCGTTTTTTTAGGCCAAAAAAGAAGGCCGCGGATTCTTTTCCGCGGCCTTTTTGTTTTTCCTTTGAACAGGGCTTATTTGTAATTTTTGAGCGTCTTCACCCTCAGGGGATTGTGGATGTTGGAGGCGCCGAGGAGGTAGAGTTTGTCGCCCACCAGGGTCAGCCTGCTGCCTTCGTCGGTGGGGACGGGCAGCGTCTTGACTTCCCACTCTCCGGTGAAGAGGTCCAGGATCATCAAATTGTTCTTGCGGCAGTCCACGTTGAAGCGTCTGCCGTCCTCGTGTTCGATCCAGGGGCGGCGGATGCCCTGGCCGCCTCTCGTTATGAGAAGTTTCGCGTGCTTGTCCTCGGAGTATTTCTGGGGCAGGAAGACCATGGAGCAGCCCACGCCCGGCGGGTAGGGGGTTTCGCCCAAAAGCATCTGTTCGCCCTTGCTGTTCACGACGAAGACGACGCCCTTGGGTTTCTTGGGATCGCTGCCGTCGAACTTGACGAAGAAGGCGCCGGTCTTGCCGTCGCTGGCGGCCGCCCACTGGTAGGAGGGTCCGCCCGGCGCTTTGGAGAAGGGCTTGAAGATGCGCTTCTTCCAGTCTTTGACTAAGGAGACGTGGTCGGAGCCTTCCTCGGCTACGAAGAGCGAGCCGTCGGCTACCGCCGCCATGGCCGCGACATTGGGAGCGCCTTTTACGTGCTGGCCTTCCTCCCACTTGCCGGTCTGGGGATCGAAGAACGCCAGAGCCGTCTCGGTGTAGCGGTTGGATTCGGCGTCCATAAGAGAGTAGCCCAGCGAGGTGATGATGCCGCCGTTAAAAGGCACGAGCGGCGTCATGTCGTCTTTCCTGCCGCAGGGCATGCATTCCAGCGGCTGCCAGGCGTTGCCGGAGCGGCGGAAGAAGGGGCTCATCTTCACGTTGCCCTTGGAGAAGTAATAGTCCTTGCCGTCGGTGCCGGCTTTCGTGCCGATGAGGCGGTCGCCCCAGGCGTCGTCGGCATTCGGGACGTCGTACATCTGCCATTCGTTCTCCGTGTTGATGGAGAAGGGATTGGAAATGGCGGAGGCGGTCCTGCCGTAGCAGTCCTCCACTTCGACTTTCACGCAGGCTCTTTCGTAGGAGCCTTCCGGCAGGAACCAGCGGTAGGGGGAAGTGAGCTCGAAAGCAAAGTCGTGGCAGATCGGTTCGAAGGGGCCGGAGGGGCCGTTTTCGCTGAAACTGATCTCGACGCCTCTAAGGCCGACTTTGGGATCGGTGGCGGTCCAAACGATCTGGGCTTCGTCGCCCTCTATCTTTTCAGGCATGGTGACCTTAACTTCCAAAGGCTCCGCTTCCGGTTTGGGCAGGACTTCCGCGGTCACTTTCAGTTCGCAAAGACCCAGGGGCGAGTTGGTGGGGTCGCCGCCGCCGCAGATGAAGAACCAGTTGCCTTCCATGTTCCTGGCGTATTCCTTGTCCGGCGTGATGACCCAGGTCTTGTCGGTGGTCCTTTCCTTGGGCTCCGTGAACTCGTCGTAGGCTTTGCCAATATCCTCCTGGCCCATGCGGTAGCGCTTGGGGATGTATTCTTTCCTTATGCCGCTGTGCAGGGCCCACTGCGGGCTCTCGGCGCGGAAGACCACCGCGGTGGTGCCGGCGGGCGCGTGGACCTGGAAGGTGAACCAGCCCCTGGGATCGACTTCCTGCACCAGAGTCTCGCCCGGAGTCATAGGATACGCGGCAGTGTTGAGGTTCAGGAAAATGGTCAGCCAGTTCATCAGGTGGCCTCTGTAGATGCCGTAGCGCTGCGGCGCGTGATAGAAGAGCCACTGTTTCTGGTTGGCGTTGACCCCGCCGCCCCAATAGCGCGTATTCATAGCAACAGGCGGATACTTCAGCATATTGGGATACCTGAGCCAGCCGGGGGCGTAGGAGTAAACGATCGTGTCTTCGCCCCAGAGATAGTCTCTCGGCGTGTTGGGCGCGTAGTGCACGTAGCCCACCTGGCAGAAGTTGGCGTTGGTGTTGGCGGACTGGCGCGTGAAGAGGCTCCACTCGTTGCCCTGGGGATTGTAGTTCCAGTCTTCGCTGTTCATGTAGTAGGTGGAGATCAGCGATTCGAAGGCGTGGCCGAAGTTCTCCATGGGCGTGTCCTGGCGCTCCGTGGTCGGATAGACCGACATGAAGTTGTGCTCAATGGGAGCGTGCCGTCCCCAGCTGTTGCACCAGGAGGCGCCTGTGCCCTGCATCAGGGATTCCCAGCCGCCCGGGGCGAAGGGGAAGACGACCTGGATCAAAAGATCGATCTCTTTGTTCTTGACCTTTTCCCAGACATAAGGGACGTCGTTGGTCAGGCAGTACATCTCGTCCTGGTGGCCTACGCTGAACTCTTTCCTATCCCTGGCCGCTTTGAAGACTTTCTCAATGGAGGGCCGGTAAGCCGGCTTGTCCCTTTCCGGCATGTTCTTCATGATCTGGAAAAGGTTCGTCCAATAGACAACTTCAAGGTTGACCATATTGCGGGAGCACTGGCGCCACCAATTCACGATGTTATCGACGGTGTTGGTGGCGTTGCCCCAGCCCATCTCCTCGGAGAAGATGCCGCCGTGGGCGTTCTCAATGGTGTTGGTGACGATCGGGTTGTAAACGACCACAGCCGTCTTCAATGTTATGCGGCCCGTAGGATAGGGCTGGGGTTCCGCCCAGCATATCGCCGCGGCGGCAAGGATCAAAACAGCAAGCGAAGGAATAAGTTTTCCCATGGTTCCCCTTGATTTTAAAATTAAAGATTTACTGAGGGAATTATACTAAAAAAACGGCCGCCTTTGCCAGACGATTTCCGGCTTTTTTCCAGCGTTCTCCCGGCCTTGCCGCCCGGCGTGTTTTCCAAAATTTTTTCAAGTTGACCGTCAATGGGCATTAGCGTATAATATAAAATGGTTTTTTATCCCCTATTTTTAGTCCGGAAATCCAGATCATGAATACTAAAAAACAAATTTTGCCCTTCGCGGCGGCCCTTTTGTCCGTCTGTCTTTTCTCCCTTTCGGCCTTCTGCGCGCTGCAGGAGACTGTCGGCGACCTTGTTTGCAAATATTCCTGCGATGACGCCGCCAGCTTCTCTGTTTCGGAAAGCGACGACTCCCTTACCTGCGACATGACCATAAGGGGCGGCAAATCCGCCACCATCAACTTCGTGACCGGCAAGGGCGTCAAGGGCCTCAGCAAGCCCTACACCCTGAACATCAACTGCGGCGCCGACACCCTTAAAAAGCTGACGGTCAACATGGGCAAAGGCATGACCGGCACGGTCGCCGTGACCGCCAAGAACATCAACTCCATCAAGACCACCACCTGCGACCTGAAGATATTCTCAGAAGGCACAAAGGTCGGGACCATCAAAGCCGATCCGGGCCTTAGCGAAGCCAACGCTCCCGACGCCAAAGTCAATTTCATCCAGGTGACGCAGTATGTCGGCGACCTTGATCAGGCGGACACGACTTTCGAGGAACCGGCGCCGGAAAGCTGCGTCGTCTTCCGATCCATCAACAAGATCAAAACTTTGAAATTCAACCAGTACAAGCAGCACTGGGTAAGCCAAATAAAAGCCGAGAATATCGGCACCATCCGCGCCTCCTCCATTTCCCACCTTTACATCGACCAGAGGATCCGCGCCATCAGGACCTACAACCTGACCGGACACATCAGAGTGGGCTGCCGCGAGGAATCCCCCAACGCCGGCACCAGCGCCACCAACGTTTATTTCAAGGGCAAAATAAACAAGATCTTCGTGGCCAACATCTACGACTGCCAGATCAGGGCCGGCGTTCCCGACCTCCACGGCAGCGAGGATCCTTATGAGAATTACGGCGTCATAAAAGCCAAGGGCGTCATCGGCAAGTTCCGCGTGGCCGCCATGGTCAACTCCATCGTGGTCTCCGGCAAAAAGATGAAGATCCCCGGCAAGCGCCACCGCCCCTACTACGGCAACAACTGCGAGATCTGGGAAAACTGCAAGCAGCGCAAACTGACCTTGAAGCAGGGCGGCAATTGATGAAAACACTTTTTCCTCTTTTAGTTTTTTCGCTCCTTCTGGGAGCCGCCTCCCTTGAGGCCCGGGAAATAGCCGAGCCCACCAACGCTCTGCCCGCCGTGGCGGAGAAAAGAATAGAGGCCCCCAACAAAGAGGACAACCCCGTCCAGAAAGAGCTCAACGCCAGGGACGACCGCCGGGCCGACCGGGAATCCGCCAAGGCCGACCGTGACACCCAGGGCATCGAGACCTACACCGACACCGTGGGCTGGGAGACCGCCGACGGCTACGCCGTGATGCAGGATTATGTGGCCAGGCTGAAAAAAGTTTTCGAGACCAGGCTGACCGGCTTGATCGAAAAAGTGGCCGGCGGCAAAAAAGGAATTCTCCTGGTGGTCACCGACAAGGCCAAGCGCAATTTCTTCCTGGCCCAGGAAAACACCTCCCAGCTTCTGAACGCCATCGTGGACGACCTGGACACCATGCCGGAGCCCATTCTTCTTCAGGTCACCGTCAATTACCGCAACGTGCCCATCATCGTGGCTTTTAGGGAAAACGGCGAAAACAAGGTGGAGTATCTGAAGTGAGCGAGGCCGAATTTGTTTACGGCATAAACCCGGCCTTCGAACTGATGAAGGCCAAAAGGCGCCAGATATTGAGAGTCTTCCTTTCCGAGAGCGCCAAAAGCAATCCCAGGATCGCCAAGATCGCCGAACTTTGCTCCAAGCGCCAGATCCCTATGGAGTGGCAGGAAAAAGGGCGCCTCATAAGCATGTGCGAAAGCCGCGACAACCAGGGCGTCGTTGTTTACGCTTCCCCTTACCCTTACGTCGATTCCCGGGAAATGGGCCAGAGCGAGAGAATACTTCTTCTGGACAACTTGGAAGATCCCCAGAACGTGGGCGCCATTCTGCGCAGCGCCGAGATCTTCGGCTTCTCGGAAGTTTTTCTGCCTTTGAAGGGCTCGCCCGGCATCTATCCCTCCGTGGTCAAGGCTTCCGCCGGCGCCTCGGAACACTTGAGGATCGCCCGCGACCGCAACGCCAACCAATACCTGAAGCTCGCCAAGCAATTGGGCTACAGAATTGCCGCCTTGGACGGCGCCGGCAAAGTCGAGCTCGACACGCTCAGCGCCGAGGCTCCGGAAAAACTCATGCTTGTCATAGGCGGCGAAGACAAGGGCGTCGGACAATTCATTTTGAACGAAGCGGACTACGTCGTGAAACTGCCGCAATTGGGCCGCATCAATTCCCTTAACGCTTCCGTGGCGGCGGGCGTCGCCATGTACGCCCTGAGAAATGCTTGACCTCATCGTTGTGGGCGGCGGCGCCTCCGGCCTCATGGCGGCCATAGCCGCCGCGAAAAGAGGCAAGTCTGTTCTGATCCTGGAAAAAACTGATCGCTGCGGCAAAAAACTCGCCATCACCGGCAAAGGCCGCTGCAACATCACCAACGCCGAGCCCATAAACGATTTTTACGGCCATTTCGGCCGCAACGGCCTCTTCCTCAAGGACGCCTTCAAAACCCTCGACAATAAGGCGCTGGAGGCCTTCTTCCACCATCTGGGGCTCATGACCGTGACCGAGCGCGGCGGACGCGTCTTCCCGGAGAGCCAGAAAGCCTCCGACGTCCTCAGAACGCTCCTCGACTACGCCTGGGATCTGGGAGTGGACATCAGGACCAACTGTCGCTGCGCCTCTTTTATCCAGGACGAGGAGACCAAAGAGATCAAAGCCCTCCTTTTGGAAGACGGCACAAAATACTGCGCCAAAAACTATCTTCTGGCCTGCGGCGGAGCTTCGTACCCCCTGACCGGCTCCGACGGCGGCGGCGCGAAATTAGCAAGCAAACTCGGCCACACCATCGCGCCTCTGCGCCCGGCGCTCGTTCCGCTCGTTGTGGAAGGAAATTCTGCCTCCCGCTTCCAGGGCGTCAGCCTGAAAAACGTGCGCGCCTCCCTTCTGGTGAACGGCAAAAGCAAAAAGAGCTTTTTCGGAGAAATGCTCTTCACCCATTTCGGACTCTCCGGCCCCATCATTCTTTCCCTTTCTGAGGAAGCGGGACTTTATTTGGAGAAAGGCGCCAAAGTCGCTGTCTCCGTCGATCTAAAGCCCGCGCTGACGATGGAGCAGCTGGAGCTGCGTCTTCTGAGAGACATCGCCGCCCTCGGCTCCAAACAGGTCAAAGCGCTCCTGAAGGAGTTGCTGCCCGCCAAAATGATCGAGCCCTGTCTGGAAGATCTCGCCCTGGCCAAGGACAAACGCGTTTCCCAACTCGACCAGAAAAGCCGGAAAGCCCTGCGCTCCTGGCTCAAGGAACTAGTTTTCCCCATCTCCGCCACCAGGCCCCTTAAAGAAGCCATCGTCACCGCCGGCGGCGTGAAGCTGAAGGAGATCGACCCGACCACTATGCGCTCCAGGATCGTTCCCAATCTCTTAGTGACAGGCGAACTCCTGGACCTCGCCGCCGACACCGGCGGCTACAATCTCCAGGCCGCTTTTTCAACCGGCTACTTAGCGGGAAGCAAACTCTAACAAAAACAAAATTATGAACACCCACATTCTCCCTATAGTCCCCCGCCATTCCGAAGTCGACCTTAACGGCAAAGTAAAACTGCGCGCCGTATTCGATTACATCCAGGAAGCCGCCGCCCAGCATGCGGAACTCTTAGGCTGCGGCATGCGCTTTCTGGCGAAGGAAAAAAAGATCTGGGTGCTTTCCAGAATGAGATTGCATTTCAATCGTCCGCTGCTCTTAGGTGAAAAGCTCACGGTTTTCACTTACCCCAGAGGCTTCGACAAGCTTTTCGCCCTGCGTCCCCTCGCCATAAAAGACGAAAGCGGAGCGGAAGTCATGCAGGCCCTGAGCCTCTGGCTGCTTCTGGATATGGAGCGCGGCAGGATCCTCCGCCCCGCGGAAAACCTTAGCTGCCCGCTGCCCGACAACAGCGAGCTGCCCGGCTACTTCGACACGCCGGACAAACCCGCCGTTCCCAATGAGGAAATGCCCGTCATTTTCACTTCCACTACCCGGGACGCGCAGATAGACCTGAACCGCCACATGAACAACGCGGAATACGCGCTCTACACCCACAGCGCCATCGCGGAATTAACGAAGACAGCGCCCTATTTCGAGGACCTCACCGTCAATTTCTCCAAAGCCACCAAAAGCGGCGAAAAACTTTTCTGGCGCGCGAAGGTAAACGACGACAAATCATTCGTCGTCATCGCCTCCGACGAAAGCAACGCCGAGCGCTTCCAAGCCGCCGGCACGCTAGTTTAAATCAGGCGCAAAACAAAGGCTCTTAAGAAAAAACCTCGGCTTATCTAATGTGAACCCCAAATCTGTCTAAGATTTGGGGTTCACCTCATTATCACCGAAGTTTTTAAAATTTCAGTTGTCGCAAATTTTGCGATAACTGAAAACAATGCTAACAAACGTTATTTCTTCCAGACTTCGTTCGTCAGCGTAACGCCGTCGCCGCGGAAAACTTTCACGCCCAGCTCTTTTTCAGCAACATCCAATCTGGTCACCGTGGCCCTTGTGAGCGGCTTGCTGTCGCCGATGACGAAGGGGAATGAGAAGCCCATCTTCTTGGCGTCTTCCTTGTTGTAGTACTGGTAGCGGTGATCGTGTCCGCAGAGCACGATGTCCGGCTCTGCTTTCACAAGGGTTGGCACCTGGTCTTCAAAGTGCGGTTCGGCCCTGTCTTCGTCGGCATCGTCCGGTTTGGGCGGAATATGCATGAAAACGACTTTCCATTTGGCGTTCTTGTAATCGTCGGAAGCAACTTCTTTTCTCAGCCATTCGCCCTGCTCGAGCATATAAGGCTTGAAGGCGATGGAACCGTCGTACATCCAGCCCCAGTCCGCCCTGTCGTCGCCGGAATCAAGGAAAAGAACACGGGCGAAACCCAGGTCCGCCGTGCCGTAGTATTGGTCGTTGCGGAGCGTCATGTATTTGGGGACGTACCTGGCGTGGGAGCCGCGTGTTTCGTGGTTGCCCCTGACGAAGGTGGCCATAATGCCTTGCTTTGCGAAAACGCCCAAAGGCCTGCCCAAGTTCTTGGCAACGTCTTCTTCGCAGTTGAAATAATGGCAGGGGTCGCCGTTGGAAACAGCCAGGGTAATGTCGTCTCCGGCCAGTTTCAGAAGCGGTTCGTACATATCGTTCTGGCTGTGGACATCCTGAAAAACGGCGGCGGTCCAGCTTCCGTCCTCCCTGACCACCGGCTTCAGCATTCCTTCCTCGGAACGAACTTCCGGATGGAATTTCGCGGTGAAGGATTGGAACTTTATGACTTCCCTTCCCACGAAACGGTACCATATGGGCTTCTTGGGATCGTAATCCTTGACATACGCCCTATGGTAGAGAGTATTGGCGTCCTTCAGGCCGTATTTGGCGTAGTAGGACACCTTCCATTCCGAATTGGTGTCCTGGCGGTATTCCAGCCAGGAGTTGGCGGGCTGGGTGGTCATCCAGTTGAAACCGACCTCGTGGGAGCCCGTCAGAAGGATCCAGGGCGTCGTTTCAAAAAGATTAGTCACGGGCGTTTCTCCTGCATAAAGAAGAGCGCAGGACAAAAAAAGGCTCAAAATGATTATTTTTTTCATGTTTTTCGCTCATTTTTATATGATTTATTGGATTTTTGGGGATTTTTTGCTGCTTTTTACGGACCGCCTTCCAGGTGGTTTTTAGTCTTTGGGATATTTATTGGTTTTTGCTTGTTTTTTGCTATTTTTACTTGTTTTTAATCTTTTTTTGGCGTTTTTTCGCAAAATTCGCATAATTTTATGGCAAAAAGGCTTTGGCCTTTTTGCCATTAATTAGCGATTTTTTACTGTTTTTGCCTATTTTTCTCAATTATTTGCCAAATATCGTTGATTTTTGACCAAATATCGTTAGATTTTTGATTGTTTTGAGAAGAAGAGGAGCTCTGCTTCTGATCAACCTGTTTGGTCTCCCGCCAATCTAACTTGGGAAGGTACAGTTCGCCCGGGGCGATCTCCAGGCGCAGAGCATGGTCGGTGGTCTTGAAACTGCTGCCGCCTCCGCCTATGAGGACCGGGAAATCCAGGCCGTATTTTTTCGCTTCCGCTTCGTTAAGGAAGGATTCCTTATGCTCGTGGCCGGAGATGGCAAGATCGACGTTTTTGCCCACCAGGCAGGGGGCGAAGATCCTGGCGCCGTTTTCCACGACAGGATAGCTGTGCTCTTCAGGCGATTCCCTGGGCGGGATGTGCATGAAGACTACGCGCCAGGTCGCGGTCTGCCACTCGGCGCTCTCCACTTCTTTTTTCAGCCACTCCGCCTCTTCCTGCAAATAGGCGTCGAAGTCGATGAGTCCGCTGTATTCCGCGTGATCCTTGGGCTTGTCTTCGCCGGTGTCGAGAAAGACGATCCTGGCGCAGCCTAAGGTCAGGGCGCCGTAATAGCGGTCGTTGGGGCGGGCCAGATATTCGGGAATGTCCCTGGCGGCGGCGCCCCGGCATTCGTGGTTTCCCCTGACGGCAAGCGTCATCAAGCCGTTCTTGGAAAGCGCCGCCATGGGCGTGGCCAGATTGTTGACTAGATCTCCCGTGCTGCCGGGGGCGTCGCAGATATCGCCGTTCAGAACGCAGAGCGAGAGATCGTCGCCAAGCGCTTTAAGCGTCGGAAGCAGTCTGGCGGTCTGGTTGTGCAGATCGCACACTATGCCCACGGCGATGCGGCCGTCCCTGGACATGGGCGCTTTTACCTTCACTTCCTTGCCTTCCTTGGCGCTGGAAAAACTTACGTTGTAGGCGCCGAAGCTTTTTATGGGCTCGCTCACCGGCTTGATGTAGATCGGTTTTTGCGGATCGAAGCCTCTTATGAAGGAGCGCTGGATCGTGCCGTTTGCAACGATGAGGCCGTCTTTGGTTTCCGGAGCGGCCGCGCGCCACTCCTCATTTTCGCCCTGGCGCCACAATACGGTGCCTTTGGCCGCGCCCCCTGTCAGGAAGGTTACCGCTAAGGTATCGGTGGCAATTAACTGCACCCAGGGCTCAAGATTGCCCACTTTGTCAAGAGGCTGCGTTTGAGTTTGCGTTTGCGCGCCAAGAGAAACAAGCGTGCTCATAAGAATTGCTAATATTGATTTTTTCATAGAGGTTTTTTGGTTTGAGCATATATTACCTCTACGATTATAGCAAATCTCAACGCTCGTCTAAGGGCACGTAATAGTTCTCGTCAGTCACGCAGCGGTAGGCGGGACGTATGATGCGGCGGCCTTGGAAATTCAGCTCTTCGTTGCGGTGGGCGCACCAGCCGACGATACGGGACATGGCGAAGAGGGGAGTGTAGATCTCCTGCGGGATGCCGATAAGATCGTAAACGAAGCCGGAGTAAAGGTCCACGTTGGCGCAGAGGTCTTTCTTGCGGCCTTTCACTTTGTAGATGGTCTCGGCCGCGATCTTCTCGAACCTAAGCAGGAATTCGAATTCCTCTTCCCGGCCTTTTTCCTTGGCCAGTTCGGCGGCCATCTTTTTCAGAAGCTCCGCCCTGGGGTCGGAAAGCGTATAGACCGCGTGCCCGATGCCGTAAATAAGACCGGAGCCGTCGAAGGCTTCTTTTTTCAATATCTTCGTAAGGATCTTTTCCAGCGCTTTCTTGTCATTGGGATCCTTGAGATTGTCTTTTATGTATTTCAGCATGGCTTTGACTTTCAGATTCGCGCCGCCATGCAAAGGTCCTTTGAGGGAGCCGATTCCAGCCGCGATGGAGGAGTAGGTGTCCGTGCCGGCGGAGGAGGTGACTCGCACCGTGAAGGTCGAGTTGTTACCGCCGCCGTGCTCCGCGTGAACTATCAAGAGCAGGTCTAGCGTTCTGGCTTCCAGGGGAGTGTAATCGGAGCCCTTCAGCATGTAAAGGAAGTTTTCCGCGAAGGAGAGATTTTCCTGCGGGTGCCTTAAGTGCAGCGTCTTGCCCTGCTCAGCGTGACGGAGCATATTGTAAGCGTAAGCGATCGTCGCGGGGATCTTGGAGATGAGCTCGATACTTTGGCGCATGAGGTTGTCCCTGGAAACGTCGTCGGGATTCTTGTCGAAGGTGTAGAATTCCAGGACGCTCCTGGCCAGGATGTTCATGATGTTGCTGCCTTCCAGTTCGATGATGTGCAGAATGGTCTGGTGCTCCAGGGGCATGTTGTCCCTTAAGAGGTTCTGGAAGGAAATGAGCTCTTCGCTGTCGGGCAGCCTGCCGGAGAGCAAGAGATAAGCGACTTCTTCGAAGCCGAAGCGGCCCTCGTTCATGGCCGTGGTGGCAAGATCGGAGACTTCATAGCCTCTGTAATAGAGGCGGCCGTCGATAGGGATCAGATTTCCGTTCTCGTCCCGTTCATAACCCACGACGTCGCCAATGTTGGTAAGACCGGCCAGCACGCCCGTGCCGTCCTCGTTTCTGAGTCCGCGCTTAACGTCCAGACGTTTGAAGAGCTCCGCATCGATCTTGGTGGCGTTCTTCATTTCATCGGATAATTTGCAGACTAAGTATTCTGATCTGATCTTGCTGTCGTTCATAGGTCTCTCCTGCGAAAAAAAGCGCTCTGAAGGCTTCCCCCCAGAGCGCTCTAAAATTGAACTGGCAGCGTCCTACTCTCCCAAAGTCTATTCTTAAGTACCATCGGCGCTACAGAGCTTAACTGCTGTGTTCGGAATGGGAACAGGTGTACCCTCTGCGCTATAACTGCCAGTAATAATATCGGAAAGGAAGGTTTTTACTGAGGTCATGAGAAAATGTATA
>JAFZID010000217.1 GCA_017554565.1 bacterium
ATCCTGTCGATCCTGTAGGTGTCCGTGATGCCCTCGGGACAGATGCCGGGATACTTGGTCTCGCGGAGCAGAAGATCCAGACGGTACTTGTGCGCCGCGGTCCAGTCGAAGAGGTTGAAGGAGCCCAGGCTGTTGATGGTCCTTTCGGTGTAGAGGTTCGTCATGGTGTCGGGCTGGAAGCCGAAGCGCAGAGGCCGGGAGACGTTGCGGTCCCTGATGACGTTGTTCTGCGGGTCAAGGTCGCCGTTCTTGTCAGTTTCCACTTTCGACTCCATCCAGACCGCATCGCCGGGCCACTTCCAGACGAACTGGAATTCCGCCTTGCCCATGCCGCCCAGGGCGGGAAGCTTGGCTTTTTTCTGATAGATCACCTCCGCCTTGGGATCGAAGTCCAGGGAAGAGTTCTTGTATAGCGTGAAGGTCACGACTGTGCCCTCTGTGCTGTCCTTGTAGCCGTAGTTGGCCACGTGCACGACGGAGGTCACGATCTCCCCCGCCTCGTGGAACCACTTCGTGGAATTGGCGGAGAGCCTGGGCAAAACGGAAGTGTAAAGCACGCAGAGATCCGGCTGCTCGATGGGCGTGACGGTAAGCTCGTAGGAAGCCTTCTGCCCTCTGTATTCCGCCGTCAGGGTGGTTTTCCCTGGCTTCTTGCCCAGCACGTTGGAAAGCTTCGCGACCTCCGCGATCTCGGGATCCTCCACGCTCCACTTGATGTAGGGCTTGGCGTCGAATTCCGACCAGTTGCCGTAGCGGCGCATCTCGTCAGTCACCCGGATGAATTCGCCGTTTAATTTGGCTTCCAAGGCGAAGGTCTTCTCCTTCCCCTCCACCACCAGCGGGTTGGCCTCCACGCCGCTTATCTTGGAGGTTATCCTGATCTCCTCCGCCGGCAGTCCCCGGAAGAAATCTTTGAAGACCATGGCGAAAAGCTGGTAGATGTCGGCGTGGTTGTTTCCCCACATGCCGCTGAAATACCTCACGTCCCCGAATTTTATGTTCTTGGAAAAAATAGGAGGAGCATCCCCTTTCTTTTCAAAAAACTCCGTTTTGCGGGGAACGGGCCCGTCCTGGCAAATCGTGTCGATGTAGATGGGCAGCCCCAGCGGCATGCCCTCTTTGCTGGAAAACCAGGCGAAGGCGACGTGATGCCACTCGCCGGCTTTCCATTTGCTTATGTCAGCCCGGGCGACTCTTTCCCCTTCGTCTGAAAAAGAGGACAGGCGCAGCATGTTCTTTTCGTTTTTGACAAGGCAGAAACCGTTTTCCTTCGAGCCTATGGCCATGACGGGGTGCAGCTTGTTGTCGTTGCCGTCCCAGGGGGCCTGCATCCAAAAGCTGACGTACCCGTTGGCCGGGTCCAGAAGCGACATCTTGAGATTCGCACTTTCCGCCGGAAGGGATTCCCAAGCCAGGGCCGGAAGAGCAAGGAGAGCAAAAAGCGCTAAGATTCTTTTCATTTTGTTCCTTATCTTTAAATTGTGAGATTTTATTCAAATATCTAGAAAAAATATTAGCAAAAATAAAATATCAGGAGAATTCCCGCGGGAAACATAGCGACCTTGACATTCCCTCTTTAAACCTGAACCTTTTTGTGCTAGAATATCCACCTGAAAATTAAAAAAGGAGTACTTTATGAGTTTTTATACGCTTATCACGGGCGCCAACGGGGAATTCGGACATGGGCTGATCTCCAACCTTTACGCCCAGGGCATTAAGATCATTACCCTTGACCTTAACGACCTCGATCCCACATTGGTTCCCATGGTTGAAAAATCCTACAAGATGGACCTCATGGACAAGGACGGTCTCGACAAGATCTTCGCGACCTACGATTTCGATCAGATCTACCATCTGGCCGCCCTGCTCTCCACCAGTTCCGAGCGAATTCCCTACAAGGCCTGCGACATCAACGTCATGGGCACCGCGGGCGTATTGGACCGCGCCGTGAAGCAGGCTGAGAAAAACCACATCCG
Organism: bacterium; assembly: GCA_017554565.1. Taxonomy (GTDB): domain Bacteria; phylum Auribacterota; class UBA3054; order UBA3054; family UBA3054; genus UBA3054. The sequence continues at coordinate 1,977 of JAFZID010000217.1, forward strand.
CGTGAAGGTGATGTTCTGCTCCACCATCGCGGTGTACGGCCTTCCCAACCTGGAAGTGAAAGCCGCGAACCCCTTCGTTTCTGAAGATCAGTTCGTGACGCCGACCACCATGTACGGCTGCAACAAGCTGGCCTGCGAGCATCTCGGCTCTTACTTCACCTTCAACTATATGCAGCTCAAGGACGATCCCAGAAAACGCGACTACGGCCTGGATTTCCGCTGCATCCGCTTCCCGGGCGTCATCTCCGCCTTCACGCTGCCCACCGGCGGCACCAGCGACTACGCTCCGGAAATGATCCACGCCGCGGCCAAGGGCGAAAAGTACAACTGCTTCGTCAGGGAAAGCGCCAAGATCCCCTTCATCACCATGCCGGAAGCCATCAACGCGCTGCTGACTCTGAGCAAGGCCCCCGCCGAAAAGCTGACGAGGAGAGTTTACAACATCGGCGGTTTCGCCTGCACGGCCGGCGAGATCTACGAGCTGGTGAGGGAAAGCTTCCCCGAAGCGCCGGAAACCACCTTCAATCCCGACGTGGCGCGCCAGGGCATCGTGGACACCTGGCCTGAGGACGTGAACGACGAGGCTGCCAGGAAAGACTGGGGCTACAAGCCGACGCACACCCTGCGCTCCGCCTTCACGGAATATCTCCTGCCCAACATCAAGGCCTTCTACGCCAACAAAAAATAAGCTTGAGCCTTGTTTAAGCGCAAAAAAAATCCCGCCGAAAGGCGGGATTTTTTTTGCAGCCGTATAAAGTCTCACTTTCTGCGCCAAAGCAGCCCCAGAAGCGCCAGGAGGCCCAGGAAGGCCGGTTCCGGCACTTCCCCGTGAACTACCACCTCCAGGTAGCCCAGGACCGTTTCCGGCGAAGCGTGGACCGGCCAGGCGGTGTTGGAGTCGCCTCCCGTCGCCACGTATCCGCAGGCCGCCGGACTGGTCATGCCATAGGGGTTCGTGAACTCGTCGTTCTTGCCAAGGAGGAAGAATTTTGTAAGCTCTATCTGGCAACCCTCTTTTTCGCATTTGAGCGTGCTCTTGGTGAAGTTCTTGCCCTCTTCGATCTCGTAGTGATAAACGCGGTCTTCATTGGAATAGGTGGCGTAAGGCATATCGACGGCGTCGAAGAAAAGCTCGTTGTTGCAGGCCGCCAGATCCGGCATGGCGCCCGCCGCTACTTTTTCGCCCAGGAAAAGACCGAGCTGCATCGTGTCGGATTCGGATTCGAATTCCGAAGCTTCCGGAAAGACCAGGGTGAAGCGGTTGGTGCCGGGCTGCAGATAGCAGTCGAGAACTCTTTTGGTGAGGCTCGCCCGCTTGACATAATCGCCCGCGGAATCCGTGTCGGGATTCTCGTTGTTGTCCAGGGATTGGTTCACGAGTTTGTAATCTCCGCTAAGCCTGAGGACCTGGTTGGAGCCCTGGAAGCTTCCCGCTTCCGTATATTCGGCTCTCTTTCCCCTGTCGAGGGCGTAGGTCCTGAGATAGTCGGCGTGATCGGAATATTCCGCCAGGGCGTCGTTGCCGAAAAGATAGATCCCCTCCGCCACCAGGATATCCATGCAGCCGCCGTCGAAATTGTAAGCGGGAACGGTGGATCCTATCATGGTGTCCTGATAGTAGGGATTGTTGCCCTGACCGCTCATGATGTAGAGGCCTTTCAATCTGATGGCGCCGCTGGCGGGCGCTTCCACCACCGCTATGACCTTGACTTCCATTTTGCCGTAGCTTCCGAGATCAAGTTCGATCTTGCCTTCGTGGCGACCGACGCCCAGCGCGCCTTTCTTGACGTTGAAATAGATCTTTTTCTGCAAGGAGACGGAACCGGCGGCGGATTCCGAATCGACGGTCAGCCAATCGGTTTTCGAAACGGCTGTGTAATCAAAAGAGCCGGCGCCTTCGTTTTCCATGAGGATGTAGCCTTGGTAGGAGCCCGGCGGAACCAGAACGGTGGGCGTGGCCAGTTTCGGCTGGGTGCTTTCCTTCGAGACGCACACCGCCAGGTAGGCGACCTCGTTGCCCGAGGTGTGGCTCAACGCCCAGTCGGGATCGACTTTATCTTCGGCGACCCAACCCGGGGAGGAGGGAGAGGTAATGCCGTCGGGATTGACTTCCGCGCTGTTGGAGCCGGCCAGATAAAAGAAGGGAATGGAGATCCTGTATTCCCCTTTCACGCAGGCCAGGGTGGGGCGGTCCATCTTGACGTTGGACTGGACAAAGTACTGGTTGTCTTTCCTGGGATTGGGGGCGCCGCAGACCAGCTCCCCTTCCATGTCCTGGGTGCCGGCGCCGGCTTCCTTGGCGCAGAGATCGGGAGCCGTGCCCTCGGGAGGGATGACGCTTGTGGACCACTTGTCGGCATCGGAAAGGTAAAGGCCGATCATGGCGCTGTACATCAGCTCGTTGGCCTGGGGACAGACGATCGTGAAATAATTAGTCCCCTCTTCCAGAACAGCGTTGTTGAAAAGCAAAACGCGGCGCATGTTGGCGGCGCCGATGTAGCCCTCCGGCGTGCCGGCTTCGGCTGTTTGACCCGTCATCCCGTTCAGCATGTTGTAAGTTTCAGGGTCGAGACGCTTGATCGTGACGCCGCTGCATTTGCCCATGTCCTCATACCGGGCCTTCTGGCCTTTGTCGATGACGTTTTCGTCCACCGGCGCGTATTCCCAGTCGTTGCCGAAACAGTACCAGCCTTTCAGCACAAGAACGTCAACGCAGCCGTTGAAGGATGCGTACGGAGGAAAGGTCGTGAACATCGTGTCCTGGTAATAACGGTTGCCGTCGTCCCTGACGTTCACCTCTCCCATGTAGAGGCCGTAGATACGCACCGCCGCCTGACAGAAAGACGCGGCGAAAACAATGGCTAAGGAAAGCGCTAACGTTTTTTTCATGAAGTATCCTTAATTTAATTTATTATTCCACTTCTCTGGAAAGGATCTTGAAGGAGGCGCCGTCGGGGCCCAGGGCGTCGCTGCGGTCTATGACAAGATCCATGGCGGACTGGGAGGTTATCTTGTCGCCGCCGGCTTCGTTGAAGAAACTGTCCTTGGAAAGCTTCGCGATGGTCTGGGTTATGACCCTGGCGCGGTACTGGTCGCTCCTGGTGGTGATGAGGTTGGCGATGCTGCCGAAAATATCGGGATTGAAGCCCTTCACGTTTAAAAGATCCGTGGTGTTCTTGTAAGGCTTCAGGCCGGCCTTGCCGTAGGAGTCTATGCCCAGGGCGATGTTGTGAGCCAAAGCGGGAGTCACGCCCTTCAGGGAGGACAGCACTCTCTCCTCCGCCGTGTTGATGTTGATGCGGCCGGCGGTGTGGCCGGGAGCCAGGTAAACGTAATCGATCCAGGCTTTGCCGGAGGAGTCCACGCCGGAGAGATTGTGGGGAATGACCTTGACCTTGATGCCGCCCTTGGCGGAAATATGGCAGCCGTGGATGAGGCCGCAGTAGATCCTGTCGTTTTTGTCGTAGCGGAAGCGCTGCCTGGTGGAGCCGATCAGGAAGGGGTCGTCAGCGGCGGCTTTCAGACCGCTGTCCTCCAGGGGAAGCGCGTCGTATTCGCCGCTGTCGTAGTTGAAGATGAAGACCTCCATTTCCGCGTTGTGGTTTTCCTCCAGGAATTCCGTGGTGTCGATGGCGTCGTTCAATCCGAAGACGTAGAGTCCGTAGTCCGCCTTGCCAAGCCCCTTGTCGCTCCACTCGAACTCGCCGGCGTCGCCGTCCTTGGTGGTGTAGTAGAAAGGCGTGGCGTACCCGGGGCCGACGCTCACTTTGTCGCCCTTCCTAAGCTTCAGCTGCTTTTCGCCGGGAGAGGTCAGGCCGTCCACCGTAAGCCCGGTGCGGGAACTGTTGATAATGGGGATCTTCTCCTCCCTCTGGGCGCCGGACATCACGCGCAGGGTGTGCCCCTTCCAGGTGTCCGGTTCCCAGACGAC
>JAFZID010000218.1 GCA_017554565.1 bacterium
GCAGCCGGCGAAACCGCAGCCGCCGCAGTTGGCGTTCGGAAGGACTTCCAATATGGCGTCCACCCGGGGATCGGTCTTGACTGCGAAGATCTTCGAGGCTATGGCGAGCCCGATGCCGAAAAGGAGGCCGAGGCCTCCCATGCAAATAAGTGCGTAGAGCATTTCAAACCTTGGATTATTGGTTTAGCGATACTGAAAAAAATTCTATCAGAAAAAGCAAGGGAATGCAATTTGAAGGGCCGTTTCGGTTTGACAGCCGACAGCCGAAAAAGTATAATATCTTTAATAATCTGTTAAGGAATATCTATGAAGATCACGAAACTGCTTTCAATTTTGGCTTTCTTTTTCTGCCTTTGCTCCGCCTCCTTCGCCGCGCCCTCCGCGGCCTCCGAGGAAGCGGTCAACAAGGCTTTGAAAACGGCCGACAAGTCCCTCACCTCCGCCATCCCTCTTTTGGAGAACGCGGAGAAGAATTTCCCCTTCCACCCGGCCAACATGGAGGTCCTCTACCAGCTGGCCATGGCTTACGTGGAAGTCGGACGCTACGACGACGCCAACAAGACTCTCGACAAGCTCTCCCAGCGCTACGGCAAATACGCCGACACCATCCAGCGCGTGGACGAGGCGAAGGTCGCCAAGGCCCACGTTCTGGTGGCCCAGGGCAAATATGACGAGGCGCTGGCGCTGATCCAGAAGTTCCTGAGGGAGGTTCCCAAGAGCCCGGCCAGGAACTCCGCCTATCTGGAGTACGCCAAGGTCCTGGTGAAAAAGGGCCGCTACGACGAGGCCAAGAAGCAGATCGCGGACTTCACCAAGAACCCCAACAACGAGCTTTTCATTCCCTCCTCCTACGTTCTGGCCGAGATCTACGTCAGGAACGGCCAGTCCGACGAAGCGGAAAAAATGATGCGCAACATTCTGAAGACCACCAATAACAAGGACGTGCGCATCGCCACCTTCTACAAGCTGGGCGAGATATACCGCGGCTGCAGCAACTACGTGGGCGCCATCAACGTTTACCGCCGCATCAAGACTCCGGGCAAGAAGCCCGACGAAAAAGCCCAGAACGCCGGCATCCTCTGGGAAATCGCCCAGACCTACGAGCAGCTCGGCCACTTCCTGGAAGCCAGGATCGGCTTCGACGGCATCATGCGCCTCTACCCCGAGGTGGAGTTTTCCACCCAGGCCTGGTTCAGGGCCGTGCAGAGCGACATTTCCGCCGGCGACTTCAAACGCGCGGAAAACTCTTACATCGATTTCATAAAAGCCCATCCCGGCAACGACGTGGCGGCGCCCGTGAGGCTGGCCATAGCCCAGGCCCTCATGGAGACCAACCAGTTCAAGGAAGCCGTCAGGAACCTGAAGGCCGGCCTTGAGGAGTACAAGGAAGGCGAGATCGCCGAGAACATGTATTTCTCCCTTGGCTCCGCCCTTCTGGGCGCCCAGGAATACAAGGAAGCCGAGGACACCCTGAAGCAGTTCGCGGAGAAATTCCCCGAGAGTTCACTGGTGCCCCAGAGCTATCTGAGGCTGACGGAGGGCTACATCGAGCAGAAACGTTTCCAGGACGCCCTCAATTTCCTGGAGAAGACCATAGCGGACTTCCCGGAATTCGCCAGGGAATACAAGCTGGACGAATACTCCCAGGAGATCACATTGGCTTACGCCACGGCGGAAGCGGAACAAAAGAATTTCGAAAAGGCCGAGGAACTCTGCGCCACCGTGACGCTGCCCAGGCTGAGGGAACAGTCCCTCTACCTCCAGGCCGACATGTGCGTTAAGCAGGGCAACTACGAAAAGGGCGTGGAAGTTTTGGAAAACATGCTCAAGGAATTCGAGGACAGCGATCTTCAGGCTGACATCCTGATGACCTTGGGCGGCGTTTACATGAACCAAAGGCAGTACGACAAAGCCAAGGAGACCTTCGACAGAGTGGTGGCCCTGGAAAGGGAAGCCGCCCAAAAGTCCAAGCCCCTGGCGGTACTGCAGAAGGCTTTCTGCTCCTACTACGCCAACGATATGGCGGGCATGAAGGAAAACCTGGAAGTCATCCTGAAGGATTATCCCACCTCTCCCGAGGCCGGCGACGCCCTTTACTGGATGGCCTATTTCGCCAAGTCTGACCGCAAGTACGCCGACGCCGCGGAATTCAGCGCCAGGCTGGTCAAGGAATATCCCGACCACGGCTACGCTCCCGAAGCCGCCTATGAAGTGGGCGAGAACAAGGTTTTGGGCAACAAATATTTCGAAGCGGTGGAGGCTTTCAAGGAAGCTTACGCCAAATATCCCGACACCGGCTACGGCGCCCTCTCGCTGGTGAGAGTGGGGGAGGTGCTCGTCAGCCAGCAGTACTCCACGGAGGACTGGCAGAAAGAGCTTTCCGAAAAGAACGACGCGGCCTCCAGGATCGCGCTCCTGTCGATACCTCTGAGGGCGGGGGACAGGGAGAAGGCCGACGAGGCCCTTGCCAAGCTTGATTCTTTCAAGATGAACGAAGCCCAGAAGGGCTACGCCCTGGCCATGAAGGCCGGATGCGAAAATTTGGCGGGCGCTTACAAGAAAGCCGCCCAGACCGCCGACGAAGCCCTGGAACTGACCAGGGAATGCGGTGAGAACGTGGACGAGGCGCTCTATCAGCGCGCCGAGGCGGCCTTCCTGGCCGGCGAGCACGACGAAGCGGTCCCGTATTACGACGAACTGCTGCAGAACTTCGTGGTGCCCAACGCCCAGATCAGGATCACGGCTCTCCTGAACCGCTCCCAGTGCGCCCTGGAAACGAAGGACGCCGCCACGGTCGACAAATACTGCCAGGAAGCCCTCTCCCTGAGGCCCTCTTCCAAACAGTCCGCCGCCGCGGTCCTGATGCGCGCCCAGGCCTGCCAGGCCGCCGGCAAGACCAAGGAAGCCGCCCAGTTCTACAAGCGCGTGACGGTGCTTTACGGCAAGATGCCCGAATACGCCGTGCCCGCCTACAAAGGACTCATCGCCTGCTACGGCAAGCTTGGTCTGAAGAACGAGCAGGAGGAGGCCAAGACCCAGTTCAAGGCCCGCTATCCCAACGACGCTGAATAAATTTTAAGGAAAGATATATGAAGATCCAGAAACTTACTGTTTTGCTTGCGGTTTTGAGCATATCGCTGTCTTACGGCGACGAGCTGGTACTTAACAACGGCGCCCGCTACAAAGGCACCATTTCCCGCAACGCCAAGGGCCAGGTGGAAATCTCCACTTCCAAGGGAACCTTCTCCTACGACGACGAGAAGGTCTCCTTCAAGCAGACCAAGATCAACGAGCCCTCCGATTTTACGGACTATCAGGCCGCCCTTAAGAAAAAAGACTTCGGCAAGATCAAGACCATCTCCGCCGCCTGGGGCAAGCGTTTCCAGGGAATGCCGGTCAGATGGAACGAAATGGCCCTTTACGGAAAAGCCCTGATCGCCGTCAACGACAAGAAGAAGGACGAGGCCATCCAGATCTTCGACGAATATTTCAAGCTCTTCCCCAAGGGCGCCTACAAGGGCGAAATAGACGTCATGAACCTCGACCTGAGATCCGACTCCATGAGCAAGGAGGAGCTCATAAAGACCTACAGCGACATCCTCGAGAAGAACACCGGCTCCGAAGCCGCCAACGCCAGGATGCACCTGGCATTGGCCAAACTGCAGCTGGAGGCGGGGGACAACTGGAAGGCTCTGGAGAACTTCGCCTCCGTGGTGGTGCTTTACGGCGACATCCCCGACCTTGAGACGGAAGCCCTTTGGGGCTGCGGTTCGGCCTACGAAGCCATGGGACAGACCAAGAACGCCCTCTTCTACTACGAGCAGATGGCCGAGAACAAGGACTGCCCCTACAAGGGCAAAGCCCAGGCCAAAGTCAAGGAACTCAAAAAATAAAATTTCAATTCGAAAATAAATAAACAATCAATAACAATCCCTTCAATCAAAAAGGAGAAAACCATGTCCAAAAAGAACTTCAGTTTGTTACGCCTGGCGGCCTTCCTGACCGTTTTCCTGGCCCCCTTGATGGCCTTCGCCGACGAAGTGGCGGAGAACGCCGAAGGCGCGGAGGAAGCCGCTGCTGAAAGCGTCAACCTCATCGACCTTATCTTTGTCAAGGGCGGCGCCTTCATGTACCCCATCGTCCTGCTTTCCTTCTATATGGTCTATCTGATCATCGACGCCATCCTTGTCATCCGCAAGAAAAAACTCATGCCGGACGAGACCGTCAAGTATCTGAGGGAAAACTTCAAAAAAGACAAAGTTGAAGAGTGCGACAAATACTGCCAGGAACATCCCTGCGCCCTGACCGTTGTGGTCGGCCACGCCATCACCGCTGAAAAGAAAGGCAAAGGCCCCATCGGCATGCAGGAAGCCGTTGTGGAATACGGCGGCCGTCTCGCCAACGATCTGAGAGCGAGAGTGGCTTACCTTAACACCGTCGCCACCATCTCCCCGATGCTCGGTCTTCTGGGCACGGTCTCCGGTATGATCAAAGCCTTCTCCAACATCGGCGCTTCCGGCGTGGGCAAAGCCTCCGCTCTGGCCAACAACATTTCCGAAGCTCTTATCACCACCGCCGGCGGCCTGGTCGTGGCCATTCCCGCCCTGGCGGCTTTCTTCTTCTTCCGCAACCGCATCACCGAGACCATGGTGGCCGTGGAAGACGAGATCGGCGAACTCATCGAGCAGTTCTAAGTTTCGTGATCTTTAAGTAACGCTTTAAATGAACGGAGAAAGACCGGTCATATGAAATTCAGGAAATTTAACATCGAAGATGTGCCGATGCAAACGACGTCGCTTATCGACATCGTCTTTCTGCTTCTCATTTTCTTCATTGTTTCTTCGCAGTACAAGAACATGGAAGTGGAAACGGAAGTGACGCTGCCGATAGCGGACTCCGCCAGCGTGGTGCAGGCGGAGGGCGTGGACGAGATCACGCTGAACGTCACGGCCAAAGGCAACATCAAAGTCGGCGGCGAGGTCTTCAGCATGGAGCAGCTAACGAAAGCTCTGCAGACTGAGATCGACGCGGATCCGAGCCGCGAGCGCCGCGTCATCATAAGAGGCGACAAGAAGTGCCTTTTCGGAAGGACCATGAGGCTCATGGCCGCCTGCGCGGAAGCGGGCCTCTGGAACGTCTCGTTTGCCGTTTACCAAGAAGACCAAGGTGATAATTGAGGCATTATGAAATTCAAAAGCGAACCAGATAACGATGTCCGCGACATGGATATTTCCTCCATGTCGGACGTGGTCTTCCAGCTTCTCATCTTCTTCCTCGTAGCCACCAACATCCAGCAGGAGGAATCCCAGCTGAAAGTCGCCATTCCCGTGGACCAGCAGGCCACCGAGGCCCAGGCCGTGGATCTGGCGGAGGAAGTGGTCATAGACATCTATGACAACGGAGAAGTTTACTGGAACGGACAATACGTGGACAGCCCGGACAGCGTGGACATGCCTGAACTCAAGAACATCCTCTATGAGCTCAAGCAGGCCTATCCCAACCAGTCCGTGGTCATACGCGGTCAGAGAGACACCCAGCATCAGAGGATCGTGGCGGTCTTGAACGCCTGCGCCTATGCGGGTATCGATCAGATAACATTCCCTTCTGATCCTACCATCTACATCGACTGATTATGAAATTTAGTTTTAAAGAGTTTCTGAAGAAGAACTATCTCGCCATGCAGCACGCCGAATCCGTGACCATCACGATCGTGCTGCACGCAATAATGTTCGTGGCCTTCGCCTTCATCATCGTTTCCCAGTCGGAATCGGCCAAGGAGACCATCAAGACTTTCTTCAAGAAGCAGGAGGAAAGGCAGATCGAGCCGCCGAAACCGGTGGTCCAGCCCAAGGACATCCCGGTCACCATGGCTCCGCCGCCCCCCAGGACCGAGAACATGCCGGACATCAACGACCGCATGATGGTCAAGAAGGACATCACCTCCAAGCTGCTGCCCAAGACTCAGGTCATCATGAAGAAGACCAAGATCGAGTTCGACACGGCCAAGGAAGTCGGCCGCGGCGTCAGGCAGAAGATGAATTCCGATTACCGCAAGAAATACGGTGTGGCAGGACATGGCAGCACCGTGGAGGCGGTCATCGACAAATTCGTCGTGGTGCAGTATGAAGGCGGCGACTGGTATTGCGAGTTGGTCAAGAACGACAAGGGAGTGGACGGCGCCCACGGCACCATCCCCAACCTTATAGGCGAAATAAGGAAGAGGACCAACATCCGCGTCAACCAGGACACCGTGACGGTGGTGAGGGCGGACTCCAAGGAGATCCACGAGAGCCCCTTCGTTTACTTCACCGGCCATGACAACTTCGTCCTTACGGAGGCGGAAGTCGAGAACCTGAGGGCTTACATCCTGCAGGGCGGCGCCATCATCGCCAACAGCGCATTGCCTGGCAGAAGGTCTCGTTTCGACATGGCCTTCCGCAGGGAGATGAACCGCGTCATGCCCAACTTCCCGCTGCACCAGATCGACATGAAGCACCCCATCTACGAGGCCTTCACGATCTTCAAGGAAGTGCCGGAGGGCATGAACTACTGGAAGGAGCCCCTGGAAGTCATCGAGGTGGACGACCGCATCGCGGTCATCTACAACCTGAACGACTACGGCGAGATGATGTGGCCGGTTGTGATAAACGGCTTCACGGAGATCAAGCGCGGCTGGGCCGCCAACGTTCCGGGCTGGTGCTACGAAGGCAACCTGGCCAGGTACAACGGGGGCGTCTGCGTCAACGTCAACTCCATTCCCCACATCGACAACGCCCACAAGATGTTCATCAACATGCTGGCCTATCTTCTGACCAGATGACATGGGCTTTTTAGGCGTCATAACCTTTGTTCTCCTGGCCACTCTTCTGAGAGGCAAAAACGCTTTCAAAAAGTGGCCCTGGAGAATAGCCTCGGGCGGTCTGCTTTTACAGGCCGCCTTCCTTTTTCTCCTGAAGCCCGAGGGCGCGGCCTACGCGTTCCTTGGCAAGTTTTTCAAACTTCTGGGAGAATCCGCGGCGGCGGGGGGAAGGAGCGTTTTCGGCAGCGTTGACATCAGGATGTATTTCGCCCTGAACTGCCTTTGCACCATCATAATGATCTCGGCTTTCATGGGCGTTCTGTATTACCTCGGGATACCGCAGAAAGTCATTTCCTGGATCGCGAAAATCTTCAGGAAACTCTTCGGGATCGACGGCTCGGCCGCTTTCGCCGCCGCCTGCTCGATCTTCTTCGGGGTGGGCGTCACGGTGAGCATCCTGACGCCTTACGTTCCCAGGATGAGCAAGCGTTCTCTCATGATCCTTCTGGTCTCTTCACTGGCCACGATCTCCTTCGCCCTGATGCCTCTGCTTTCAAGCATGGGCATTTCTTCCGGCGACCTTGTTCTCGCCAGTTTTATGTCGGCGCCTTCGGCCGTTATGTTCGCGGCTCTGCTTTGCCCCGGTGATGATGAGGGGGGAGACGAAGGCGAAATAAAGGCCGATCTTTTGTCCGGCAGGGGAATTGCCGATTCCTTCGCGAAAGGGGCCTTAACCGGCCTCAGGTTGGCCGTGAGGGTCATCGCCATGCTCATCGCGATCTCCGCGGCCATTTATTTCATAAACAAACTGCTCGTTTCTCCCAGGGCCTTCTTCCCGCGTTATCCGGAAATGTCGCTCCAGGGCATCTTCGGATACATAGGCTGGCCCTTCGCTTTCCTTATGGGCGTTCCGGCTTCCGAATGCGGGAAAGTCGGCTACGTTTTGGGCTGCAAAGTAGTTTTGAACGAGATAGTCGCTTATCAGGAGCTTCTCAAGGTCGCGGGCTCGCTTTCCCCGAAAACGCTGAGGATCGCCACCTTTGCCTGCTGCGGTTTCGCGAATTTCGGGACCATTTCGATCCTCTTCGGACTTGTCTCTCCTCTGCTTGATAAGGAAAAACTGGAAGCCTTTTCCAAACTGCTCGCGAGGGCGCTTCTGGCCGCGGTCCTGGCTTCCTTCACCACCGCCGCGCTTCTTGCGGCGATCCTTTAATTTTTCCGCCAGCGCTTCAGGCGGCGGAGGCGCGGCAGTTCGCCGTCTTTTATTTCCCAGATTTTTTCCTGATCCCAGGACTTGTAGGTGTCTTTTTGCAGCATTTCCCGGCTGTTCAGAAGCCCCTGTTTGGGATTCCTGGAGGTGTGCAGCTTCTCCGCGTTGCAGAAAGAATCTTTGGTCATTACGTTGCCGTCGTTTTCGTGGAAGGGAAGCATGAGGTACGAGGGGCGGTTGCCGGCGAGCTTGAGATCCCCCAGGCATCTGTATATCGCGCCGTCGTTGGCATAGAAGACCACCGAGATGACTCCGGAGCCGTAGCCTGAATAAGGCGTGAAGCGCTTCCCTTTGCCTTCCGTTCCGGCGTAGAAGGAGTCGTGGGTCTCCCGCTGAAGCTGCCGGCATTTGCCGGATATGCTGCAGTCTTCGAAGACTGAGAGTTTGGAATAAGCGGTTATGCCGGAGAGCCCGGAATGCCTGTTGTCGTACTCGAAGGAGGTTTCGCATTCGGACACGTAGGATTTTTCGGTCACCACCGCCAGGCCCACAAGGGACCTTACGGCGGACAGGCGGCCGCTCAAATAGCAGCCTTCCACCCGGCAGGTGTTGATTTGGAAAGCCAGGCCGGCGGCGTGCAGCTCGGCGGTAAAGTCGGAATTGACCACGGCCAGGTCCTTGACGCCGCAGGTGAATTTTCTTTTCCGGAATTTGTCCGCCACTTCGTCGCTCATGGCTTCCCAGGAATCCCATTTGCCCATTTTTCCGGGACGGCCGATATTTCCGAAAAGCGAGGCGTATTCTTCCTTGGGCCTGTTGATGTAGAGGTTCGAGATACAGTGCCCGCTGCCGTCGAAGAAGCCCAAAAACGGCGGGAACTCGCGTTTGCTGTCAGAGGGTTTCTTGATCAGCGGCTCGGGCGCGCCGATGGGGGAGAAGCCCCGGCCGTTGTCCCAATCCCTGGTTTCCGAGGCGTCTATGTCGGCGGTCAGCTTGTAATATTTCCCTTCGGAAGAGGCGACGTTCTCCCTCATCCAGACCAAGTGCTCAAGCTTGCTGATCTGATAAGGCGTTTCAGCGCTTCCGCCTCCTATGGGAGCGACGGCTTTGTTTTCCGAGAGGGCCGTCAGCGCGGAGAGCGCGACGAGCAGGGCGGTAAGATGAGCTTTCATAGGCGCGGCGTCGGAAGGATTAATAACTTTTTTAAAATTATACTGAAAAAAGGGTTCTCATAACACCTTGAAGCGGCAAAAAAGGCCGGGCGTTCAGGCCGCATATCCCTCGCGCAGGCCGCGGGATTGCCCCGGATTGATTTTCAAACGCTCTTTTGATATTATACTCATACGAATTGAAACTTCTTTAAGCAAAGAAGCGGGTGGGCCCATCCGCTTTTTTTGTTTTCTGAAAATCATTAACTGGAGGCAAAAGAAAAATTATGAAGGAGATCTTAGCCCTGATCAAGATCCTTGAAAAAGAGAACCGCCTGGACGCCGGGACCGTAACCGAGATCCTTGAAAAAAGCATCGAAGCGGTAGCCCGCAAGAAGGAAGAACTTCCGCCCATCAAAGCGAGGATCGACGAGGAAGGAAACATCACCATGGAGAGCACCATCACGGTGTGCCCCGAGGATTACATCGCCAGACTTCGCGGCGAGGACGGCTTTGAGGCCGAGATCCCCGAAGAGGAAAGGGTCGAGAATCCCATGACCATCCAGGAAGCCAAACGCTATTATCCCGACGCCGACCTTGAGGAAGGCGACCAGATAACGCAGTATTACAATTACGACGAGACCTTCGGGCGCATCGACGTCCAGACCATCAAGCAGATCACGTCCCAGAAGATCAAGGAAGCCAAGAAGAACATGATCCTGAACGAATACAGGGACAAGATCGGCGATCTGGTCTCCGGCACCATCGTGAGGATCGAGCACGGTTCCTACATCGTAGAACTGGAGCACACGGAAGCCAGCCTGCCCCGCAGGGAGCAGCTTCCCAGGGAGCATTTCAAAGTCGGCGAACGCTTGAAAGCCGTGGTCTGCGACGTGAAGGAAGAAGACGACCGCAAGGGCCCCAGGGTCATCCTATCCCGGGCCGTGCCCGCCATGATCAGGCGCCTTTTCGAGATCGAAGTCCCCGAGATCTACGACGGCATCGTCGAGATCAAGTCCGTGGCCAGGGTGGCCGGCAGCCGCAGCAAGATCGCGGTCCTGAGCCACGATCCCAAAGTGGACTGCGTGGGCGCCTGCGTGGGCGTCAGGGGCGCCAGGGTCAAATCCGTCGTCCAGGAGATCAACAACGAGAAAGTCGACATCGTCAGATGGAGCGACGATCTCGAGACTTTCGTGAAGAACGCTCTCGACCCCACGGAACTTCTGCAGTTCTACTGCGGAGACGAGGATGACGAAAACGCCATGGCCGTGGCGGTGGTTCCCGACGACCAGTACGTCGCCACGTTGGGAATAAAGGGCCAGAACGTCCGCATGATCTCCAAGCTCGTCGGACATCCCTTCTCGGTCATCACCCATTCCAGAGCCATGGAACTGGAGGCTGCCGAAGAGGCGGAGGAAGCCGAAGCGGCCGGAGAGGCCGGCGAGAACGCCGGGGAGCAGGAAGATCAGGAATGATCTTTCCCCCTTTTGTCAGCAGCGGGAACAGAGCGGATTAATTTGCGACGCAACAGGAAGGTGATCGAATATGCGGTTGAGTGAAATTTACAACATTATGATCGCGGAGCTCAAGTGTCAGGGCAACAAAAATGACAGCGAAGCTCTCCGAAAGTATGTCAGGGAAATTCTGCAGGGATATGGAGAAAAGGCAAGCAAGCCCGAAGACTCGGTGCCTGACAAGTATTTGCTCAAGATAAGAAAAGATCTTGAGCCCCTGATGAACGCAAGAAAAAAGAACCAGGAGAAGAACAAAGCCAATCTGGCCAAGGCCGCCGCAAAGAAGGCGGAAGCCGCCGCGAAGGAAGCGGAGGAGAAGCCCGCCGCCGTGAAAAAGACGGCCGCAAGCGCCGCCAAAACCAAGGCGGCCGCCAAGACCGCCAAAGGGACGGAAGAAAAGC
>JAFZID010000219.1 GCA_017554565.1 bacterium
AATAAGGCTCGACTACGACAGCGTAAAACAGGCCAGGATAAAAAGCGACGACGAGTTTTATTCCGGCGCTCCCATCCTGACGGGCGACTGGAGCGACGAGTGGAAGCAGGGCTGGGTCCAGGATTTCGAGACTTTGAGAATGACCATCAGACCTCCCGTGGGCATCTACACCACGCCCTGGGACGGCATGCAGATCTTCTCCCCCCGCTGCGTCCTCGGCGAAACGCACCTTGACATGATGTGCTACGCCTACGCCGACCCCGAGACCGCCAAGAACGTCATATACGGCTGTTTCAAGGACGCGCCTATGCCCAACGTCCCCTGCTCCAGGGAGGACGGCAGCATGAACATGATCGGCGCCGGCGGCTCGGAATGCGGCACTTCCCCCGTCTGGGGGCTTCCCTTCTACGTCATCCGCTCCATCTTTTTCAGGGAGCACGACATCAACTGGCTCAGG
Source organism: bacterium (assembly GCA_017554565.1). Lineage (GTDB taxonomy): Bacteria > Auribacterota > UBA3054 > UBA3054 > UBA3054 > UBA3054. Next base: position 458 of record JAFZID010000219.1, read on the forward strand.
AAACTCTACCCCTACCTGCGCTCCTTCATCACCTGGTGGCTTGAGAACCGCACCGACAGCGAAGGCTGGTTCCACTGCGACAATTCCTGGGAATCCGGGCAGGACGGCTCCAAGCGTTTCACTTTCGACGGCTGCAGCGAAGCCGACGTGGTGGACTTCGTGCGCACGGTGGACGTTGAGGCTGTCATGGCCCACGCCATGGAATCCATGGCAATTTTCGCCAAGCTCCTCGGGCTTGAGAACGACATCCCCTATTGGCAGGAAATGGCCAAGGAGCGCATCAAGCGCACCAGGGAAATGTTCGCGGAAGGCTGGTTCCGGGATTTCGACGCCCGCAGCAACAAGCCCATCATCCTGAAGGACTATTACGACGTCATGATGCTTCTGCCCATCACCGTGGGCGTGGCGCTTCCCGAGCAGATCGAGGAGATGCGCGATTCCTTCGGATATTTCATCGAGAATCCGAAACTGAATCTGGAGTGGCCCTCCTTCCAGTTCCCCTTCACGGAAGCCGCCAGGAGAGCCGGACAGTCCGCCATGGTCAGCGACCTCCTCGTTTCCACCGGCGACCGCGTTTATGCCCGCGAGACTTCCAGGGACGTCCGTCCCCTGGCATCCCGCCATCAGTCCACCTTCCCCAATTGCTTCCGCTACAAGATGCCGGGACAGGCTTCGGAGTTCTGGCCCATGACGCCTGATCCGGTCTGGGAATGCGGCGCCGAGCACTACGGCTGGGGCGCCACGCTTCCCGCCATGGTCATCAGGAACATCTTCGGCATACGCGAAAAGGAAGCGGACCACCCCTCCATCACCGTCAGTCCGGTCCCGCCTTCCGCCTGGAAAGAGAACGAAACTTACGGAATGTCCAACTTCCGCATCGGGCCCTTCTCCTTCGACATCGCCCTGACCAAGACCAAAGAAGGCCTCAGGGTCGTCCTGGATTTCGCCACCCCCGAAAAGCAGCGCGTGGAGAAGATCCTTTCTCCGGGAGAAGTCCTGACATTCTGAACCAAGCGCAAATGATCTTATGAGCGACAAATTATCGAAAGCCATAAAGTGCCTGATGCTTCCGCTCCTTTTGGCGGCGGTGGCGGCCTGCTATTTCCCCGCCCTATCATCCTCCCTGCATCTGGATGATTTCGAGATCGTTCAAAACAACAATCTCATGGATTGCCCCGTTCTGCCGCTCAT
>JAFZID010000220.1 GCA_017554565.1 bacterium
CACCTGCTCCTCCACGGTCCAGCTCGCCCTGGGCGACGCCCTGGCCATGGCTTTGGTGGAAAGGCGCAACTTTACTGAAAAGGATTTCGCCCTGCTGCATCCCGGCGGAGCCTTGGGACGCAAAATGCTCAAGGTCGAGCAGATCATGCGCACCGGCGACAACCTGGCGAAGGTCTATCCCGACACCGTCGTCAGGGACGCGGTCATTCTGATGACCAAGACCAGGAACGGCGCCGCCTGCGTGGTGGACAAGGACGGGAAGCTTTGCGGCTTCTTCACCGACGGCGATTTCCGCCGCGCCATGCTGAAGGATCCGGAAGCCATCCTTTTGCCTGTTTCCGATGTTATGACCAAGGAGCCCACCACCATAACCCCGGGGTATCTGGCTTCGGAAGCCGCCGAGATCATGTTCGGCTCCAACAAGAAATTCTCCCAGCTCCCCGTGGTCGACGAAAACGGCGTTCTGCTGGGATTGTTAGACGACGACGAACTAATAGGAATGTAAATGCCCCACTGGCTTGGAAAGAACCCCACAGAAGAGCAGCTGAAGACGCTCCGATCCATTGAGGCTCTGGTCCTTGATGTTGACGGCGTTTTGACTAACGGCGGCATTATCTACGGCACCTCCGGCATGGAGATAAAGCGGTTCGACTGCAAGGACGGCCTGGGACTCAGGCTGTGGCTGAAAGCCGGGCGCGAGATAGCCATAATAACCGGCAGGGAATCCGTGGCGGTAAGCGAACGCGCCAGGGACCTGGGCCTGAGATACGTTTACCAAGGCTGCGGAGACAAGAAGGAGGTCATGAAGCGCTTTTCCTCCGAAAGCGGCATCCCGCTTTCCCGGATCTGCTGCATAGGGGACGATATCATCGACATTCCCATGATGTCCATAGTCGGCCTTCCGGCGGCGGTGGGCGACGCTTCCAGGGAAGCCCAGGAAGCGGCCCAGCTCATCGCTTTGAAAGACGGAGGCTTTGGCGCTGTCAGAGAAGTGGTAGAATATATATTGAAGGGACAAGGTCTCTGGGAAAAGGTCATCGCGCAATATTATGAATAAATATAAATATGTTTTGCTGCTGGCTCTCTTTTCGCTGCCCCTTCTGGGAGCGGGAGAAAAAGCCGCCTCCAAATCAGCCGTGGCGGCCACCCAAAACGCCAAGACCGGCTCCAGCCGGGACGAGATGGTTGACGAGATGGAGATGCTGGAGGGAGTCACCCTGATGGAGGTCGACGAGAAGGGCAATTCCCGCTGGGTGCTGGAAGGATCCAGCGCCAAGCAGATAGAGGGACTGAAGATCCGCTTTTTCGACGTCATCGTGACCATGTACAGGAAAGACGGCTCCCAGGTCAAAGTGATCACCGGCTACGCCGACGTGAACAGGGAAAGCGGCGAGATCGAGACGGAGGAGATCGTGCAGATCCTGGACGGAGACAGAGTCATAAAAGGGCGCGGAATGTACGTCATCTACAACAAAGAGCGGAAGGAATGCAAACTTTTCCACGACGTTGAGATAAAGGCAAAGATAGATAAGGAAAATTTGGATATCTTTAAACAGGGGAAATGAGTATGTTGAGATTCCTGATCCTGTTGATATTATGCGCGGCTTTTGCTTTCGCCCAGGAAAAGGGCAAGAGCGAAGTCACCATCAATTCGGACGAGCTGAAGTATTCCATTGAGGAGAACACGGCTTATCTGCACGGCCACGTCATAGTGACGGACGGCGAAAGGAAACTGACCACCGACAACGCCACGGTCTATTTCGACGAGGATAAGAAAGGCGGCGACGAAGCCGTGGAGGACCTCGGCATAAAAGGCGTGGAAGGCTTCAGCCGCGTGGTGGCCGTCGGCAACGTCCACGTGGTCTTCAACGACCACCAGAACGTCAAGACGGAAGTCATCGCCGACCGCGGCATCTGGGAAAAAGCCAAGAACAAAGTAGTCATGACCGGAGGGCCACCCATCGTGCGCAGCGGTTCGCATTACATCCGCTGCCGGATGCTGACGGTGGACCTTACCAAGGCCAAATGTAATTTTGAAGCGCCTGAGATCGTTCTCACGCCTTCCAAAGAAGAGAAGGAAAAATTCCTTTTTTAAAAGGAGCGTCTCATGAAGAAATACATTTTTTTAACGTTTTGCCTGCTCTTTGCCTCCTTTTTGCTGGCTGACGAGGAGGGCAACGGACGCGTTCTTATAACGGCCGACAGCACCACCATGGAGACCAACGGCACCTTCGTTTTGACCGGCAACGTGAAGCTCACCTCCATGGGCGTCTTCGGCACCGCCGCCAACAAGGTCACCAACGTATCCGTAAGGGCTGACAAAGCCATTGTCTATCAGGACCAGAGCTCCCACGACATCGGCAGGATCGAAGCTTTCGGCAAAGTTCTCATCAGGACTTCCCAGGGAACCATAAGCGGAAACAAGCTTGTGTACAACGCCGCCGAGGACACATTCCGCATGACAGGGGAGCCTGTGCTGCGCGACTTCAAGGGCAACGCCGCCTCCGGTTCGGCTATCACCTGGGACAACCGCCACCGCAAGCTTTCCCTGGAGGAAGGCGCCCGCATATCTCTGAACGTGAAGGGCGGGAAAATGCATCTTCCGAATATCAAGGAGGAAAAATGAGCGAAGGATTCACACCGCCGGAAGGCGCTGTCCTCTATACGGAAAAGCTGGTCAAGACTTATAACCAGCGCAACGTGGTCAAGGGCGTCAGCATCCACGTCAACAAAGGAGAGATCGTGGGGCTTTTGGGTCCCAACGGCGCCGGCAAGACCACGACCTTCTATATGATCGTGGGCATCATCCGCCCCAACCAGGGCAAAGTCGTCTTCCAGGGCCGCGACATCACCAACGACCCCATGTGCGACCGCGCCCAGCACGGCATCGCCTACCTGGCTCAGGAACCTTCCATTTTCCGCCGCATGACTTCCTTCGAGAACATCATGGCCATTATGGAAACGCTTCCCATGAAGCGGGACGAGATGAAGAAACGCTCCTATGAGCTCCTGGAGGAACTGGGCATCTCGAAACTGGCCAAGAGCAAAGCCTACACTCTTTCAGGCGGCGAGCGCAGAAGGCTGGAGATCGCCCGCGCTCTGGTGACGAGCCCCTCGCTCATATTGCTGGACGAGCCTTTTTCCGGCGTGGATCCCATAGCCGTGGCGGACGTGCAGCAGATCATCAGGGAGCTGAAGCACCGGGACCTGGCCATCCTTATAACGGACCACAACGTCAGGGAGACGCTTTCCGTCACGGACCGCGCTTATCTCATCAACCAGGGCGAGATACTCATAGAGGGCTCCGCGGAAAAATTGATAAACGATCCCGACGCCCGCAGGATCTACCTGGGGGAAGATTTCAAGATCTGACAAGGAAAAGGGACGCCAGGGCGTCCCTTCCTTTTTTTATAGAAACAGGGGGAAACAATGTCACTGATAAGATTCAGCGATTACCGTCCGGATATTACCGGACAAGAGAACGCGCTTCCGGTTTTTGAAAAGGCTCTGGAGGAATGCAGGAAGGAAGGAGAGTGCGAATTCCTGATCGAACCGGGAACTTATTTGCTAAGGGACCAGGCGGCGATCGATCTTTTTGAGAAGGTCCTTTCTCTGGACGACAACAGCGAGAACGCCGGCACCATCTTTCAAATGAACAGACCCTATGTGAAAGGATTGGATCTCGGAAAGCTTTCCGGCGTGACGGTCAGCGCCAGGGGAGTGACGCTTCTGTGCGAAGGGATCATGGAGCCTGTCAGCATAATCGGAAGCAGCGATCTGATCTTGCAGGGCCTGACCATCAGGTACGCGAGGCCTCCCTTCACCCAGGGCAGAATAATAGACGTAAAAGACGGTTTCTACGACGTGGCGCTCGATCCCGACACTCCGCTTGAGAAAGGCGCCTCCAATTGCCGGATCGCCTTCTGGGACGTGAAGAGCCAGAGGCTGGATCCCTTCCAGCGCAAGCCGGAGCAAAGGAACGAGATCATAGCGCCGGGGATACTCCGCATCCACGCGTCCGTGGATCCCAAACACATTGGCAACATCGCCATAATCTACCACACCTTCCATTCGCGGCCTGCTATATTCATAAACGAAAGTTCCAACATCACCCTGAAGGACATAACCATCCACAATCATCCCGGCATGGGGGTGGTGGGGAACAGAAGCCGGAACATAACCATGCGGGGGCTGAGAGTAGTTCCGCTTCCCGGGAAAAAGCTGGCCACCAACACGGACGCCACGCATTTCACAAACTGCCGGGGGACCGTGGAGTTTGAGAACTGTCTCTTTTCCTGCCAGGGCGACGACGCCACCAATCTGCACAATTTCTACTATCACATGGAACGTCTGCCCGAGGATCCCGTTTCCGCCTACCTTAAGGTCGAGGTGACGACGCACTCGCTGCTTCAGGACAGCCCCGACGAGGGAGACGTCATGGAGATCGTAGATTTTACCACCATGAACGTCCTGACCGCCAGAAAGGTCTTGAAAGTGGAAAAGGACGTTGAAAATCTCCGAAGCCTAGTGACCTTCGACGCCCCGATCCCGGAATGCGAAAACGAAACGGCGGCCATAAACGTCAGCGCCCTGCCCTCTCTCATAATGCGGGGCTGCCACATCTCCACCCACCGGGCCAGGGGCGTGCTAATAAAGACCAGGAACGTGCTGGTGGAAAACTGCACCATCGAGGAGACCACGCTTTCCGCCATACATATCGGCGTTGAGAAATATTGGGACGAAGGCCCGGGCTCTGAAAACGTGATAATAAGAGGCAACCGCTTCGTCAGGTGCGGCTACGGCGGCGACTGCTCCGGCATCCTCATCAATTGCGAATGCGAGACCCCCTCCCTTTCCAGGGTCCACAACAATATCCTTATTGAAAACAACGTTATAGAGAACGAGACTGAGCTTCCGGACGTTATCGTTTCCGGGGCTAAGAAAGTCGTAATGAGAGGAAATGCTTTTTCTCGCCCCAAGGAGCAGGCTGTCGTTTGCAAAGACTCTGAAAGGGTCGTGTTTGAACGTTAAAAACTCCATAAAACGGTCGTCGATCAAGAAGCGGGAAGGCGTTTCCCGCTTCTTTTTTTTACGCTCCATAACAAGCTGTTTTCAGCAGTTTTGATTTGTTGTGAAAAAACACGCATTTTGCTAAAATTAAAACATAATATAAATAATAATCTTCGGGAGCGTTGAATGAAAAAATCGGCCTTCTTATCCGTTCTTGTTTTATTTTTAGCCGGCTTTTCCCAGGCCGAAACGCGCGTCATTGACATATCACCGCGTCCTGCCGAGATCAAAAGCGACATCAGCGGAAACCAGGACGCCGATTTTGTCAACGAGGTGAAAGCGCTCCGGATGGGCGACAAACTCGTCATCAAGACTTCCTCGCGGACGGCTCTCACCGGCACGGTCTCCTATTGCTACATGGACGTCAACTTCGTGGAAGTCAGGGCGGGCTTTTTGGACGATCGGCTGGGCCATTTCCGCATGACCTGGGACGACGACGCCTTGATGGGGAGAGTTTACGATTCCATGAAGCCGGAAAGCTACGATCTTTTGAAAAAATTCGGCCGGCATCCTCTCAACATCGACTGCATGGACATCAAGGCCTTCGAGGAAAAATATCCCCTGAAGTGCGGCGTTGAAGAAGGGGACGCAACGATACACGCTTCCGCGGTGGATCAGAAAGACGATCCCAAGATCTGGGACGACGACCTCATGACCACCCAGACATTCCTCGTCATCTACACCCAGAACGCCAGCAAGAAATACGCGGAGCGCGGCGGCATCAACAATCTGATCGCGCAGGGCTTGGCGCTTGGCAACCTCAGCCTTGAAAACAGCGGCGTCCCGACAAGGCTCGTATTGGCGCACAGCGAAGCGGTGGACTACGTCAGCACCGGCAACGGCGGCACCGATCTCGGCGCCTTCGGAAGCAACCGGCCGCCCTTTGACAAGGTGAAGTATCTGCAGTGCCATTACGGCGCCGACTTCCGTTCCATCGTTCCGGAGAACAGCAATTACGGCGGTCTGGCCTACGTGGCCAGTACGGCCTCCGGCATCTACGACCGCGATCCGGCGCACATGATCAACGTGGACTACATGAGTTGGCACAGCTGGATCCATGAGATCGGCCACAACATGGGCGGCCAGCACGCCATCGAGCAGGATTACAGCGCCGGACCCTCTAACGGCGGACTCTTCGGACACAGTGTTGGCAGTTTCTACACTCTGCACGGCGACGATTCCTTCGGCAGCATTATGGCCTACGCCGGGCACAGGACGGACAATTTCTCCGACACCAACGCTTTCATCGAAGGCGTGCCTTTGGGCGTGGACGGAAAAAGAAACGTGGCCCGTACCTGGAAGAAGATCAGGAAATACGCCGCCAATTATCACGCCAAGGCGAAACCTTCCAGGATACTGGCGGAGGAGAGCTTTCTTTACAAGCTTGACGATTCCCTTATGTGGCAGGAAGGCGGCACAGGCTGGTTCGAACCCTGGTGGACCTGCTCCAACAAGGTTTACCAGATATGCGGCGGACTATCCTATCCTGGCCTTCATTCCAGCGGCAACGCCGTCCTGATGGACGCCTGGACCAGCAACGCCATCTTCCGCGCAGGCGGCGATTATGAGCGGCGCTATCCTTTCAACAAAGGCGACGAATCCTCTTTCTGGTTTTCCTGCCTGATCAGCCGTCAGAACAACGACGGCAATTACTTCGCCGTGGGCCTTGGCTCCAGGATCAAGATCTCCAAAAATGCCGGTACGGACACTATCTATCTCAACAACGCCGTGACGGACCGGAAACTGGAGCCTTTCGCCACCAACCTTTTCCTGGTGAAAGTCGATATCGCGCAGAACAGAGTTTACTTCTGGTTTGATCCGTCGCTTGACAGCGAGCCCAGACTCGATTCGGCGGACGCTTATGTTTCTAACTATGCGATCTCAGATGTTGCCAACAGAGTGGTCATTGAAGGCAGGAAAGGCGCGAAGTTCATCGTGGATGAAGTGAGGCTCGGAAAACGCTGGGAGGACGTTCTTATAGCGCAGCATCCTCAGGATCCCATGCTTGAGGAATTGGAAAATTCCTTGCGTTTCTCCTTTGCGGCGGTCGCGGGAGAATACGACGTTTACAGAAGCGAGACGAAAAACTTCTCCGATCTTGCGCTGCTGAAAACGGTATCCACGGAAGGCGGAAGAGTCGTTGTTGACGACGACACGGCGGAGACTGACAAGGTCTATTATTATATGGCTGCTCCGAAGGACGCTGCGGAGGAAAGGCTCTTCACCATGCCGGTCTCGGGTCTAATTGGCAAACTTTCCCAGACGGCGGAGCCGGGCGGACCCTATGTGGTGGGGCAATCCGAGACCAACTATTTCGACGCCAGCGCTTCTGAGGGCTGGATGCCGGCCTTCAGGTGGCAGCTCAGGGGCGTGCAGTCGCAGATGAAGACCAACAACATGGTCTATGCTTACACCGACACTTATACTCCCGGCACTTACGACGTCACGCTCATCATGCGCGATTCTATGCGCCCCTACGACGGAATGGTCACGAATTACACGACGCTCACCGTTACGAACGCTTATCCGAAGCTTTCCATAGAGCTGATCAACGGAAGCCTGATGGCGGGAAGGAACCTCACTTTCCAGGCTTTCCCCAGCGATCCCGGCACCAACGACACTTTCGAGGTCCGCTGGTGCGCGGAAGGGGATGACTGGACGGAATGGACCTCCGGACTCTTCTTTGTGCACAATTATGAAACTTCCGGCGGGAAATTTATGAAGTGCCAGGTCAGGGACAATTACGGGGCTGTCACTGAAACGAATCTGGAGCTTACGCTTGGCGAAGCCAAGGCCATCCCCAGTTTCCCGACGACCGTGACCGTCCCCAAAGATTCCGACAGGACGGCGCTGGAACTGAAGAACCTCGGCACGCTGCCTTACGATTACAGCGTCAGCGGGGTGGGGGACCAGCCTTTGACGATCTCGCCCATAACGGGCAGCGTTGATGAGAACGGCCGCGCGCTGCTTATAAAAGTTTCTCCGGAAGCGTTGGGAAAAGCGGCGGAGTACCGGATCGCTTTGACTGCCGACGGTCATGAAGAGACTGTGAAAGTGAAGACTCTGTCCTCCGACGCTTACCCCGTCATAAAGCAAAGCGGCAACTTCACGCTCTTCGAGGGCGACGTCCTTCATCTCAACAACTTCGGCTCCACCCCGGGCTATTCATACAGATGGCTCATCGACGGCGAAGCCGTGTCCGAGGGCAGCGTTGCCGAGATCATCGCGGAAACCATGAGCGGGGAGCATTCCCTGAAGCTCGAAGCCTACGACGGCGAAAATAAGCTCGCCGGCAGCGTTGAGACCAACGTTCTGGTCAATCCGCTCGTATCGAGAGTTTATCTTGAGGAAGTTTCGCGCGGCGACAAGAGCATTACCCTTAGACCGTTCCTGGCGCCTTTCAAAGAGGGGACGCTCATCAGGTTCAACTGGGGAGAAAACACCGGCTGGACGACCTGGCAGGATCTTGCTCCCACTTCCGAATTCAGGCATGAATTTGCCAATGCGGAAGACCGCTCCATTCAGTGCGAGATAAGCCAAAAAGGCGGCGTCAACGGATCAGGCTTTCTTTTTAGGCCGGAATTCTCTTTCGCAACTAAGCCCAGGATCAACGGAAGCGAAGAGGCTTTTGTCACAATGACTGTCGGCGAAAGCATCGAGCTTGAAGGGGACGAAGCAGTCAGGAATTTCTGGCGCGAGGATCCCATGAACCCGCAGCTGGGCTTGCTAGCCGATAATCTTGCCGGCGCGACGTCCTGCGGGCCCTTCGAAAAAGCCGGAACTTATTATTTCGCCTATTACGCCGGAAACGGCGAGGCAATCTCCGCGCCGCAGGTGCTTACGGTGGAAGTCGAGCTTACCGAAACAGAACGCCTTTCCTGGGATCTCAACGGCACTGTCATCACCAACACCATGTTCGGTACAGGCGTTCTTTCCGGCTGCACGCTTGCCGTTTCCACGGGCAATGAGATCTACTGGATCACCAACAGCGCATACGGCGCTTTCAGTTTCCCGACCTTTGAGGGCGGAAACGATCTTACGCTCAACATCACGCATCCATTTCATGCGCCCTGCTTCACCAACATAACCCGAAACAGCGGCTGCACTTTTGAAATGGAGAAAAATGCGGCTTCCGGGTATCTGTATTTCGACTGCGTGGGCGAGCGTTCCAATATCCCCCTGGAGGGCGTGGTGATAATAATAGCCGGGCAGAAGGGTGTTACGAACGCCAAGGGCCGTTCCGTCGCCTTCACGCTGCCCTGCGGGGAATATCTCGCGGAATTGAACTATCCCGGCATGGACCGCGTCATAACCAACGTGACGGTCTCCTCCAAACCTGCCACTTACAACGTCGCGATGAAAGGAAGGCAATACACGCTTTCCGGCATGGCTTACGGAACCGGCAGCGAGATCGTGACGAACGCTCAGATCCAGGTCCTTTCCAAGGCGACCATGAACATCGCCAAACGCGTCAACCTCGACGGCGCGCCTTTCTATGACATCGCCCTGGGCGACCACTTGACCACACTGCGTTTCCGTCCGGTGGAATACGACAATCTTAATTTTGACATACAGCTTGATAACAACGGGCACAAGGACGTGGTGCTGACGCCGGAACCTGTGATCGCGTCGCTCCTCCTCTTTGTCCTCGGCTTAATCTATATGAGACACGAATAAAGGGATCAAAATGAAAAAAATCTTCCTGCTCTCAGCTCTGTTTATCGCTTCTTCTCTTCTCGCCACGCCGCCGGAACAAGAGAAAGAACTCCTGGTGGTGGATTTTGAAAGCGCCGGCGCCTCCAAGATCATGGGCACCGACGTCACGAAACTTCAGGACGCGGATTTTCCCGAACAGGTGAGGGCCCTGAAGTACAAAGACCAGATCATATTCAAGACTGCCGAGGGAATTTTCACGGGCACCGTGGGCGTGGCCTACCGCGACGTCAACATGGTTGAAGTCAGGGCCGGATACTTCGACCCCAGGGGCAGCGGCAACAGGGAGATCTTCCACTTCACTTACGACCAGGACGCGCTGGTGGGCTGGATGGAGTACACTTACCTTGCCAAGGAATACAACATCCTCTACACCAAGGCCAGCGGGAAACTGACGGCCTACAGCGAGGAGAGCCGCATGAAGCATTTCCGCTGCGGCAACGAGGACGGCGCGGCTCTCTCCGAACTTAGCGAAGACCAAAAGGCCGAGATACACGCCAACTTCACCGCTCCGCAGCCGGCCACTTTCTACACCAACATCTGGGAAGTGCCGGAATACGTGACGCAGAATTATCTCATCTGCTACACCAAGGACGCCTACGAATATTCCAAGCGGAAAGGCGGCATCAATCACCTGATGGCGCATGGCATCGTGCACGGGACATTGCTTTTAAGCAACAGCAACATCAAGGCCTGCCTGAGACTGGGCCACTCGCAGCTGCTTTCCGATTATCCGGACAACCATAATTCCGGACAGAGCCTCGGCGACTTCAACGGCTACCGCAACGGCTGCCAGGACGCTTACGACATGCGCTGCCGTTACGGCTGCGACATGGGGAGTATAGGCATCAAGCACGCCACCTACACCGGCCTTGCCAACGTCAACTATTCCCAGGTGGGCTCCGAATCCATTCCCTTCAACTGCATGGACTCCGACTTTCTGGGCGGCACCGGCTGGTGCCATGAGGACGGCCACACCATGGGCGGCCGCCACTACATCGACACCTACGCTGAAAACAACCGCAGCAGCCTTTTCGACCACAGCTTCGGCTGCCACAACACGCCTCCCGGGGCGCCCAGGGAATACGGCTCCGTCATGGCCCGTTCCGCCGGCCTCTTCAACTACTATTCCTCCACCAACATCTACTACGACGGCGTTCCGATCAGCACCAACGCCAAGTGCCGCGTGGCGGACACCTGGACGAAGATCAGGCGCTACGCCGCCAGATACCGCTGCACTCCCGTCGTCCCCGACGTGGACGGACTTGTCTGCAACGAAGAGTTCGAATATCCGGAGGGCATGGGCTTGATGTGGCAGGAAGGCGGCGAAGGCTTCTGCACGCCTTGGGAGAACTGCAACACCAATATTTTCCAGACGGTTGCCGACACTTTTGGGAGGGAAGGTTTCCACAGAGGCGGCGTATTGAGGATCAGAAACGACAACGCCGGCTCTGAATCGGCCAGGCGCTTTATTTTCTGGGGCCGCAACATCAACGGCGACTACCATTACAGCAGAACGAATTTCTGGCTGAAGAGCACCCTGAAGATCCAGAGCGACAAAATATTCTACATTTATCTGGGCAATTTCTATCTCCGCTTCAATGACAACAAGATCAGGGTCAACGGCGGGATCTCCGCCATTACTTATGATTATGATGTGCCCTTCAGCGTATTGGTTCATTTTGAAATGGGGGAATCTGATACTACCGTCAGCGTTTGGAAAGATTACGAAGGCATAAGCGAGCCCGATCCTTCCAGCGCCGATTTTACCGTGGATGTGAGCAACGTCAGTTACTTCAGCAATTACCGTTATCTGACGCTTTACAGCATGAACGACTTCAAGGGCGAACTGGATGATCTGAGGATCGGCTTCACTTACGCTTCGCTAAATCCTCCGGAAAGGCCCATGAATTTCCAGATCGTTCCGGGCGGCTACACCAACGACTATATCAGGATGGTCTGGCGCAACGTCACCGCGCCGGAATCCTTCGAGATCTTAAGATCCACGGTCAACGATCTTGGCACGGCGACTTCCATAGTCACGCTCGGCGGCGGCACGGCCAGTTTCAAGGACACGGACGTAGCCGCAGGCGTAACGTATTACTACTGGCTGAAAGCCAACTACAGCGACCATGAATTCACGACGCTTGTGAGAAAAGGCGTCGCGGGAACGCCCGTGGATACGGTGGAAGCCAACGGCGAATACACCATCGGCCAGGGGCAGATCGCGCATCTTACCGCCAAGGGCACAACAGGCTTTTTGCCCATGATCCGCTGGACCGTCGGCGGTTTCGACACAGTCTTCCTGACCAACCACTACGACTACGCCTTCAACGAAAGGATCATCATGACGCCGGGCGATTACCCGGTTAAGATCGAAGTGACGGAACAGGAAGTCCAGACCGACATTCTGGAAGACACGACCGTATTGCACGTCACCAACAGCTATCCGCACGTCACTTTCGAGTGCGAGACGGCGGAAAAGATGGCCGGCAAGCGCCTGATCTTCCACGCCTATCCCACCGATCCCGGCACCAACGACATCCTGACCGTCAGATGGCGTTTCGCTCCCGATACCGAATGGAGCCCCTGGACCAACAGCTATTACTTCGCGCACGCTTTTGCGGAAGCCGGCAGCTTCAAAGTGGAGTGCGAGGTCAAGGACGATTACGACGCTGTGACGAGGGAGGAAGGAACCATAGTTATCTCCGGCTCCAGCCCTGTCCCGTTCTTCCCGAGCAGGCTCACGATGAGCAACGGTCATTCCGTTGTCCTGGTCCTGGGCAACAAGGGCTCCTCTCCTTACGATTACGAGATCGACACCCAGAACGATCTCCTTTCCGCCTATCCTGCCAGCGGTACCGTCAGCGGCTATCAAACCGTGCTTTTGACTTACGACCACGCCGCCACCGGCGGCACGTCCGGCATCTTTAACTTAAAGCTCAAGATCGGCGAAGAGACTCATGACGTGAGAGTCAACATTCCCTATGTTCCTTGCCAGCTGGCTTACCAGGGCCCCTTCGCTATCCTGGGTGAATATGAAACGACTTTCTCCGCCCTTGGCAGCCAACCGGGCTACAGTTTCCGCTGGCTCCTGGACGGCGAAGAGATCGGCGCTCCGCAAAAGAGCTTGATGCTTGACACGATCCTCACGTTGGAAGAAGGCGAGCATGAACTTGTAACTGAGGCGCTGAAATCCAACGAGGCCGTGGCGGCGGCCGTTACCAACATCGTTTCCGCCGCGACCATCGATCCCGAGGTCTTCCTGGAAGAAGTTAAGCGCGAGGGCACGGCCGTCACTTATTCTCCCAGGGCGATACTGCATGCGCCAGGAGAAGCGGAAGTCCGTTTCAACTGGGATGAGGGCGTAGGCTGGACTGTCTGGCAGGCGCCTTCCGAAGTGACGCACACCTTCAAAGCCGACCGCTCTTACCTCGTCCAGTGTCAGGTCAGGGCCTACGGCAAAGAGAACGCCACCTCCACCCGCTTCGCACCGGATGAAGCTTTGAGCGTCACAGCTTCCTTCGAAAACGGAGAAAAAGAATATTCTCTCTCCCTGGGCTGCTCCGCCACGCTTAGCGCGGAAAAAGCTGGGGAGAGCGAGCTGGTCTGGAGAGAGAATTTCTCCAACCCGCAGCTCGGCCTCGTAGAGGACGCCTCCGCCGCGTCTTTTACCGTCACGCCTGAAAAGCCGGGCACTTACTGCTTCCTCTGCTACGCCCAGAACGACAAGGCCGTCAGCGCGCCCTCCGTCCTTACCCTCAACGTGACGAAGGAAGCGGAAAGAAGCGATCTTTGCGGCTCCCTTGCCGGCGTAGTCATAACCAACACCGTTTACGGCTGCGACATCACCGGCGAATGCATCCTGAGAGCCGTGGGCAAGAATTATGCTTTGGCAGTTTCCAACGAAGTGGACGGCACCTTCATCCTGGAAGGCCTGCCTTACGGCGAAGTGAAACTCTGCCTTTCCAGCGACCGCTATTCCGGCCTCGTTTACGAGACCGTTATCACAAACGAGGCCCAGGTGGTCACGCTTGAAGCTGAGGATTTAACCGGCAGCGGCATCGTTTACGCCCAGTTAGCCGACAACCGCTCCAAATTGCCCATAAAGGGCGCTTCCGTTGTCGCAGGGTCAAAGACCGGCACCACCACCGACAAGGGCCGCTCTACGGCTCTGACGCTGCCGTACGGGCAATATGTCATGACGGTCGAGATCCCAGGACGCGATCTCGTCGTCACGAACATTTCTCCCGACGTGAGGGCCAAGACCTTCGACCTGGTCAGCGAAGGATACTCGCCCTTCGTCCACGGCTTCCTCTACGGCACGGGAGGCGAGACTGTGAAATCCGGCACCATCCAGGTCTTGTCCGATCTGACGAAAAACATAGTTGACCGCCACAACATGAACGGCGTGCCCTTCTATTTCATCGGCCTGACTCCCGGACACCCCGTGACGCTGCGCTACCGCCTCGACGGTTACGACAACGAGAACTACAGCATCAATTCCGATTCGATAATCGAACACGACGCTATCCTTACTCCGGAACCCGCGCTCATTGCGCTTCTGGCGCTGCTCCTTGCTCTGAAATGGCGAAGGTAAATTTTTCCATATTCCTCTTCCTTGCCGCCTCGCTGCTTTTAGGCGGCGAACTTGACGGCCTCGCCGCATACGGGGAGGTCGAGAGTTGTTTCGCGGGCAAAGGCTCCACCAACGCTTTTTATGAAGCGATGGACGTCATGAAGTCGCGCCATGCTTTCGATTTTTCGCCCGAATACAAAAAGGCGGTGGCGGCGCACTTCGCGGAGATCACCAACATCAACGCCACGGTAAAGCCCAGCTGGCTCTACCGCCCCCAGGCGCTGGCGGCCAAAATATTCGGACCGAAAAAACTTTTCGCCAAGCCCCCCGAGGCGCTGAAGAAAAAGCTGGACAAGAAGACCAGTTGGAAGGAGACTTACGCTCCCAAATGGCTGGAAGTAATTAAAGACGTGGAATCTTTTCCTTTGCCGGACGGCCGCCACTGCGAGATCATCAGGCAGAAAAAGGGAAACGGCAAAGCGCTGCTCTTTTGCCACGGCGGCGGCATGATCCTGCCGCCTATGCTGCAGCACTGGGATCTGGCGCTCTATTTCCTTCGGAAAGGGGAGAGGGACGTCTGGTTCCCGGATTACCCCTTGCTGCCGGATACGGACATGTACCGCTCCACCACGACCTGCTTCGAGGCCTACAGGGAGATGCTGAAAATTTACAAACCTGAGGACATCGCTTTCTTCGGCGATTCCGCCGGCTGCGCCTTGTGCCTGACCGTCTGCTTCAGGGCCAGGGACAACAAATTGCCGCTGCCCAGCCGCCTCTTTCTTTTTTCTCCGGCGCACATCGACGTCAGTGAGGAGAACTGCAAAGAGGAGATGGCGATCCTGGCTCCTGACGACATCCTCATCCCTTTGCAGCTAATCGACAATCTCAACGTTTTCCTGCGTCCCGGCCCGAATGCCACGCACAACGAATGCGACCCGTACCACGGGGATCTGGAAGGCTTTCCGCCCATGCATATCTTCACCGGCAGCAAGGAAGTTTTCTCCTCGCACGCCACGCGTTTTTACGAATTGGCGAAGCGCAAGGGGATAGACGCGACGTTTTTCATCGGCAAAGGCGTCATGCACGACTGGATCCTCATGCCCGTCGGCAAGGAGAGCCTGGAAGTCAGGAGAACGATAGCTGACAAACTTAAGAATGATAAAATAGAAAACAAATAACAATAGGATAGATATGAAAAAAGCATTCTGGTTCAGTTCGTTGATCGCGGTCTTCGCCGCGCTGTCTTTCGCCACGCCGCCGAAGGATATTCTGACCGTTGACCTCACCTGTCAGGAACCGCCTACCGTAACGGGCGGCTATGAAAGGGACATCACCAAGCTTCAGGACTCCGACCTGCCGGAGCAGATCAAAGCGCTGGAAGTGGGGGATACCATCTTCTTCAATTCCCCGGACGGCGTCTTCACGGGAAAATGCACGGTGGCTTACCGCGACATCAATTTGGTGGAAGTCAGGGCGGGCTATTTCCAGCCCCGCAACAATGGCTACAACGAGATCTGGCGTTTCACGACCGACCAGGACCAGATGCTGGGTCAGGTGGACTACACATATTTGAACCATGAATACGCAATTCTCTACAACGACAAGACCAAGACGCTGACGGCGCTGGAACCGAACACCAAGAACTTCACCTGCGGCGGCTGCGACGGTCCCATCGACGACATTATCGCCCGCGACGGCGTGCAGCAGATAATGAGCAAGGTCGAGGCCGAACAATACTACACCAACGACTGGCAGTGCGACGAGTATGTGACGCAGAACTACATGATCGTCTATACCAAGGAAGCGATGGAGGAGGCGAAATCCAGGGGCGGCATCAACAACGTCCTGGCCCAGGGCATCGTCTTGGGAACGCTGGTCCTGAGCAACAGCCATGTGAGATCCTGCTTCAACCTCGTGCATTCCCAGCTCGTCGATTATTACAATCCTGTCGGCGAGATCTG
>JAFZID010000221.1 GCA_017554565.1 bacterium
GGACACCCTGCGCTCCCTGAGGAAGAAAGAGGCCTTCATCGACAAAAGAGCCCGATTCCTGGGCTACGAGGACGGGAAATAAGAAACGCGACGATCTTTAAAAGCATAAAAAAAGCGGCTCCTTTTGGAGCCGCTTTTTTTATCGCTGAATATCTAAGCTTATTTGCCGGGCTTGACGCAGAGGTAAACGAGCAGGATGATGTTCGCGATGGGAACGAGGTAAAGCAGGACCCAGAGTCCGGAATTGCCGCAGTCGTGCAGACGGCGGACGGAAATGGAGATCGAGGAGATGAAAACGACGATGGCGAGGATAGTGCCGATGACACCGCCGATCACGCTGCCGAGGACCATGCTGAGAATCAGAATGACGACCAAAGGAATGATGAATTCTTTCCTGGATGCCTTGCCGCTGAAGTTGAGGATGTTGGTGAAGAAACTAATGAATTCGTTCATATGTTGCTCCTGTTGGTTAGAGGTTGTAAAAAGTTCGCTTTTTAAAATTATAATCAATTCGCCTTTGTTTTGCCATAAGGCTTATTCGACTTTCGCCTGGGCTTCCTTGGGGCCGCCGCCCACGCCCAGCTTCATGGCCTCGTGCACGGCGTACCAGCGGAAGAAGATCACCGCCGCCAGCATGAAGACGAGGTTCGCCAAAATGCCCCACTGCTGGGAGAAGATGCAGGCGATCATGGCGATGGGCGTGATGCCGAAGCCGCAGAGAAGAATGCCCACGATGAGCCAGAGGACGTTGAAGACGTCCAGGGTCAGGAAGGCCGACTCGATGAAGAGCAGGAAGCCCACGACGTAGGAGGTTATGAGGACGGGGAAAAGGAAATAACGCTTCAAAGGAGGGATCAGGGAAACAAGCACGAAGATGATGCCGATGCCGATGATGGTCGGGGCTATGACGACCAGGGGGGCGAGGATCGCCGCGAAGAACTGGGCTCCTTTGAAAATGAGGAAGATCAGAAAGATCAATCCCAAAAAGAGAAAGATGGAGAGAAGCGCGTTGCCTAGAGTTTTCATGTTTTTTTCGGTTTTTTTGGATTAGTTGGTTCTTTGTATTTTTCTATTTTGTATTCGTAGCCCTGCTCCGTCAGGAACATCTGCCGGTTGAGGGCGAAGTCCTGCTCCAGGGAATTCTGGGTCACGATGGTGTAGAAGTAAGCGTCGTTGGATCCCGGCTTGGGACGCAGGATGCGGCCCAGCCTCTGGGCCTCCTCCTGGCGGGAGCCGAAGGTCCCGGAGATCTGGATGGCCACGTTGGCGTCCGGGAGATCCACGGCGATGTTGCCTATTTTGGAGACCATCAGGACGTTGATCTCTCCCCGGCGGAACATGCCGTAAAAGCGGTCCCGGCGCTCCTGGGAGGCGGAGCCGGTGAGAAGAGGGACGTCCAATTCCTTGGAGAGCTTGGTGAGCTGCCCGATGTACTGGCCGATAATAAGGATGTGGGAGCCCTTGTGTCTTTCCAGAAGCATTTTCACGCAGCCGGTCTTGACGGGGTTTTCCGAAGCGATGCGGAAGCGGATGCGGTCGCTGGAAACGGCGTAGTCGCATTTGCTCTCCTCGGACATGGGGACCCTGATCTCCGTGCAGTAGGCCGAGGCCAGCCAGTTCTGGCTCTCCAGTTCCTTCCAGGGAACGTCGTAGCGCTTGGGGCCCACCAGGCTGAAGACGTCGCTTTCCTTGCCGTCCTCCCTGACCAGGGTGGCCGTCAGCCCGAGGCGGCGGCGGGCCTGGATGTCTGAGGTGATCCGGAAGACCGGCGCCGGCAGAAGATGGACTTCGTCGTAGATGATGAGCCCCCAGTTGCGTTTGTGGAAGAGCTTGAAGTGGGGGAAATTGTCTTTCTCTTTCTCCGGATGGTAGGTGAGTATCTGGTAAGTGGCCAGGGTTATCGGCGCGATCCTTTTCATTTGCCCGGAATATTCCGCGATGTCATTCGGCGGGATGTCGGTCTTGTCAAGAAGCTCCTGCCGCCACTGGCGCAGAGCCGTGATGTTGGCGCTGAGGATAAGCGTGCAGGTCTGCAGCTTGGCCATGGCGCAGATGCCGATGATGGTCTTGCCGGATCCGCAGGGCATCACCACCACGCCGCAGCCGCCCTCCACGGAGCCGCCTTTGTAAAAATTCTCCACCGCCAGGTCCTGGTAGCCTCTCACGGCGAAGCCGCTTTCGCTCTCCGGCTTCAGGCGGAAACGGTAGGGGTCTCCCGGCACGTAGCCAACCAGGTCCTTCACGGGGTAGCCGAACTGGGTGAGAAGCCTTTTAATTTCGCCCCGGTATTTTTCATCCACCAGCCAGGAGGAGTGCTCCCCGTCGCCTCCGGTGTCCGGTATGAGAAGCTGGGAGATCTTGGGATGGGCCGCCACGTAGCGCGCCGCCATCTCGTCCGTGGAGGAGAGCCTGAGCCAGGGCTCCTCGGCGGGAGTGAGGACCATCTTCCCGTAGCGGGAGCTGACGTCCAATATGTTGCGGAGCATGGTCTGGGGGATGGGGAATTTGCTGTAGCGCTCAAGGAGGTCTATGAGGTCCTCCGGCGTAAGGCCCGAGGCGATGGCGTTCCAAAGGGAGATGTTGCTGATCCGGTAGGTGTGGATGTGCTCGGGGCTTTTCTCAAGCTCCGCGAAACGCGCCAGGGCGTCCCTGGCTTCCCCGAAGAGGGGATTGTCCACTTCCAGAAGGATGGAAAGGTCGCTCTGGACTATGACCGGATTAGAAAGATTTGGCATAGGTCTATATCGTTGGGAAAGTCTGCAGGACAGCTCTTTTGTCAGTTATGCGGCTCAGGGCCTGGCGCACGTCCGCCACGCACTCTTCCTTCACCACGAACTGCCCCAGGCCGATCTGGGCGCTGAAGCTGCGGTACCAGGAAAGGCGCGAGCTCTGCAGCTGCTGCTTGGTCTTGGTGGGGCAGTTGAGAAGGACCGTGACCGGGCCGCGGCTGGGGATCAGCCCCATGGCCCGCATGATCCTGAGTTTTGTGACGATGGAGGTGTCGGGGGAGAAGACCCTGGAAAGGCGCTGGTAAAAGACCTTGGGGTTCTGCATGGCGGCCAGTTTGACATGGGAGATGGCGTAATGCTTTTTGCCGCTGCGGTCCAAGGTCTCCTCCGTGATCATCAGCCCCAGGGCCTTAATCCTGAAGTCAAGGGTGTTGTTGAAGACCACCTCGTTGTCCATGGTCACGGTTATGGCTCCGGAGGCGGGAATGGAGTAGTCCACCGCGCTGATGCGGTTGGAGTTCATGAGCTTCATGATGGCCTCGTCGCTCATGTAGCAAAGAAGCATGCGGTCTCCGATGAGGGAGAAGGACTTGGGGTGTTTCGCCAAAAGGTTGGCGGCGTCCCTGGGATCGTCGGAGGCGAAGAAGCAGGCGTCCTTGTGCAATGTGACCTCCGAGACCACCCAGTCTTTCAAAGTCGTGACGACGTTGGGAGGGATGGGGGCGGTGGCGTGCTTTTCCAAAAAATCAATTAGCATCGTGACCGGCCGGCCGGCGGCCACGGCTTCCCTGATGGTCTTCTGCTTGAGATAAAAGACCGAGCTGGCGTGGGTGGAGTTGGGGGCCACTTCCGTAAAGAGGCTGAGAAAATAGCGCACGTAGTCCCAGCGCCCGGAATTTATGAGGATGATCTCAAAATCGTTTTTGACGATCAGCTGGGTCTTGGAAGAGTCGTAAGCCGGCACCGGAGCGATGCCGTTGAAGGCTTCCCCCAGTTCCGTCATGGCCACGTAATTCTTGCCGTCTTTTCCGCTGCCGTGGTAGGTGAGGCCGGGGATGAAGAAGCGGAACCTCAGCTCGTTGTTGAAAAAGTCCCTCAGCTCCTCTCTGGTGAGGGGTTGGAGCCGCACTTCGTCCCAGCCCCATTTTTTGGAGCCGCCGACGGAGCAGCAGCTGTGAAGGGCGCGCTCCATTTCGGAGAGGACGTCGTCCGTGGCGAGCCATTTGCCGCGGCTGCTTTTCAAAAGCCTGTTGTAGGCGCAGACAAGGTAAAGCTCCAGCGAGGCCGTGCGCAGGGAATCGTTTTCCTTGACCAGAACGGAGGGGCAGCTGTTGCGCCACTCCACATATTTGATCATCTGGGATCCCAGGGGGAGGAGGCGGTATTTCGGAAGCTCCGGCCCGGGGGCTATGACGCCGGAGGAATCCATGCACAAAAGCCCGGAGTCGATGCCGTAGCGCAGGATGTATTCGAAGAGCAGATCGCGGCTCTCGACGTTGGCGAAATGTTTTTCCAGCATGTCCCGGCTGAAGGCGTAGAAGCGATGCTGCGTGGAAAAGCGCAGATGCCCTTTCTCGGCCAGGCTCATGAAACTGTCGAGCCAGCGGCACATCTTGCCGGAGAATTCCGTGTCGATGCTGTCCGGCTGCTCGCAGGGCGGGATGCTGACCGTGAGCTTTTGCGGCAGCTTTATCTCGTCCGTTTCGAAGCCGGGCGCCAGGACGATGTCCCCGGCGAAGTTGTCTTCGCTGAAAGTGCCCGGAGGCCAGAGGGCGGGGTCGGTGAAAAACGCCACGCCGTAGTAATGAAGCTCCGCGATATGATCCAGGTTCAGATCGCCGGAATAAGCGTTGGCTTGGAACTGCAGTTCGCAGCAGTTCATTGTGAAATTCTGCTCCTGGCCCTGGTCCAGCATGGCCAGGGGCGAGGAGGGAGCTTCGGGATTGATCTTGTAGCGCTGGCCGCGGCAGTTCCTGATGACCGCCAGAAGGGCGTAGGCCTGGGGCGAGAGTTTCTTCAAGACGGCGGCGCGCTTCGCCGGATTCGGCTACAACTATCTGTTGTCCTTCCGCGCCATCGGCGACCGGCCGCCCAACTACCGTCCGGTCAAGGCGGGGATGATCCGGACGCCGGCGGCGCTGTGCGTGATCGCCGACGCGGCGTGCATTCCCGTGAACGGCGGCGGGCAGCCCGCGGCGACGGCGTTCCTCTACAACCCGACGTCGGGAGACGGCGGCTACGCGGACTTCCGTCACGGCGGCAGCTGCAGCGCGGGTTTTGCCGACGGTCACGCGGCGTCGCAGAGCGAGATCGCGGAGCGCCCCGCGGACGGCGGCGGCTGGCGGGATCGCCTCGGCTACCTCTCGCGCGACGACCGCGCCTACGACCCCGAATTCGAGGAGTGACCGCTTCGCGGACGAAGCCCCGGAAAAATCCGCCGGACTTCCGTTTTTTCTTGAAAAACAACTCTGTCGGCGGTAAGTTATGCCTTCAGTTGAATTTGACCCCGGATGGGCGGCGGAAAAAACAAGGGGGGGCAGGCGATGCGGTCCGATTTCACATTTGTGCTTCGTTGTGCGAAGTGCGGCTTGAACGGCGAGTTCGAAGAGTACACGCTCCGGCATGAATGCCCCGAGTGCGGCTCCGAGATGCGGCTTTTCCGCATCGACGCCAATATCTCCGGCGAGTCGCTGCGGACCCGCCTCCGCGAACTCCTGTCGGCAAAGGCGCGCGGCGACGGAATTTCCGGGCGCATTTTCGCTCTGCTCGCGGACTCTCCCGATCCCGAGGTCCGCAAACTCATCGACGACGCGCTGTATGAAAAATACTGCCGCGTCCACGGGATCGCC
>JAFZID010000222.1 GCA_017554565.1 bacterium
GGCATCATAGACATCAACATGGGCTGCCCCGTTTCCAAAGTCGTGAAGACCGGGGGCGGCGCCGTTCTGATGAAGGAGCCCGAGACCGCCGCGGCGGTGGTGCGGGCCGTAAAGAAAGCCATCTCGGTTCCCCTGACCGTCAAGATCCGCCTGGGCTGGGACAGCGCCGGCAAGAACGGTCCGGAATTCGCCGCCCTGATGGTGGCCTCCGGCGCCCAGGCGGTGGCGGTGCACGGCCGCACCAGGGCTCAGCTCTATTCCGGCCAGGCCGACTGGGGAGAAATTGCGAAAGTCGTGAAGGCCGTGAAAAAAGAAGATCCTTCCGTCCCCGTCATCGCCAACGGCGACATCGTGAGCCCGGAAAGCGCCGCGAAAATAATCGAGGAGACGGGCTGCGACGGCATCATGATCGGCCGGGCGGCCCTGGGGGCGCCCTGGCTTTTTAAAAGAGTGGAAAAATATCTGAGAGACGGCGAACTGATCCCGGAGCCGGGCCTGGCCGAGAGAGGATCTTTGGCCCTCAGACACCTGGAATATCTCAAGGACACCTACGGGGAGAAGCTGGCCTCTCTGCACATCAGAAGGATCGCCTGCGGCTACGCCAGAGGGTTCCTGGGCGTGGCGGAATTCCGGCGCCAAATAGTGAAAGCCGCCTCGACCAGCGAGGCGGCTCAGATCATAAAGGATTTTTTCCTGAAGGCCGAGGCTTAAGCCAAGGCCTTTTTTATTTTTTGAACACTTCCGGGAAATTTTCCTCCAGCATGTCCACGACGAGAAGGTTCCAGCTCACGAAGCCGCCTTCGCGTCCTTTGTTCATGTCCGCGTTGGGCGCCAAGCCGCCGCCGCACTCCGCGCAGTAGTTCTCATGCAGGCTGCCGCAGTTGTGGAGGTCTTTTAAGAGCGTGTCGGCCAATCTTTTCGTGACTTCCCGCGCTTCCTCGCAAAGTCCGTAGCGAGAGAGGGCGACAGTGTGAAGATAATTGGCCACCACCCAGATCGGGCCCTGCCAGTTGGAATACGGGACGATCATGCACTCGTTGTTGTAATCCTGGTCGTCCTGGGCCAAACTGCGAATGCCGTAGCGGGAGAGCATGGTCCTGTGGAGAAGATGATCCTTCAGCAAAGCCCGGCCTTTTTCCTTGTCCTCCAAGACGCCGTAGGTCAAAGGAATGTAGTTGGAGAAAGCGTTCCTTCTTATCACCCGTCCGTCCCTTCTCCTGTTCCAGAACATGTTTTCGTCTTCGTGATAGAGATGCTTTATGATGTTGTCCTTCAGAGTTGCGGCTTTCTTCTGATAGATCTCAGCCTTGTCGCCGCAGCCCAAGAGCGAAGCCATCTCGGAAAGCGCCAGGTATTCCGCGTAAACGTAGGCGTTGACGTCGCAGGAAAGGACCTGGTTCCTGTCCTCCTCCGCGTCGCCCACGGCGGGGTTGTTGTCCGCCCCGGACATCATGGAGTCGTACCAGAAGAAAAGGCCCGTGGGCTCGTCGCGCCTCACTTTTTCCCAGCGCGCGATGGTGCTCTCAACTTTCGGGAAAACTTCCCTGCCCCAGTCTTCGGCATGATTGTCCTTCATGGCTCTCAGAGCGCCCCTGGCCAGGAAGGGCTTCAGTATGAGGGAGGGATGGCGCAAAACTTTCTGGTCGGCCCTGACGCAGGCCGGCGTGTCCTCGTTGGGATCGAATATGGAAAGGAAATTGTCCACCCAGTATTTCAGATACTGAGGCTGGGCCGGGCGGCGGCTGCAAAGGTGGTTGGCCATGAAATAGGCGTCCCAGTCCCACTGCTGGGTGTAGAAACCGCCGGGAATAAGGTAAGGATTGGGGATGGCTCCGAAAGCCGGCCTGATGATGTCCTTTTGACACGCTTTGAGAAAATCCACAAGTTCGAAATATTTTTCCATAAGATCCTCCTTCTGTCATCAATGATTATAGCAGATGGGCCCAAACATATTCCCGCTGACGGCGGGCGGTAAAAATAGTAAAATTAAATGAACCTTAAATCAGGAACAAAATATGAGCGCGATGAGATTGCAGGAAGCCTCCGACCTCAGGGAACTGGCGGAGTTCGCGAAAGCCATCTGGCTGGAACATTGGAAACCCCTGCTGCCGGAGGGGCAGACGGAATACATGATCGAGCTGTTCCATTCGGAAAAAGTCATGAGAGAGCAGATCGAAAAAGCCAACTATCATTACTTTTATCTGGAAACGGAAGAGGGCAGGATCGGCTACACGGCTCTGAGCGTGAAAGAGGATCAGCTTTTCCTTTCCAAACTGTACGTTGTGAAGGAACGCCGGCATCAGGGCTACGGAGGAAAAGCCTTCGAGCTTATCAAGGAATTCGCCAGGGATCACGCCCTTCCGAAAATAACGCTGACCGTCAAGAGGACCAACAAACCCGCCATCGACGCCTATCTCAAATGGGGTTTTTTGATCACGAAAAGCATCGACACGGACATCGGATCGGGCTTCGTCATGCCGGACTATGTGATGGAATACTCCCTGTAAAAACGCGGGCGGAAGAATTAAAAAAGCGGACGATCTGATCGTCCGCTTTTTTGCTTTTAGTTGCCCAGGTTCAGCTTGCTCTTGGGATAAGCCGTGAGCCAGAAGGTGGCGTAAACCGAGTGGTCGTTGTCGTCCCTCAGGCGGTAGGACACGGAAGTGTCTATGCACTTCTTCCAGTTCTTGTACAGCGTGAATTCCATTTCCTGGAGACTGCCCTTCTCCGCCTCGAAGCGCACGTAGGATTCGAAGCCCCACCCTCTCGTAAGCTCTCTGGCCCAGGCCTTCTGCTGCATCTCCAGAGAGAGCCAGGGCGTGAAGTCGTCGAACCAGATGCGGCCGCCGGCGGAGATGAGGTTGGAGTAATCGTAGAGATAACGGTAGCTGGCGTGCAGGATGAGCTCGTCTTTCCTGCCTCTCAGCCAGCGCGGCAGCGAGGGATGGGAGAGCGCCTTCTGCAGCACTCTGGTGGCGTCCATATTGGCGCCCAGGTTGGCGAAGGTCACGCGTTTGTATTTGTCCAGATCCCAGAGGAGGTCGCCCTGGATGTTGAGCCAGTCGGTGGGATCGGACTGGAAGGCAAAGCCGGCGGCCGTGGAGGCCTGGTACTGGCGGAAGACCTTTCCTTCGGTGTATTTGCCGCGGTAATTGTAATGGTGGCGGTAATCCTGGGATTTGTAAACTTCGTCGTGATAGTAGCGCTGGCTGACGTAGGCCGTGAAGTCGATAAGGTTGGCGTTGTTGCCCTTCCTTTCGATCTGGATGGCGTTCCTGATGCCCAGGTCGCCGCCCGCCGCCAGGCCGTTCTCGGTGCCGAAGGCCGTGTTGCCGAAGACGGCGGCCTTGGGCTCTATGATGTGGCGGATCTTCTCGCTGTCAGACTGGAGGTATTTCCTCATCAGCTCGCCGGCGTAGGTGCCTTCCAGATTGTAGGTCCTGTGCAGCTTGAAGCTGACGTCCACGCCGCCGTAGGGCATGGCGCGGAAGAAGGCGCCCTCGTCCTGGGGACGGTAGGCGTCGATGGCCATCCTGGTGTAGCGGTTGTAATTCTGGTTGAAGTGATTCACCGGGAAGTTGACGGTCTTGTGCCTGAGTTTCAATCTCCTGTTGAAGCCGCCAGAGGCCCCCGGAGAAATGCGGGAGCGTTTCCAGACGTAATCGTATTCCTCGCCGTCGTTGTAGTTGTTGATGTTGCCGAAGTCCATGGCGAAGCCAAGGTAGGGCTCGACGTTGAGGAAGTTGAAGAAGCGCTTGGGCATTGAGATCTTGTGATCAGTCTGGGCCTGCCACATGGTGTAGCTGGCGTGGGCGTCCTGCTTGTCGCTCTGGACGTAATGGTAATAGCCCGCGGTGCTCTTGCTCTCGTAGTAAACGGGAATGTTGAGGGCCGGCAGGCTCATTACGCGGCGCTTCCTGAAGACGTGCCTCAGTTCAGGCAGACGCTCGTAGGTGGTGTAGAAAGTGTTGACCTGCTTGACGGCGAAGAAGCTGACTTCGTTGTCCTCGCCGATGGGGATGGTGAAGTCCAGCCAGGTGTCGCGCTGACCGTAACGGTTGTAGTCCTCGCGATAGAATTCATGCACCACGTCCATGTCCTTCATCCAGTCGATCTGCCAGGAGAGCAGGCCCTTGTTGAGCCAGCCGGCGCCGGGTCCGAAGGTCTGCACGTGCTCCCAGAGCAGGCGGTAGCGGAACTGCTTGTCGCCGTCC
This sequence comes from bacterium, assembly GCA_017554565.1. Taxonomy (GTDB): domain Bacteria; phylum Auribacterota; class UBA3054; order UBA3054; family UBA3054; genus UBA3054. The sequence continues at coordinate 4,215 of JAFZID010000222.1, forward strand.
TTGTCGTGCTTGTCTTTTTCCTGGATGAAGCGGCGGGCGGTGTCGTCGATGAAGAAGGATTCCCATTCGCCGGCGATGGTGGTCACGTTGGTGAAGACCACGTTGTAGGAGCCGTCGAGACCGAAAGAGATGCCGTGCTTGGAATAATAGCCCATGTGCGGCGTCAGACGAAGCTCTTTGCTGTGATAGACGTCCAGCGCCAGATCGAAGAAGCCGCCCTTCTTGGAATCATAGCCGGCCTTGACCTGGACCGGGAAGGGATTGTCGTCTTCGCTGGGAGTGTAGGTGACCTGGGGCAGCCACAGGAAGGGCACGCCTTCGAACTTCACCAGACAGTTGCGGGCCGTGACGCGGCTCTGTTCCTGGGGATTGTTGAGATCCGGGACCGCGACGGTGATGTCCTTGGCTTCAAAACTGTAAAGGGCAGACTGGTATTCCGGCGGGCAGGTGGTGCAGCGGCCGTCCGTGACGTGCAGGACGTTCTCATAGGGATCCTTCACCAGCGTCTTGCCGTAGATGTACCATTTTTTCTCGTACCAGCGGCCTTCCTCAAGATCTTTGAAATTGCCGAAATCCACCTTGGCGTGGGCGTTCTCGAACTGACCGGCGTAGTTTTCCAGATTGAAGATCACTCTCTCGCCCAGCACTTCGTAGCAGAAGGGGCCCATCTCGTTGTCCACCGCAACGCCGGTCTGGTTCATGGCTTCGTAGAGATCCTCGGGGGCGGTGTAGGTGACGCGGGTCCAGCCCGGGGAGGTCAGGATCTTGGTGGCGGTGTTGTATTCCACCGAGTCGGAATAGACGCGGTAGTCGCCGTAGGAAAGCACGACGTTGCCCGCGGCTCTGAGCACGGTGTTGCTGATGTAGGAAAATTCCAAAGCTTCCACCACGGCCTGCTCGCCTTCCGGTACGGGCGTGATGAACCAGGGCTCGGTGCCCAGGGCGAAATCCGCCGGGGCGCCTTTGCCGTTTTCATAGGCCGCCTCCTCCGCGCCGAGAAGCGGCAGGGAGAGAAGCAAGGCCGTAAGGACTGTCGAAATCAATACACGATCACACATATCTTCACTGAATTTTTTATTGCATTATTAGGTCAGATTATTTTAGCAAAGCACGGTAGAAAAGTAAAGACGCAAAAAGCCCGGAAGCCTCGCTAGCAAAAGGAATAGCGCGTGTCGGCAAGCGAAAACATCGCCTTTCCTCTGTGGATAAAATTGACGACATTTTGTTTATAACTTGTTGATAACTTGTTAAAATGAAGCATACGGTCCAAGTTTTCAATCATTTATAAGTTATTCAGAAAAAAGGCGGCAAAGAGGTAATGTCGAAGACATTTTACCCTCTATGCCGCCGCTTGAAAACGCTTCTTTCAGCGCTTATTTTTCTTTTTCATAGGGCTTATGATTGGCCTCAAGGAACTTATTATATTCGCGCCTGACTTCTGCGGGCCCTTCGATGCTTATGCCGCCCCTGAAATTGGTGATCCAGCTGAAGAAAGTGGGAGACAGGCTGACTTGCACGGTCACCAGGGCCGTGGCGTCATCATCCTTATCCTCCCGGCACTCCACGTCCTCGCCGAAAGCGTCGAAGATCATCTCCGCCAGTTCTTTCCTGAAGCGGAGCTCAATGTTGTTGGCGGGGCCGCCGTACATGGAGAAAAGCGTGGAAAGATGGCGCGGGAGCTCTCCCCTCTTGCTCAGGGCGACCTGGGACACCTTCTTCTTTTCCTCGCTGACCTCGGTCATCCTGTCCAGGCGGTATTTTTTTATGTTGTCATTGCCTTCTTTGTCGTAGCACATGACGTAGTAGCGGCCGTTGTCGATGACGAGGGTCAGGGGTTCCGCCGTGTATCTCTGCCCTTCGTTCCTGGGGACCAGCACTTTGTTTATATCGCGGTCGTTGTACACGAAGGAGATCTGGCACCCGTCAAAGAGAGCGTTCCTGATGACCTCGATGCTTTCCAGGATCTCTTTGTTGCTGCGCTTCTTGATCCTCAGGGGCAGATAGCTTTCCTTCACCCTCTTCTTGATGGTGGGGCCGCCGATACCGGCAAGCTTTTGAACAATGTGCCCCGTAAGAAATTCGGAAAGGAAAGCCGCTTCCTGGACGGCGTCGATAAGGATCTTGATCTCCGTGTCGTCCAGGGGACGGCGTTTGACATAGTAAGCGTTTTTCCGGCCGACTTTTTTCTCTTCGATGTCAACTCCCTTCCAGCCGGCCAAAAGCTTCATGTCGGCTCCAAAAGTCCGGCGTTCGAACTTAATGCCTTCGGCAGACAGTTTGTCAGCGATCTCGTCCCTGGTCAGGGGCTTTTCTTCGCTGGAACATTCCTGCAGGATCTGATAGACCCTCAGAAGTTTGATCTTGTCGCTGCCCGGCTTTTTGACAGCCTTGGTTTTTTCAATTGGTTTTTTCATGGCATTAAAAAAATAGTTGAAGTTAATGCGCCTTCCGGCGCGTTTATATATCTTAAGGCAATCGCTGCCTTTGTATGCAGTATTATACCCTTTTGCTTCTTTTGGCGCTATAGAATTTTAGAGCGCTTTTCTCCTTAAAAAGGGGCGCCCGGAAACCGGAAGAGTCTCCGGGCGCCTTAATTAACCACAAGGAGGTGGCAAAGAACCGGGAAAGATGCCGGCATGGTCGGCCTCAGTTGCGCGGGAGGAGTTCCCGCTCTCCCTGCTTTGGCGGGAGACCTGGCCAGCCATTGTATTTGCCTGACTTATGTACACAAACTACACAAGGAGTTCGCACATATGAAAACCAACATGAACATACTTATGAGGTTTTTCAGCTCTATTCTATAAAAAACAAAAGCCTTTGCAAGAGGGCTTATGGGAAAAATTTTTCCCATAAGACAACTCTTTGCTTTTCGCTGAATTTTGCCGGAGCAATGGTTACAGAAGCGTTTCCGGGTCCTGCGCTTCCGGCCCGCTTCCCTCTTCGGGATCCGCATCAATTTCGATCTCTTGGGGATCGCTTTCAGAAGTTTCGCCCTTCTGGGCTTCCAGCAGCGCCTGGACGGTCTTGTTGCCGTAGGTCAGTTTCCTGATGGTAAGATCCTCCATCACAGCGTCGGCTTTCTTGATAAAGCCGAAAGAAGTCAAAAGCTTCTGCTTGACTTTCTGCAGATCCTGGATGGACTTGTCTATCTCGGCGATGGCATCGTGGAAATTGGTGTCGGCGTAATGATAATCCCTTTCCACTTTCTCCCTGGCGGCCTGCAGCTTGCCTTCAAAGTTTGTCAGATCCACGTTCTGGGCTTTAACGAGCTCCAGTTCCCGCTTGCTCTCGGCGTTTTTCTTGGCGGCGCCGTCCAGGATGCCGATCAAGGGCAGGAAAAACTGCGGTCTGATGACGAACATCTTGGGAAACTTGTGGGAGACGTCCACTATGCCCTGGTCGTAAAGCTCGTTGCCGTCTTCCAGCATGCTGACCAGCACGGCGTATTCGCAGCCTTTTTCCCGGCGGTCCTTGTCCAGCTTGGCGAAGAACTCCTCGTTCTTGTGCTTCCTGCCGGTGCCCTCGTCCTCGTTCTTCATCTCGAACATAATGGATACGAGCTCCACCTTCTCGCCGTTCACCTCTTCGGGGAGATAATTCCGGAAGATGAAATCGCCCTTCGTGCCTTCGGAGGCGTCGTTGTCCTTTTCAAAATAGGCGTGTGGGTAGGCCGCGGATCTTATCTTTTCGAATTCGGCCTTGCAGTGCTGTTCCAAGGATTCGCCAAGCATCTTCGTGGAGAGGCGTTTTTTCATCTCCTTTAGGGTGGTGATCTGCTCTATGAGGAACTGTTCCCTGTTTTTGGCCTGTTCTTTTTCCTGGACCAGACTATCCTTCAGGACTTCCCGATCTTTTTCCGCGGTGGAAAGTTTTTCCTTCCATTCCAACTCGGCTTTGCTCAGCGCCAGCTCCTTGGCCTGATCAGCGTTTTCAAGCTCCCGCCGGAGCTTTTCGACCTCGCTGCCGTTTCTAAGCATGAGCTCTTTCAGCTCGCTTTCGCGCCTGGCGTTAGCGGCCTTAAGCTCCGCTTTGAGTTCGGCGATCTGGGCCTCCAAGTCCTGACTCTGCTTTTCCAGCGCCAGTTTCTGCTCGATCTCTTGCGCCTTCAGGCTGAGCTCCAGCCTTTCCGCCACTTCTCTCTTCAGCTCTTCGTCCCTGACCTGCTTCAGGATCTGGGCGTAACTACTTTCGTCCACGGTGAAGACCTCACCGCATTTAGGGCACTTAATGGTGGCCATAAATTTTTCTCCTTTTTTTGATTTTAAAAAAATAAATAAATTTAAGCGAACGCTGCCGGCCTCGCGAATAACTTTTTAAAGTTTTAAAAGCCGGGCAATTCGTTCCGCGCCTTCTTAGATTAGCAAAAATATCTCCAGTCAAAGGCTGGAAGCGGGAAAAATTTTGCGCATTGGGGGGCTTGACTTTTGGAAAACTTTTGGCAATCTCAGCCCCTGCCCCGGACTCCCTCCAGCCAGCCGTTGTAAAAGCGGGCCACCTCCGCCGCGTCGGAGGGTGAAACAAAGGGCGTGGGCACCCGCTGGGCGAAGGAGACTTCCCTGCCGCTTTCCAGCCGGCAGGAGCATTTGGCCATGCTCTTGTCCGTGGTCACGCCCACTATCTTTTCCACCACGAACTTGGCGTCCTTGAGTTTCTCCCCGCCGGCCGCCAATGTTTCCGGCAGTCCCAGAAACATGAAGTTGACGTTGACAAGAAAATCCGTTTCCTGGAGCCTGACCACGTAGGTCTCGTCCTGAGCCCATTTTTCGAAAACCATTTTTGTTTCTCTTTCCCGATTTAAATTCGATCTGAGTTTTTCATTCTTCGTTTATATGTTAAGACTTTTGTGGAATTAAAACAATGCCCAGAATGATCAGGGCAATATTGAATAAAAGCATCAACTATTTTCACTAGCGCCGACTCTTTGCAGTTTGCTCAATAAAATGCAAAAACAAGCGCGCCCAGTTGGGCGCGCTTGTTTTTTACAACCTCAGTTCAAAGAGCATTTTTTATTGAACTAGGAACACACGAAAGCCGCCTTGATTGCTGCCGTCGGAAATGGGGGTGTTATAGCTGCGGTAAGCAGAGCGGCAGTTTTGGGGGTTAAGATTCCAGCTTCCGCCCCGTTGGTCACGGTTAGTTCCAACGCTTGCGCCTTTCGGATCGACTGCATTTCCACCGTACGATACATTATACCAATCCAGGCACCACTCATACACGTTGCCGTGCATATCGTACAATCCCCAGGCGTTAGGAAGATAAGAGCCGACGGTGGTGTGCTGACTATATCCACCTTTTCCATCATTTTGATTGTATCTGTAGCGGCCGACTTCATCCATGTTCGCATCACTGGTTGTTTCGCTGGTCAGATTCTTCCCACTGTTCAAAGCTGTGGTCGTTTCCGCCCTGCAGGCGAACTCCCACTGCGCTTCCGTGGGAAGGTCAAAGCTTAAACCGGTTTTGGCGCGAAGAATGCCGAAGAAGGAGGTCCCGTCAACTTCGTTGTTAGCAGGCCAGCCTTTGCCTTTATCCGTTCCGCGGAGCATGTTGTATGAAACTCTTTCCACCGGCCTGGCATCTCCTTGATGCTCAGAAGGGTTCGAGCCAGTGACCAATTCATACTGTTTCTGGGTCACCTCGAAAACGCCGGCATAGAACGGCTTCGTCAACGTCACTTTGTGCTGAGCTTCTCTGTCATCGCTGGCATATCTTCCCAATTCGCCTTGAGGGCTTCCCATAATATATGTTCCTGCGGGAATCAGACGCATGACCATTTTAGTGGTCTTGTAGTCGTCACTCCAGCCGCCAGATGGTACGTCACTGAGATAGCTTACAGGATAACTTGCGGCTCCTGTCCCGCCCGAAAGGTCTATGACCAGGTAATTACTTGCGCTGGAGATCGCCGTCGCTTCAACTTTGACTTTGAAATTGTCGACTTTGGTGGAATAAAAACTTTCATCCGGCGTCCAGACGGCTTCGTGCGTTCCGGCGCTGCAGAAGGTCTCGTTAAGGTTGGCAACTGACAAATGAAGCTCTCCCCTGTCCTGAAGATCGAATACAGTCGTGCCGTTGTCCGTAGAGCCGTAGAACTTAACATCATAGATCGTGTTCGCGGCCGGGGTCACAGTATAGGTTATCGCTACGTCTCTGCTGAACGGCAGCATTTGCTGAAAAGCGACTCCGCTTACAACGTCGGCTTTGGCGCCGGTGGCAAAAGCGGACACAAGCGCCAAAATTGCAACGAGAGCTTTAACGCGCTTGCGAAGGAAGAGCGCGCCGGCAATGACTAGCAAAGCTAAAATTGCCGGTTCAGGCAGGATCGTAACAGAGCGTGAAAGCGATTTAGTTTCATACGAGCTGACGACCGTTTCCGTTATGGTGTAGGTGTCGTTCTTCGGCAGATCGGTAGCGGTGTAGTTCCATGTCGCGGAGCCTTCCACCGCGGTTCCGCTGTTGTCGGAAAAGATCGCGGCAGTCTTGGTTGAATCCGACTGATCGACCGCGCCGATAGTTAAGGAAACGGGAGTCCCGTCCGCCAAAGCGCTGCTGTAATACAGAGAATCGGTCGGACGTAAAAGGAAAGAAGCTTGTGTGAGCTCGCTTCCGTCGAAGCTGCCGGCCCCAGACCAGGCTTCGTCACAGAGCGCCGTCACGCAAAGAAGCGCGACAATGCTAAATAGAATCGCTTTTTTCATTATTTCTCTCCTAAAGGTTATATGGTTTCAGGTTGTCCCTCGAATTTGCCGTTTGTATTATGTAAATACAATGTGGTTCAATTAAATTCAGCACAATATTTTATCAAAAAGCCCCAAAAAAGCAACGATTTAGAAAAATTTCATTGTTTATGCGGATTTTGAGGGGCGCTTGCGATGCTTGGCAAAGCCCACTTGCAAATTAAAAAGATAAGTGCTAACATTTCCGGCGAACAATCGAGGAAAAATTCTTCATGAACACTAAAATGAACTTCTGGTGGTGGTACGCTTTTACCGGGCTTTTTCAAGCCGGGACGTTTCCTCGTAGCTGAAAGCGTACACTGAGAAGTTGAAGCAAGAGGGCCCCGCTTGAAAAAGCGGGGCCCTCTTCTTTTTTTCGCTTAACCTTAAACCTAAAATAAAATGAAACCAAGTTTTGATGAATTCGCAAAGATGGGAACCGGGAGTGAATATGTTCCGGTTTACCGGGAGTTTTTGGCCGACCTGGAGACGCCGGTCTCGGTGCTTAGGCGTTTCGCGGAAGAAAAGCACGTTTTCCTGCTTGAATCGGTGGAAGGCGGCGAGCGCTTCGGGCGCTACTCCATTATAGGCGTGAACCCTTACGGGATCATGACCGTGGAAGACGGGCAGGCTTACCTTTCCGCGCCCGGGAAACCCAAAGAGGCTTTAGGCGAAAAAGGCAAAGGCTTCTTCGCCCTGCGCGAGCTCGTTAAGGAAGCCAAGGCTCTGACTTACCCCGGCCTTCCTCCCCTTTTCGGCGGCGCCGTCGGCAGCCTCGACTATGAAGTTGTCAGCGAATTCGAAAAGATCCCCCTGCGTGAGAAAAAGGAAGACAGGCCGGAAGCGCTCTTCATGCTGACGAGGGAAATGATCGTCTTCGACACGATGAAGCACACCGTCATGATCGTCGTCTCCGTCAGGAGAAACGATTTCAGCGACGCGAATAGCGCTTACAAATACGCCGAGGAAAGGATCGCCGCCATAAGGGAGCGCATGACCGCCCCACTGCCGGTTTCCGAACTGGAGCCGGAAGTCATGAGGTCCGAAGAGATCAAGCTGACCAGCAACATGACGAAAGAGGATTACTGCCAGGCGGTCGAAAAAGCCAAGGAGCTTATCGCTGAGGGCGAGATCATCCAGGTCGTGCCGGCCCAGAAATTCTCCGCTCCCGCCCCGAAGAACAGTTTCCAGATCTACCGCGCGCTGCGCCTCATCAATCCTTCGCCTTACCTCTTCTACATCAAAAACGGCGACCGCATCCTTATAGGCTCCTCCCCGGAAACGATGGTGAAGCTGGAGAACGGCACGGCGGCCATCCGCCCGATCGCCGGCACGAGGCCCAGAGGCGTCGATCAAAAGGAAGACACGCTTTTGGCGGACGAACTCTTAAAAGACGAAAAGGAGCGCGCCGAGCACTTAATGCTGGTGGACCTTGGCAGGAACGACCTCGGCCGCCTCGCCATGCCGGGCAGCGTGCAGGTGAAGAGCTTCATGCAAGTCGAGCGCTACTCCCACGTCATGCACCTCGTCTCCAACATTGAGGCGGAACTGAAGCCGGAATACGACGCCTTCGACCTGGTCGCCAGCTCCTTCCCGGCCGGCACTCTCTCGGGCGCGCCCAAGATCCGCGCGATGGAGATCATTTCCGAGCTCGAGCCGGAGAGAAGGGGCGCCTACGGCGGCGCGGTCGGCTACTTCAGCTCGACGGGCAACATGGACCTTGCCATCACGATAAGAACGCTGGAAATTAAAGGCGGAACGCTCTCCTTCGGAGTGGGCGCCGGCGTCGTGGCCGATTCCGTGCCGGAAAACGAATATAAAGAAACGCTGAACAAAGCCGGGGCGATCATGAAAGCCTTGCGCTTCGTAAGTCAGGGACTTTCGCTCTAAGGAGAAATTATGATCTTCATATTAGACAACTACGATTCCTTCACCTACAATCTGGCCCAGTATATAGAGATGCTGGGCGAAACCGTGGTGGTGAAGCGCAACGACGAAGTGACGCCCGAAGAAGTCTTGAGTTCCGGTTTATCTGGCCTCGTGCTCTCCCCGGGCCCCGGGCGCCCGGAAGCCGCCGGCATCATGCCGAAACTCATCCCGATGATCAATGACCTTCCGACGCTGGGCGTCTGTTTGGGCCACCAGGCTATCGGCTACTGTATGGGCGGAGAAATAGTGCGCGCGAAAAAACTCATGCACGGGAAGCTTTCCCCCATCACGCACAACGGGCTCGACATCTTCCAGGGCATCCCGCAGCAGACGAAAGTCGTACGCTACCACTCGCTGGTCATAAAAAGGGAGACGCTGCCGGAATGCCTGGAAATAACGGCGGAATCCGACGACGGCGAGATCATGGGCATCCGCCACAAGACCAAACCGATTTTCGGCATCCAGTATCACCCGGAATCGATCCTGACGACGACCGGCAAGCGCCAGCTGAAAAACTTTTTGGAAATAATCAACAGGGAGAAATAAATTATGCTGAACAAAGAAATAAACAAGGCTCTGGCGAAAGAGAATTTCAGCGCCGAGGAAATGGAAGAGATCCTCTCTAAACTGGCTTCCAAAACGGAAAGCGCAGAGCAAATGGCGGCTTTCCTCATCGCTTTGCGCGCCAAGGGCGAAACGGTCGAAGAGCTGACCGGCGCCGCGCGCTTCCTTA
>JAFZID010000223.1 GCA_017554565.1 bacterium
CCACCGTCTTCAGCGGCACCGGAACGATCCTTTCCCCAAGGCTGGTCTCCACCAGAACGTAGCTGTGCCTGACCTCGTTGTCCACGACCATGCTTCCCACTCCCTTCTGCCCAAGCTGGCTCGCAATGGAGACGTCGGCGTCGGAGGGCTTGATGTTGTCAAGTGTGGAGACGCCGGGGGTGGGCGGATGATTGTGGATGGCATAGTCCCCGCTTTTCATTTTCGGGAAAATGGCCGCCACGCAGTGCTCGTTGCCCCTGGCCAGGACCTCTATTTCGCCAATAAGCCCGTCTTCCGACAGGATGCCCCGGGCGAAAACTTCCTGGCCGTCAGCCTCCTTTATGGCCTCGATCAGTTTTTCCGCCGCCGCGGGAGAGAAATGTGAATCGTATAATTTCATTATTACCAATTATAGCAAATAAAAAGGCCGGCTTTCCCCTCCCCGCCGCGCAAATTTCACGACCTTTTTCTTGCTATTTTCCACCCTTATTGCTAGAATATCACTCGTTTAATTTTAACTCGGCCCGAATTTTGCGGAAACAGGTTCCCATAGGGCTGAGCGCAACTTTAAAAAGGTAACAAGAAATATGCCTACCAAAATCTTTGTGGGCAACATGCCCTACGCAATGACCAAAGAGGATCTTTCCAAGCTGTTCTCAACAGTCGGAACCGTCAATTCCGCTTCGGTCATTTTTGATCGCGAGACCAGGCGCAGCCGCGGTTTCGGTTTTGTTGAAATGAGCACTGAGGAAGAAACCAAGAACGCTATCGAGACTTTCCATGAAGCGGAAGTCGGCGGCAGGAAACTTATCGTGAGCGAAGCCCGCGAGAAAAAGACCGAGCCTCCCAAAGAATCCGCCGAATAAACCATAGAACGATCGAAAAACAAAAAGCCCTGAAGATCAGCTCTTCAGGGCTTTTTTTATACCGTTTGAAAAGGAAAGCTATTTCTCTTCCTTTTCCTTTATCTCCAGTCCGAGCTGGTCGTACATGAAGGCGCCTTCCCTGGCGTACTGCCTGACTCTCGATTCGAAGTCCACCGAGGAGCCGTGGCCGGCGTCGGAATAGATGACCGGGAAGACGACTCCGCCCTTGGAGCACTCCTGCAGCTTCGCGCCCATCTTTCTCACGTGCATGGGATCCACCCGGGCGTCGTTCTCGCCGCCCGTGATGAGCATTGAGGGGTATTTCACCCCTTCCTTGATGTTCTGATATGGGGAATACTTCAAAAGATACCCGAATTGCTCTTTGTCGTCGGAAGTGCCGTATTCTTCGCTCCAGATGTTGGCGATCCTGAACTTGTGATATTTGATCATGTCCAACAAGGGCACGCCGCACCTGACGGCTTTGTAGAGATCCGGACGCTGCATGGCGCAGGCGCCCACCAGAAGCCCGCCGTTGCTGCCGCCGGAGATGCCCAGCTTCTCCTTGGAGGTGTAGCCCTCTTTGATGAGATACTCGGCCGCCGCGATGAAGTCGTCGAAGACGTTCTGCTTCTTTTCCCGCATGCCGGCTTTGTGCCACTCTTCGCCGAATTCCCCGCCGCCCCTCAGGTTGGCGATGGCGAAAACGCCGCCCTGGTTCACCCAGAGGGAATTGTAGCCGATGAAGCCCGGCATGAGGGAAACGTTGAAGCCGCCGTAGCCGTCCAATATGCAGGGGCAGGAGCCGTCTTTCTTCATATCCTTGGGATAAATTATGGTCATGGGGATCATGGTCCCGTCCTTGGAGGGATAGAAGACCTGGGTGGCGCAGCAGTTCTCCAGATCGTACTTCACCGGGAATTCCTTCAGCACCGTCAGGGAATCTTCGCTGAGATTGTAGCTGTAGGTGGTGTTGGGAATAAGGTAGCTGGAGCAGTTGACCCTGACGGGGCCCTTGTGCCAGTAGCCGGAGACGCCGGCGCTGCAGGGGTTGGCCGGCAGCGTCATGTTTCTCATGAAGGTTCCGTCCAGATCGTAGATCTTGATCTCCGTATTGATGCCGTGGAGGTATTCGGCGTAGATCTCGCCGTCGATAAAGGAGAGGCCGTCCAGCCTGTCCTCGCTCTCCGGGATGAAAACTTTCCAGTTCTCGAAGCCGGGCTTTTCTATGTCGGCCACGTACACCATGAACTTGGGAGCGTCCAGGTTCGTCCTGATGAAAAGCTTGTTCTCCAGCATGGTCACGTCGAAATTGGCTTCCTTGCCATTCACCACCGGAACGAGCTCGGAACCTTCCACATTGCGCTTCACCCAGATGTCGGCGCTGCCGAAATTGCCCCTGTAATAGAGCATGTACTTCTCGTCGTCGGAAAGATCCACGCCGTGCCATTTTTCCCTTTCCGTCTCGGAATTGAAGATCAGCTTGTCCTCTTCGCTGGAGGTCCCCAGCTTGTGGAAATAAACGCTGTGCCAATAAAATTCCTCGCCGTCGGGGACCGTGCCCTTCAGGGGCTTGCAGGTGTAGTAAAAACCGGAGTTGTCCTTTTTCCAGCAGCTGAGTCCCTGCTTCCAGCCCTTGACTCTGTCGGGCAGCTCGACGTCGTTCTCCACGTCCTTCACGTGGATGACAGGGTTCTCGTCGCCGGCATGTCCTATGCCGTAGGCGACGTAGCGGCCGTCCCGGGAGCGCATGACGCCGGAGAGATAATCGTCCTTGTCCCATTTGTTGGGGTCCAGGACCACTTTTTCAGGCGCGTTGGCGTCCTCCTTGATCATCAGTATCCACTTGTCGTCATCCGCGCCCTTTTTGCTGAAATAAAGCCTCTTGCCGTCGTAAACTTCCGTCGGCACCGTGCGGTCGGCGTAGCGCCAGAGACGCCTCAGTTCTTTTTTAAGATAAGCGGTGGCGGGAAGAGAGTCCGCGTATTCATAGAACCGTTCGTTCTGGGCCCTGGTCCAGGCTTTCGTCTCCTCGGAGGAGGCGTTTTCCAGCCAGGCGTAATCGTCCACCAATGTCACGCCGTGATAAACGTTGGTCTCGGGAATTTTTTTGGTCTCGGGAGGCGGAGGAACGGAATCGCTTTTTTCAGCTCCGCCGAAGGCGAAGGGAACGTCGGAAGCGCAGGCGGTCATAAAGATTGAGGCTAAGGCTGCTAAAACGGTTACGGGGCGCATAGTGTGTATTTGTTTTATTCCTGGGTGTTTTTAAGGCGGTCCTCCTCTTCGGTGACCGCGGAGAGAATATCTTTGTTCAGGTTGCAGGAGATCTCGCGGATGGAGGCGCAGACGCCCTGGACGTAGGATTCCGGATTGCTGCTGGTGCATTCCGTCTCCCCGGTGTAGCGCTTCTGCAGCACCACCCGGGAAGTTCTGGAACCGCGGTCCAGCCTGGTCAGGGTGAAGAGCATCACCACGTGGGCCTTGGCCTTCGCGCCCAAAAGCTCCCTGCTTTCATAGACCTCCACCAGGGTGCCGGCCAGGGAATAGTCCGGCAGCACGCCGGAGGTCCTGGAGGTCAGGCTCTTGAAAACGTTGGCGTCCTCGAGGTCTCTTTGCAGCATGGAAAAGATCAGCTCGTCGGGAGAAGAGAGCCATTCGTCGTAGCTGTAAACGCCGCCGCTCTTGTCGCCGTTCATGTAGATCAGGGTGCTGCGGTCGTAGGCCGAGTTGACCTGCAGGCGCCGGAAGGAAAGGGCCAGGTCGAAGGGATCCTTGCAGACTTTGTCGATCTCAGGATACTCGATCTGGTAATAGTTGACGGTTATGGCGTCTCTTTTGAAGATCCCGCTCAGGCAGCCCGTTATAAAAAGAGAGGCCGCAAGCAAAACGATTGTTTTTTTCATTTACCCTTCTCCTTGTCTTCTCCGAAGAGCGTCTGCCCGGGCCTGGCGCGCAGCGCCTCGGTGAAGGCCCTGACGTTGACGGCCGCTCTCTGGACCTCGTTCATGAGATCCTCCACCTCCTCGCTGGTCATGTTGACCAGCATGTTGGCGTGAACTATGAGTTTTTGCAGCGAATCCGCGAAGGCTTTTATGTCTTCCGGCGAGACCGCGTCGACGGACTGCCTGACTTTCGCCGTGGTCTCGGTAATGTTATCGACTATGTTGGAGACCGCGGCGTCGCTCAGGTTGTTTTCAAGCGTGGCGGAAACTTCCCGGAAGTTTTCCACCGCCTGGTTCAGGTTCGTGTAGAGCAGCGCCACGTTGTCCCTGGTCACGGAGACCTTCAGGGATTCCGTGATCTCCTTGATGTTCTGGGAAGTCACGGTCACGTTGGAGACCAGCGGGGCCAGATTGTTGTGGCCGAGGACCTTCTGCAAGCCGTCCAGGATGTTCGTGATGGATGTGGAGATGGACTTGACGTTGAGGTCGTCCAGGAACTTGGTCAGCTGGTAGAAAATGTCCTCCGCGGAGACAGTGTGGTACGTTCCCACCGGAGGATATTCCGGTTCGAAAGGAAAAGTCCTGTTGGGCTTGGGACGGTCGCCGATCATTTCGATCTCAAGGTACTTGATGCCGGTCAGCAGGTTTCCCGTGATGTGGATGTACATGTTCTCCACTTCGATGCTGAAGCCGCTGGCGGGAGTGATCTCGAAAAAGATCTCAGCCAGCTCGCCGTCCGGAGCGATGCCGATGTGGGAGACCTGCCCCACGGTGATGCCCCTGAACCTTACGGGAGAGCTTACGGTGAGCCCCTGAACGCTTTCTCCAAAATAGCAGGAGTAAGTCCTGGGCGAGCCTCCCCAGGAAATGTGGCTCCAAATGAGCAGCGCCGCTATGATAAGGGCGAAGCCCACGCAGACAAAAATGCCGACTCTGGTCTTGTGAAGTTCTGATGCCATGATGCGTTGATTTTTACAGATTATGAAAAATTATAACAAATCATCCCATGGCCGGCAAGACATTTCACTCAAAAAGCGGCAGCTGATCGTCCGGCGGACGCTTCTTCGGCGCGCTGTAATCGATCCCGGCTTTCCTGGCCTGGCTGTGCTGGATCTTCCTTTCCACGCGGTATAGTTTGCCGTCCTTCCTGAAAAGAGCCCCGGTCTGCATGAAATAAAAAGACGTGCCGGCCTCCACGCACTGCCTTCTCAGATCCAGCACCCATTCGTAGTCGCAGACCCTGGCCTCCGGACCCGACTCCCCCGCCGCCGTGAGATGCGTCACGTCCTCCGCGAGATATTTCTTTAGATCGATGCGCTCCAGAAGCGGAGAGCACACTATCGATCTTGAACGCAGGGGCGCTTTGAGATAAACGGGAAGCCTCTTGTCCGCCATGGCTTGGTTCTCCACGGTGCAGGCGATGCTGACGTTCGGGTAGCCTTTTTCCCCCCAATCCTGCGGCAGACACTTTTCCATTCTTTCTATTCTTTTGGTGATGAAAAAGAAAGAGAGATCGCCCCTTATCTTCATCATCTCCCAGATCTCCGGGCGCCACTTGTCCGCCTCCTCCACGAAAAAATCAGAAGTGAAGCAGGTGTCCAGGCGGGATCCGCCCGGGATCTTGTAGCTGCCGTCCCGCGTTCTGCGCATGGGAAGATAAAAATCCTTAGTGCGCATAACCACCGAGGCGTCCTTTTTTATGGAGGCGTCCCGGCGGTAAACGTAACAGTGGGCGCAGCCCGCCGAGATCTTATGGCAGCCGTGCCAGGGATTCCAGGTAATGCAACTCATGCCAATATTATACCAAGACCCGCGAACAAACCCGTTTGCCAAAAAAAAGCCCTTCTGCTATAATCAGAAAAATCTTAAGGAATTCAATAATGCTGATAGCTGACAAAGAAAAATTCGCCGCCACTCTCTCCGAGATGGCGGACAAACTTGCGACGCTCCCCCTGGAGGAAACGATCCTCGTGGGGATCCAGCGCCGCGGCGTCTACCTTGCTCAGAGGCTTGTGAAACTGATCGAGGAAAAGACCGGGAAGAAGACAGGCTTCGGCATCCTGGACATCACCTTCTACAGGGACGACCTTAGTAAGATCGCCCTGAGGCCGGTGGTCAGGAGCACCGATCTTCCGGAAGACATCAACGACAAGATAATCGTTCTGGTGGACGACGTTCTCTACACCGGACGCACCATCAGGGCCGCGCTCGACGCCCTGGCCGACAACGGCCGGGCCAAGATCATAAAGCTCGCCGTCATGGTGGACCGCGGCGGAAGGGAACTCCCCATCCAGGCCGACTTCGTCGGTCTCTCGGTGGAAACGAAAAGCGAGGAGAAAATAAGCGTCAAAACGGAAGAACTTGACGGCGAAGACCTTGTTGAGGTCGTCAAAAAATGACTTGGCAGAAGCCAGGTCATTTTTTTTGCAAGAAATTAAAATCAAGGAGCATATATGCCATGGACTAAAAAAGATCTCTTAGGGCTGGAGAAACTCTCCGCCGAGGAGATCACCATCATTCTGGACACGGCCAAAGCCTTCTCCCAGATCGCCACCCGCTCGATCAAGAAGGTGCCAGCCCTGCAGGGCAAGACCGTCGTCAACCTCTTCTTCGAACCTTCGACCAGAACAAGAGTCTCTTTTGAAGTGGCGGAAAAAAGACTCTCGGCCGACATCGTCAACGTCAACATCGCCGCCTCCAGCGTGACCAAGGGCGAGACGCTTTTAGACACCGTAAAGAACCTCTGCGCCTACCGCATCGACGCCATCGTGGTGAGGCACTCCTGCGCCGGCGTCCCCCACTACCTGGCGGAAAACATCGAGCCCTCCATCGTCAACGCCGGCGACGGCATGCACGAGCACCCGACGCAGGCTCTTCTCGACATCTACACCCTGAGGGAGAAATTCGGCGACCTCAAAGGATTGAAGGTCGCCATCGTGGGCGACATCAGCCACAGCCGCGTCGCAAGATCCAACATCTGGGGATTACAGAAACTGGGCGCCAAGGTGACGGTGGTCGGGCCCTCCACCCTGATGCCCAGGGAAATAGAAAAAATGGGCGACGGCGTGGAAGTCTCCTACGACCTGCCCGCCACGCTTAAAAAAGTGGACGCCGTCAACATGCTGAGGATCCAGAGAGAACGCGAACAGCAGGTGCAGTTCCCGAGCCTGAGGGAATACGCCCGCTACTTCGGCTTGAGCACCAAGCTGATAAACCAGACGCCGGAAAGCCTCATCGTCATGCATCCGGGGCCAATCAACCGCGGCGTGGAACTCTCCGGCACCGTAGCCGACGGACCGAGAAGCGTCATCCTTCAGCAGGTCACCAACGGACTGGCGGTCAGGATGGCCGTCCTCTTCCTGGTGACAGGCGGCACCCAGATCAGCGAGGAATAAATTTATGAAGACATTACTGATAAACGGAACGATCATTGACCCGAGCCAGAAACTGGAAGGCAAAGGCTACCTCAGGATAGAGGACAACAAGATCACGGAATGCGCTTTGGGCGCCGCGCCCTCTCCCCAAAAGGACGAAAACGTCATCGACGTCAAGGGCGCCTATGTTACGCCGGGCTTCATCGACCTGCACGTGCACTTGAGGGAACCGGGCCAGGAAAGCAAGGAGACGATAGAAAGCGGCAGCAACGCGGCCGTGGCCGGTGGCTTCTCCACCATCGTCTGCATGCCCAACACCATCCCGCCCATCGACCACGTGTCGCTGGTGAAATTCATCCTCCTGGAGGCGCAGCGCGTCGGCAAAGCCAACGTCCTCCCCACCGGCACCATCTCCAAAGGCCGAGCCGGCGAAGAGCTCTCCGAGATCGGCGAAATGTACAAGGCCGGCATCGTGGCCATCACGGACGACGGCAGCCCGGTCATGAATTCCTTTTTGATGTCCCGCGCCTCGGAATACGCGAAGATGTTCGACCTTCTGGTCATGGACCACTGCGAAGACATCAACTTCAAGGGCTCCATGAACGAAGGCTTCTACTCCACCAAGCTGGGGTTAAGGGGCACGCCCTCCATCTCCGAAGAGATCATGCTGATGCGCGACATAATAATTGCCGGCTACACCGGCGGCAGGATCCATCTGCAGCACGTCTCCACGGGACTGGGCATCTACATGGTCAGGGACGCCAAGAAGCGCGGCGTTAAGATCACCTGCGAAGTGACGCCACACCACATGTCGCTGACCGACGCCGATCTTGAAGGCTACGACACCAACTTCAAGATGAGCCCTCCCCTGAGAACGGAAGAAGACCGCCAGAAACTGATAGAAGGCCTTATGGACGGCACGGTGGACTGCATCGCCACCGACCACGCCCCCCACACCTACACCAACAAGGACGTGGAGTTCGACAACGCCCCCAACGGCATCATAGGCATGGAAACGGCCCTCCCCGTCTCC
>JAFZID010000224.1 GCA_017554565.1 bacterium
CCCAGGCAGCCAATGCCGGAGCAGGATCCCTTGGAGAGAAGGCGCAATTTCAAGGAAGTCCCCCTGGGATATTCCCCAGAGACCGCGGTCTTGGAAGCCTCCCGCTGCCTCAACTGCCCCAACCCCCGCTGCGTTACGGGCTGCCCCGTACACGTTGACATCCCGGGCTTCATAGCGCGCCTGGCCAAGAAAGATCTGACCGGCGCCTACGCTTCTCTCATAAGCGACAACAGCCTGCCCGCGGTCTGCGGCCGCGTCTGCCCACCGGAGTCGCAGTGCGAGAGCAAGTGCGTCCTGGGCCTCAGGGGCGAATCGGTGGCCATAGGCAGGCTGGAGCGCTTCACCGCGGACTACCACAGGCAGAACGCCGCGGAAGAGGAGGCGGCCAAAGCGGCTGCGGCCTGCGGGAAAAAAGCGGCGGTGGTGGGCTCCGGCCCCTCCGGGCTGGCCTGCGCCTACGAGCTTCTGAAAGCCGGTTTTGCCGTGACGATCTTCGAGGCTCTCCATGAGCCCGGCGGCGTTTTGGTTTACGGCATCCCGGAGTTCAGGCTGCCCAAGGACATCGTCAAAGCGGAGATCGACGGCCTTAAGAAACTCGGCGCGGAATTCCGCCTTGATTCCCTGATCGGCCGTTTGTACACCATAGACGAACTATTGGAGGAGGAAGGCTACCAGGCGGTCTTCATCGGCAGCGGCGCCGGATATCCGAAGTTTTTGAAGATCGAGGGCGAGAATTTGAACGGAGTCTATTCCTCAAACGAATTCCTGACCAGGATCAACCTTATGAAAGCCTACCGCGACGACGCCGTGACCCCTCCCATCAAAGGCAAGAGGGCGGCGGTCTTCGGCGCCGGCAACACGGCCATGGATTCCGCCCGCACTGCCCTCAGGATGGGCTTTGAGGAAGTTTACATCGTTTACCGCCGCTCCCGGGAGGAAATGCCGGCCAGGGCGGAGGAGATCCATCACGCGGAGGAGGAGGGCGTAAAGTTCCTTCTGCTCAGCAATCCCACCCGTTTCCTGGGCGACGAGAAGGGCAGTCTGAAGGCGGTGGTCTGCCAGCGCATGGAGCTGGGAGAGCCCGACGCCTCGGGCCGCCGCAGGCCGGTCCCGGTGCCGGATTCGGAATTCGAGCTTCCCGTGGACACCGCCATCGTGGCGCTGGGCACGGAAGCCAACCCCTTGCTGCGCCAGACCACCTCTGATCTGGAGTGCAGCGAACGCGGCTACATCATAGCGGACGAAGAGGGCCGCACTAAGAAGGCGAAGGTTTACGCCGGAGGCGACATCGTGACAGGCTCAGCCACCGTCATCAAGGCCATGGGCGCCGGCAAAAGGGCGGCGCAGGCCATCATAAAAGATCTCATGTGAAATTATGCGCGTTTTAGCTTACTACGGAAAATCTGACATCCGCGACGAGGAGTGGCCCCGTCCCAAAAAGATCCCCCAGGGCTCCCTGAGGGTGGCCGTCAGGGCGGTGACTTTGGGCGAAGCGGCCAGAAGCGCCTATCTGAGCGGGAACATGCCCTCCCCCTGCCCGGTGGGGCAGTATGCCGCGGGGATCGTGGAGGAGGGCGGCCAGGAGTCGCTGGCTCCGGGTACGCCGGTCCTGGCCTGGAGCGACGATGCCTCCAGGGGCGGGCTGGCGGAGGA
>JAFZID010000014.1 GCA_017554565.1 bacterium
ACGCCGAGGCGCTGGAAAGGCTGGGGATCGCCCTGGCGCCCTACATGGAGGAATGCCTTCCCGCGGAGGATCGGCTTTTCGCCGTGGGTAGAAACGAGAGCGGGGAAGGCTTGGACGAACTGGAGGCCATGCGCCCCAGGCCCTGGCAGGCTTTCGTGGAGATCATGAGGGGCTGCAGCAATTTCTGCTCCTATTGCGTGGTGCCCTACGCCCGGGGGCCGGAAGTGAGCCGTCCCGCTGAGGAGATACTTCATGAACTGGAAACGTTGGCGGAAAGCGGCTGCGTGGAAGTGACGCTTCTGGGGCAGAACGTGAACTCCTACGGAAAGGACCTGCCCAAGGGCAGCCTGAGTTTCCCGGAGCTTCTGGCCAAGGCGGCGGAGATAGAAGGCCTGAAGTGGCTGCGCTTCGTGACGTCCAATCCCCAGGACATATCCGACGATCTTATAGCGCTTATGGCTTCGGAAAAGAAGATCTGCCGGTATCTGCATTTTCCGCTGCAGTCGGGTTCGAACCGCATACTGAAAATGATGAACAGGAAATACACTCTGGAGCAATATCTGGAGAAGGTGGCGAAACTGAAGGCCGCCATGCCGGACCTTTGGCTGGCGGGGGATCTGATCGTGGGATTCCCGGGGGAGACTTTGGAGGATTTTCAGGCCACGCTTGATGCGGTGCAAAAAATAGATTACGCCAACAATTTTCTCTTCAAGTACAGCGAGCGGCCGGGAACGGCGGCGGCGCGGCTCAGGGACGACGTGCCTCTTGAGGAGAAGAAAAGGCGTCATGCGGAACTGATGGCCCTGCAGGGCCGTCTGACGCACGAACATTTGAAAAGTTTGGTTGGGACCACACAGGAAGTGTTGGTCGAAGGTCATAGTAAACGCAACCGGGATGTGCTGCAAGGCAGAACTACCCATTACGCCAACGTGGTGTTCGACGGGGATCCCTCTTTGATCGGAAAGTTCGTTCCGGTCAGGATGGAGTCCGCGACGCCGCTGACGCTCTATGGGAGTTGTGAGCGTATGACCGGAGAGGAGAAATTAACCAATGAAAAGGAGACAAGCGGAATTTGAAGCGTTGGACATCGAGCTCATGCCCAGGGAAAAATTAGCCCGGTATGGGATCGAAGCCTTGAATCTTCCCGAACTTTTGGCCCTGATCTTAGGGACGGGCTACGGAGGGAAAAGCGTGATGGAACTTTCCTACGCCATAGTCAGGGACTACGGGTCCGGAGGGTTGAAAGACCTTAAGGACATCGACGCCCTGCGGGACCTGACCGGCATGCCTTTCGTGAAAGCCTCTATGCTTTTGGCTAGCCTGGAACTGGGAAGAAGGCTCTGCGGCAAAGGAGAGGAGGACGAGATGACCAGGATAACCCAGCCTGCGGATGTCTATCCCCTGACGAAAGACATGTGGGAGCTGGAGCAGGAGCAGCTCAGGGGAATATACCTGAACGTGGCTTCCCGGGTCATAGGTTCGAGGACCCTTACAGTCGGCACGGCTGTGATGAGCCTGGCGGATCCCGCCACGGTCTTCCGGCCGGCGATAAAGCTGGGAGCGGGCGCGGTGATATTGGCGCACAACCATCCCTCCGGCGAGCTCAGGCCCAGCGAACCTGATCTCAAACTGACCGAAGAGATCGCCGCCGCGGGAGAATTGCTTCACATAAAATTGCTTGACCACCTGATCGTTACAAGAAACGGCTTCACTTCGCTTTTGGGAGCCGGATTGTTGAGAACTTGAACAGCATTCCGAAGATCATAAGAAAGTTGAGAACGGCCGCGGCGCTTCTGGCCGCGGCTGGCTGCGCTTTGGTTTTCGGAGGCGAGATGGACAACGGCGAATCCTATTTCCTGCAGAAGCAGTACGGCAGGGCGGTGGACTGCTACCGCAAGGCCCTGGAATCAAAGCTGAACGACAACAACCGGGCGCTCTGCTGGCTGATGGTGGGAAGATCCTACGCCCAGCTTGGGCACTACGAGGACGCCAGGATCAGCTTCATGAACATCGTCAACCTCTACTCCAAGACCGACTGGCTTCCGGAGGCTTACGTCGGGCTGGGGGACATAAACTTCAAGGCCAAGAAATACAGCGAGGCCCTGAAGCATTACCGCAACAGCCAGACCGCGACTTTCATGAACCGCAGCGGCTCCCGCGTGCTTCTGAAGATCGCCAAGACGCAGAGGAACCTCGGGAACAAAAAGGAAGCGGCGGACTGCGAAGCGAGGATATTGAAAGAGTATCCCAAAAGCCTGGAAGCCCGTCTTCTCATGAAGGGCGGCGGGACCTCTTCCCAGGCGGAGAGCGCGCCGGTCAAGAAAACGACGCAGACGACCTCCTCCTCTTCCGCAAGCAAACCCGCCGCCAAGAGCAGCGGCAATTCCAAGACGCAGTTCGCGGTGCAGGTCTCCTATACCGCCAAGCAGGACCTGGCCAACAAATACGCGGCCCAGCTAAAGAAGAAAGGATTCAGCAAAGCCTACGTCAGGAAGGGGACGAAGGGTTATTCCGTCCTGATAGGGAACTACGCCACCAAGAGCGAGGCGCAGTCCGTTTGCGACAAGGTCCGCAAGTCGGAGAAAAACGACAGCTATGTGATCAGTTTGTAAAAGGAAAAAATGAGCAAGGAAAGCGAAAACGAAAAAGCGTCCTGCAATTTGGACACGCCCATGATGCGCCAGTATTTCGATCTGAAGCGCAAGTATCCCAACATGCTGCTTTTTTTCCGCCTGGGGGATTTTTACGAATTATTCGAGGACGACGCCAGGGAAGTCTCGGCGCTTTTGGGCCTGACTCTCACCCACAGGGCCAGCGTGCCCATGTGCGGCGTGCCGTACCACGCCGCGGAAAGCTACATCAACAAGCTGGTGAACATGCGGCGCAGGGTGGCCATCTGCGACCAGATGGAGGATCCCAAGAAAGCCAAGGGGCTTGTGAAAAGGGAAATAACCAGGATCGTCACGCCCTCCACCAACCTGGACGACAATTCGATCCAGAAGCAGGGGCACAATTTCCTTGGGGCCGTTTATCTTTTGAAAGCGAAGGGCAGGGAAGTTTACGGCGCGGCATTCCTGGACGTGGCCACCGGCAGCTTCGAGATGACGGAATTGAATTCCCGGGAGGAACTGTTGGAGGAACTGAAACGTCAGTCGCCCACGGAGATCCTTTTCCCAGAGGAGCAGGAGGATCTTATGCGCGGGCTGCTCTCGGTCTGCTCCTTCGCGCTGACGATGCCCATAGACGGGATCTATTTCGACGACGGCTGCAACGTGCTTCTGTCGCATTTCAACGTGGCCTCGCTGGCGGGCTTCGGCTGCGAGGACAGGATCTGCGGCGTGATGTGCGCCGGGGCGGCGCTGCGCTACGTAAAGGAAAATTTCACCATGACCTCTTTGAGCCACATCATGGGGCTGAGGTTTTATGAAAAGACGAACTTCATGCGCATCAGCGACCACACCAGGCGCAACCTGGAGCTGGTGCGCTCCCTGAGGGAGAACTCCACGGAGGGCACGCTGCTTTCCGTTTTGGACGAAACAAAAACTCCCATGGGCTCGAGGCTGCTGCGCACCTGGCTTCTGGCGCCGCTTTTGGACAAAGGAGAGATAGAGCGGCGCTACGACGCCCTGGAGCTTCTGATGTCCAGGCAGGGAGAACTCTCCTCCCTCAAGGAAGAGCTCAAGAATTTCGGGGATCTTGAAAAGCTGGTCAGCCGCCTATCCACCGGCTACGGCACGCCCAGGGATCTACTGGGCTTGCGCTACTGCCTGCACCAGCTGCCGAAACTGAAGGACTTGCTTGGACAGGCGCTTCAGGAGGCGGGAAAACAGGAATTGTTCGAGTGCCGGGAAAGGAAAGCCCTCCTGGAGGACGTTTTCGAAAAACTCAAGCCGGACGCGGAACTGACAGATCTTCTGGACAGGGCTCTCGCGGACGATCCGCCACTCAGGCTGCAGGACGGCGGCATAATCAGGGAAGGCTTCGATCCCGAGCTGGACGAACTGCGGAAGCTTTCCCGGGACGGCCGCGGCTACATACTGGAGCTGCAGAACAAGGAAGCGGAGAGAACGGGGATCAAGAAACTGAAGGTGGGCTACACGAAAGTCTTCGGCTACTACATCGAGGTGACCAAGCCCAACCTGCACCTGGTCCCGGAAAACTACATCCGCAAGCAGACAGTGGTGAACGGCGAGCGCTTCATCACTCCCGAACTGAAGGAAATGGAAAGCCGGATCCTGCACGCCGAGGAGCAGTCCCTGGAAAGGGAGACGAAACTCTTTCAGGATCTCAGGCAGGCGGTCCTGCAGAAGCACAGCGCCATCCAGGAGAGCGCCGCGGCTGTGGCAAGGCTGGACGTTCTGCAGAACATCGCCTGGCTCTCCTTGCAGCGGGATTACCGCAGACCGAAGATATACGAGGACGACAGGCTCGTCATAAAAGCCGGACGCCATCCCGTGGTGGAACGGCTCCTGAGCGACAAGCGCTTCGTGCCCAACGACACTTTTTTGAATACCGGCAGCGACCAGATCATGCTTATAACCGGACCCAACATGGCCGGCAAATCCACCTACATCCGGCAGGTGGCGCTTTTGGTTTTGATGGCCCAGAGCGGCTGCTTCATTCCCGCCGAGAGCGCCGAGATCGGACTGGCGGACCAGATCTTCACCAGGGTGGGGGCCAGCGACGAGCTGAGCCGCGGGCAGTCCACCTTCATGGTGGAGATGACGGAGACCGCCAACATTCTTCACAACGCCACGCCCAAGAGCCTCATCATTCTGGACGAGATCGGCCGCGGCACTTCCACTTACGACGGACTGGCCATCGCCTGGGCGGTGGTGGATTATCTCAATTCCGAAGCGAAGGTCAAAGCCCGCACGCTCTTCGCCACCCATTTCCACGAACTGACGGAGCTCGCGGGCATCCGGCGCGGCGTCAACAACTACAACGTGGCGGTGCGCGAATACGGCGACAAGGTGATCTTCCTCCGGCTGATCGTCCCCGGCGGCACCGACCGCAGCTACGGCATCCACGTGGCGCGGCTGGCGGGGCTTCCGGCGCCGGTGCTGAA
>JAFZID010000015.1 GCA_017554565.1 bacterium
AACGGCGTACCAAACCAGCCCGGCAAAAATAAGAAGCCTAAGCAGAATGAAGGTCCAAGCCACGACTTGTTCGTAAACGCCGTTCATAAGATCACTGCTCCTCGTCTATAAGTCTTATTCTGAGAGCGTGCCTTTCCCCGCCGCTGAAGGGCGTATCGAGAAAAGTCTTCAGGATCGACCTGGCGTCCTCCGGGAATGTGTATTTCGCCCCCAGGACCAGTATGTTGGCGTCGTTGTGCTGTCTGGTCATGAAAGCCTCGTCGCAGGAACGGCAGAGAGCCGCCCTGACGCCCTTATAGCGGTTGGCCGTCATGCTCATGCCGATGCCGGTGAAGCAAACGAGGACGCCGGCGTCGGCTTCGCCCTTCTGGACTTTTTCAGCCACAGCCTTCCCATAGACAGGATAATGCACGGACTCCGGCCCGTTGCAGCCGCAGTCCGTAACTTCATGCCCGGCCTCCTGAAGAAAACCTTTGACCAGTTCCTTCAGCGCGAAGCCGGCATGGTCGGAACCGATAGCGATGCGCATAAGAAAAAAAGACAGATTATTAAATAATTCAATCCTAAATTATTTAACATTCTACCATAATCTCTTATAAATATCCCCCCTCCGGGCATGAGGAGACAAAAACAGGGCCCTAATCGTTTGTCCCTTCGTCCTTTAGTTTCCTGAAAAATCCCGCCAGGATGGCGCCGGAAATGTTGTGCCAGACGGAGAAAAGCGCACCCGGGACCGCGGCCATGGGCAAACCGGAGAAAGCGGAGCTGGCCAAGGATGAGGCCAGCCCGGAGTTCTGCATGCCCACCTCGATGCAAAGCGTTTTCTTTTTGGAAACGGGAAGTTTGAAAACACAGCCCAGAAGATAGCCGCAAAGACAGCCCAGCAAATTGTGCAGAACCACCACAAGAAAAACGATGGCGCCGCAGTTCATGATCCTCTCGGCGTTGCGGGAAATGATGCAGGCCAGGATGAGCAGGATGGCCAGGACCGAAACAAGGGGAAGAAAGCCCGCCGCCCTGGCGCTGAAATCTGAGAAAAATTTGTTTATGAGAAAACCCAAAACAATCGGGACGATCACCACTTTTATGATGGAGAAAAACATGAAAGCCACGTCAACGCTCACGGAAGCCTTCAAAAGCAGATAAGTGATGAAAGGCGTCAAGACGGGCGCCAAAAGCGTGTTGACGCTGGTCATTCCCACCGACAGCGCCACGTCCCCCTTGGAAAGATAAGTGATGACGTTGCTGGCGGTGCCGCCCGGGCAGGTACCAACCAGGACCACGCCGGTCAGCAAGGCCGTATCCAGCCGGAAAAGTTTTCCCAAAAAGAAAGCCAGCAAAGGCATTATGACGAACTGGGCGGCCGTCCCCAGAAGGATGTCCCCCGGGCGCTTGAAAACAAGGATGAAAGCCTCCGGCTTCAGGGTAAGCCCCATGCCGAACATCACCGCCATCAGAAGATAATTTATCCAACCGGTTTTGATCCACAGGCCGGAAGCGGGGAAAAACAAGGACACGGCGCCCACGCCCAAGGCGAGAAGGGCCATGTATTTTCCGAGAAAATCGCTGACAGATTTAAGGGACATAAAAAGGCAACATTAATGATAAAGCGTTTCCATTCTACCAAAATCCTTCCCGAACTTCTGACCGTTGCAAGCAAGACCTTTTATGGCAACCCTAGTTCAGAAAAGTGTTAGAAACGACAAAAAGCTTAAGTCGGAAAACTCAATATCGAGTGCAGAAAAAAGCTTAAGCTTTTGAAAAACAATAAATTGGTGGAGGCGGCGGGATTCGAACCCGCGTCCTGACGATCCGCACCAGCTGCTTCTACATGTGTAGTCGGATGATTAGTTTTATCCCTTACCTAGCCAACCGACGGGCATTGGCAGGGAAAGTCCCGCCTAAGATCTCGCCTTTTCCCGACGGGCGGAAAAAAGGCCAGCCTGTAAGCCTCGCTCGCAAGTCCCCTACAGGCGGAGGGGACAGGGAGCGTTGTTGCCTTTAATTAGGCAGCAAGAGCGAAATTGTTGTTCGCAGTTAAATTAGTGCCCGATTGATAACGCGGCCAACGGACCTCCGCGACATGCCACAGAAGGCTTGTGATCCCAGTCGAAACCGGTGCGCCCCCATGTATTTTCTTTTTAAATGTGGAGAGGATAACACAAAAGCGTTTAAAAATCAAGAAAGAAAAGGCAAGGCGGAAGCCGCCTTGCCGGATTTGTACCTACTTTTAACTATGATTGGAGTAACTATGATTGATTTTCTTTTTGCTGTTTCTCAAGCTCTTCCCTAAGTTCCTTGCATTTCGAGCAACCGGAGCAGGAGCAGATCTCGCACTTCGGCCCGTGCTTTCCGAAGCCTTTTCTGAAAGCCAGGACGGCCAGGGCAAGGATCACTATAACGACTATGGCGCCTGTCATTTTTTCGCCCTCGCAGGATTGGGTTTGACTATCGACCAGAGCACAAGCATGTCAAGAATGATCGTGATTATGAAGGCCGCTGTGAATGAGTGCGTGTTCATAAATTTGCCGATCTGATAGGCGTTCAAAGCCAAGATATAGCCTACGAACATCTGAAAAGCAACGGCAAACCAGCCCCAGGCTTTGCTTCCCATTTCCTTGAAGGTGTTGACCACCGCCACGATGCAGGGCGGGATGAAAAGGTTGAAGAGCAGGAAGGCGAGCGCCACGGCCTTGTAATTGATTGGATCGAAGCTTTTGAAGAGCTGGGTTATGTTGGCGGCGGCGCTCCCGTCGCCTCCAGCCACCATAGCCAAAGTAGCCGTAGCCTGCTCCTTGGCGATCTCAGCGGAAATGCTGGCCGCCGTTCCCTGCCAGTTGCCAAATCCCAACGGCTTGGTTATGAATGAGAGCGCTGATCCTATGGAAGCAAGAATGGAATCGTCCAGGTTCTCGACCACCGAGAAGTTCCAGCCGAAGGTCATCATGAGCGTCAGAACGACGCAGCAAGGGAAGATCACCACGCCCGCTTTCACAACATAGCCCTTCACCCTGTTCCAGGTATGGATCAAAACACCCTTGAAAGTCGGGAGATGGTAAGCCGGCAGTTCCATGATGAAGGGCGCGGCTTCCCCGGCGAAGAGGCGGGTCTTTTTAAGCGCGATGCCGCTCAGCACGATGATCGCGATTCCGGTTAAGTCCATAGCAGCCGCTATCCACCAGTATTCCCTGAAGAAGACAGCCGCGAACATGGCTATGATGACGGTCTTGGCGCCGCAGGGAATAAAGGTGGCGAGAAGCACCGTCATTCTCTGATCGCGCACGTTCTCAATAGTTCGGGCCGCCATAACGGCCGGGACCCCGCAGCCTTTGCCAACCAACATCGGAATAAAGGATTTGCCGGAAAGTCCGAACTTCCTGAAGAGCCTGTCCATAATGAAAGCGACTCTGGCCATGTATCCGCAGTCTTCCAGGAAAGCCAGAAACAAAAAGACCAGTGCGATGATGGGCACGAAACCGAGCACTGTGCAAACGCCTCCTATCACGCCGTCATTGATGAGTGCATAAGCAAGCGTTCCCTCCTTTAGGCCTACCATCTCGCAGAAAGAGCCTGCCAGGGCGGCTACGCCGGGAATGAAAACTCCGAAACCTTTGCTGGGATCCGGTTCCTCAACTTCGGAAGAACGTTTGTACATAGAATAATCGCAGACCCACTTAAGCTCACTTTCCGCTTCCTCGTCTTCTTCCGCCGAGATCAGTCCATCCGTTTCGCTGACGTTTCCTTTCCTTATCTCGCCGGTATCTTCATTTTCAAGCCAGGCCTCGGCAGAAACAATCGCAGCCAGTGATTCATCCAAAACGCTGAATTCCTCTTCGCCTTTTTCTTTCAGAGCTTTCTCATAGGCGTCTTCGCCGTACTTTTCATTATAAGCCTCTATATAAGCAGCCTGCCACTTCTCGACGTTGGCGCCGTGCGGCTCGAATTCTCCGCTGGCCTCTTCGTAAGTCTTGCCTTCGTACCAAGGTATTTCAGCGCCGACTTCCCTCGTTTCATAAGCATGCTGCGTGAAGGGAAGGAACCAGCCGTCGCCTAGCAATCCGTCGTTAGCCCAATCCGTCAGTTTCGTGCCGGGGCCGTTGTCCGCCACCGCCACCCAGTACATGGCGGTCAAAGCTAAAGCGAAGACTGGCAGCGCCCATATGCGGTGCGTCACGATCCTGTCGATGCGGTCGCTGAAGCTCTCTTTCTGGCGAGCTTTGACATTGAACGTCACGCACTCGTCTATCAGTTTTTTAATGAACTCATAGCGCTGAGAGGTGATGATAGACTCCGCATCGTCGTCCAGTTCTTTTTCGCAATCTACGATGTGGTCTTCGACGTGCCCTATTATTTCGGGATCGATGTTAAGCTGCGAAATGATCTCTTTGTCCCTTTCGAAGATCTTGATGGCATACCAGCGTATGGCGTTCTTGGGAACGATACCCTGGATGGATTCCTCAATGTGCGCCAGCGCGTGTTCGACGGAACCGCTGAAGACGTGCGGAGCTTCGCGCATCTTGCCTTCCTTGGCGTAGTTGAACATGGCTAAAGCGCACTCTTTGCAGCCTGTGTTTTTCTGGGCGCTGATGCCCATGACCTTGCAGCCGAGGCGGCGTCCCAGTTTCTCCAGGTCGTATTTGTCCCCTCTTTTCTCTACCAGGTCCATCATGTTGACGGCTACCACCATGGGAACGCCCAATTCCGCCAGCTGGGTGGTCAGATAAAGGTTTCTTTCTATATTGGTGCCGTCAACGATATTCAGTATGCCGTCCGGGCTTTCCTTCACCAGATACTGCCTGGAGATGCGCTCTTCCAAAGAATAAGGAGAAAGCGAATAGATGCCGGGCAGATCCTGGATCACGAATTCCTTGTCGCCCTCGTAAAAACCTTCCTTTTTCTCAACGGTTACGCCCGGCCAGTTGCCCACGTACTGATGGGCTCCGGTCAGGTCGTTGAAAAGCGTTGTCTTGCCGCAGTTGGGGTTGCCGGCCAATGCTATCTTTATGCTCATGTGTATTTCCATTCTTACTTGTGCACGATTATTCTGGAAGCGACCTTGTCGTCGATCGCCAGACGCGTTCCGTAGAATCCCAGTATCATTTTCCCTCCCTGGCTGAAGATCACTTCGACTTCCACGCCTTCCACCAAACCAAGTTCCTGCAAACGATGGCGGACGTCATCGTTGCCCTGGATCTCCCTTACGCGGCCCTTCTCGCCTTTCTTTAATAATGTTATAGGCATTTATATTGCTCCTTGTTTATTTCGTTTTTATTTAAGTTAGCCAAAACTAACTGCCACCATTATACCACATCCCTTTTGAAAGTCAAGAGGGCCGGCGACCGAGATGAATATAAGTTTAGATGGTCCGAAAAACTGGCTTATAAACAGGAAAAAGTGGCAGTTTCGGCCGTATTCGACCGGAAAAAGTGGCAGTTTCGGCCGTATTTGACGAGAAAAAGTAGCATTGTGAAAATATAAATAACTGCAAAAATTCAACTTACATCTTTTTTGGGAATATGATGAAAATTACGGTCTATTATTACCCCATCTACGCGACGATGTTTATTGCCAACAATACTCTGCCGCCAGATCTTATATATAAAATATAATCAAATAAAAAAGCGGGATCAATGTGATCCCGCTTTTTGCTTGTCTTCTCTTTTAGAATAATCCTAGAACTTTGCCGGCTTGCCTTCCTTGTCGATGACCGGACAGGAGTGGTTGCCGTAAATGTCCCAAAGCTTCACTTCAAACTTGTCCTCAGTCTGCATGGCGGCGCGCATCTGAGAGAGGGAAAGCGTGGCGTCTTTTACGCTGCCGTCCAAGGGGTAGAGGTGGCAGTTGGGGGTGTCCAGAACGCGGTACTTGAGGCCCCAGAAAGTGACGGCGGCCAGGCCGTCGCAGTCATGGATGTGCAGCGTGTCGCCGTCGGCGTCAAGGATCATGGTCGGGCCCTCCTTGGGAACGGAACCGCGGTACTCGTTGAAGAAGGGCATGGCGGAGAGAATGTGAAGCTCTATGCGGCTCCAGACCGGCTCGTCGCGTTCGTCGAAGAAGGTTATTTCCTTGTTCATGCGGCTGGGGGTTTCCCAGGAGATGAAGCAGCGGTTCATGATGTCGTAGGAGCGGGCCATAACGCTGTTGTATTTGTCACCCTCGATGTGAGGAAGGCCGAAAGTGTGGCCGCATTCGTGCATATAGGCGCCAAGCGTGGTGGCGGCATGTCCGTACTGGACGTCTCTCCAGCAGGAATCGTTTAAGGAAGTTGTGATCGGCGTGTTGTTGGTAAAGCACTGCACGACTTCATCGAGGCTGGCGGGCCAGGAGTAGAGGCCGGTGGCGCCGAACTGGCCGAGGTAGTAGCCGCCCAGCGCGGTGTTGCCGCTGACTTTGCCGTCCACGAAAGAGGCCATGTTGGGGATGCCTAGGGCGCGGCGGAATTCGCCGCCCTTCCTGTCGGGGCCAAGGATGTCGCAGAAATGGGCGTAGAGTTTCCCTTCGTCGAAGGAGCCGTCCTCCCTCTTCCAGGCGCAGACTTCCGCCTTGGTGTACTGGCTCGTCACGACAGTGACGATGACGTCGCCAGATTCGTCGCAGTTAAGAGCGAAGCATTTCCTCGGGTAGCCCAGGCGGTACATGCTGTCGCCGGTGAAGGATTGCATGAGCTTAAGCCCGGTCACGAATTTCTTTTTCCAAAGCTCGCCGTCTTCGTACTGCGGATCGTTTTCCTTGTCGAGGTTGGAGATGTAGATGTGGTCTCCGTTCTTATCCACCATGTAGTAAACGTAGCAGAGATAATCGGTGTCGGGGCGTTCGTAGATGAGGCGGATCTGGTTGGATTCCGTGCGCTCTTTCGTTTTGACCGTGACGGTCAGGGTGTTGGTGCCGTAAACGAGTTCCGGCCAAACTTTGTAGCGCCTGGAAAGGCCGGTGCCCTTAATGGTGCGGCCGGTGGTCTCGTTCTTAACGAAAACTTCCGGAACATCGTTGAAGTTATTGTAATCCTTCCTTGGGCAGGTGTAGGTTCCCCTGATCAGGGGAACGGGATAAGTGATGCGTTCGTAATCCTTGAAGTTGCCGATGGTCAGGCCCTGCTGGTCGGTATCCGCATTGACCAAAAGAGCCGCGGAAAAAAGGGAAACGAAGGAAATTAGGAAGATCTTTTTCATATATTACTCTTGGGGTTGTTCTTCTTTAGTGGAATCCGGTTTTTTGACCGCTATGATATTGAAGCTCTCGCTCTCCAGTCTCTTGTCGATGAGATGGAGCTTGTGATACTGTTCCTGATCCAGCACAGCGGGCTTGAGGGAGTAGGTGTACTCTATGGTCCAGGTGCTGCTGCCTTCCTCGTGCTCCGTATGGCAGACGAAGTAGCCCATGGAATCCGAGAAGTCATAATTGCCCTCGGGCATGAAGACCGCTTCCGTGTATTCCTTGGGGAAGGTTATCCTGATGACAGTCTTGTTGTCGGATCTGGTGGAACTGTAATAAGTGTAGATCCTGTTGGGCTTGTTCATGCCCAGGCTGAAATGATAGAAAGGCTTCAGATAGATGGTCTCGCCGTCCCGCTGGACGTAATTGTCCGCCTTGACTTTGATGGTGGTGAAGCCGGGGTAGCCGTTGGTCATGCGCTTGAAGCCTTCAATGATCTGCGCTCCCCTGGCGATGCCGTCGGCGACCGCAAGCTCTTCCCTGCGCAGCTGCTCCGGCAGGGTCTCGCAGACGTCCCTGACCAAGGCTCCGTAAGCGGAGCCGCCATAGTTGGACTTCCTGGAGATAAGGGCGGTCATATCGTCGTTGACGGTGATGTCGAAGGTCGTGTCGCGGTTGTATTCGAATTCCCTCGGGATCTCCCTGATGGTGATATTCCCGGTGGACAGGTCTAAGACGGCCTGATGGTCGGGGCCCTGGGTCTCCAGCATGTCGTACTGGCTGCCGCAGTTCAGATAGATCGTCTGGCCGTTTAGGCTTATTTCGACGAGAGCGTCGTTGAAGATGCCGCGGCAGGGAATGTTGAAGAACTGATTGGCGGTGTATTCCAATATGTCCTGTCCGGACGCCAAAAGCAGGTTCGGGGAGACGCCCAGGCTCTTCAGCATGGCCATGTAGAGTACGGCGGTGTCGAAATCGTTGGCGTAGCCGTCCTTCAAAACCGTGTCGGCGTCGGAAATGGCGCTCAGAGGCAGGCTCTCGAAGGAGGGGCCGTTGCCGCGGACGTTGATCTCGATGAAGTCCCTGATGGCCATCACTTTCTGGCGCAGAGTTTCCTTGTCTTTTATGAGCTCGGCCACTTTCTCCTCCACCGCCTTCTGGTCGGTGGTGGCTCTTTCCACTTCCTTTTTCAGCTTGTCGGCGTAGCCCTTCCAGACGTTGCCGCTCAGCTGTTCGTCCTTATCCAGGCAGGTGAAGGAAAGCATGGGAGAGCGGAAAGCGAAGGGCACCAGATTGCTTTCCTTCTTCACGATGTTGGTCTGGTTGAATAATTCCACCTCGTATTTGACCCTGCCGCCGTCGAAGTTGTAAATAGAGAAACCCTTGACGTCGGTCTTGGTGTTCAGGAAATAGATGATGTTGTTGGAGAGGCTGTGGACGCGCTTGCTTTCCGGAACTATTACGGCGTAGCGGCGGTACAGCGTGGGTTCGGAGGGCTCCTGGTACATGATGCCGGACATCAAAGGCAGATCCTTGGTCACGGTCTCCACTTCATAGTGGACCGTGCTGCCGATCTCGGTGCCGGGCAGCGTCACCACCACGTGCTTGATGTCGGGATAGCGGGGCGCGGAGGCTTTCCAGTCGGAGTCCATGACGTTTATCTCGGAATCCACCACTCTTCTCACGGTACCGTCCTCCAGCTCCACGTACATGTTGGTAAGGGAGATCGTGGAGTTCTGGTCGCAATAGTAGAAGTGCAGTTCGGAGTTGGCTTTCTTGCCGGCGTAATCCAGGATCTTCTTCGTGACCTTGCTGGTGGTCTTTATGGTGGAGTCGTCCAGGACTTCGTAGGTGTAGTCGTCGCTTATGATGACCACGTGCTGGTCTTTGTAGGGATTGTTCTCGCCTTTGGCGAACACGCGCTTATAAGCGAAATTCTGGCTCTCCTTTTTGTAATCCTTCAGAGTCTGGTAGCTCTCCGCCGGGATCTCGTTCTTCCTTAATTCCTGCCTGCGGTGGGAGTAGAAGACGCCGTTGGTTATGGCCAGAGTCTGCTTGTAATAGATCTCCGGCGTGTCGAAGACGGGATACTCAGGCAGCGAGAAATCCTTCAGATCCAAGGCGGACATGTCCAGCTCGCAATAGCAGTCCGCTCCGCAGGGAGGCACGAGCTTCATAGGGAAGCGGCGCTTGTCGAGGCTGGTGTTCATGCGGGACAGAATTATGGGGCAGACGGTGGAGTAAGCCGCCATGGAATACAGGCTGTCCATGACGTAGGAACCGTTGTTGTCCATCAGAAGGCCCGTGGCCTTGAAGCGCGCGCTCAGGCTGAAGGGCTCGCTCATGTCGTGGAGATCCTTGGGGGTGATCTCATAGTCGAAGAGTTCCGAAGCGCCGAAGATGGCGCCCAGAAGGTTCTCCACCATGCGCTTCTTGTCCTCGTCCTTGGCTCTCAGGTAGCTGCCGCGGACGTTGGTGTCGTTGACGCCGTAATAGGTGGCCTTGAGTTCCGCCAGAAGGTTGCCCTCCTTGTCGAATCTGCCCTTCAGAACTTCCGTGGCCATGTTGTCCTCAACCGGCTCCTGGGGCATGGTCATCAAAGTTTCGCCCTCAGGCCTGCAGATAAGGTAGCTGGTGTCCGCTTCGTAGGGAGGAATGAAGTTCTTTTCGGTCTCGGGCGTGGGGTCCATGATGATATACTCGCCCTTTTCGTCCACCACGACGTTGATGGCGTGGTTGAACCAGGGGTTGGGGGAATCCTGATCCTTCTTGGGGCCGACCAGGATGAGGACGGGATAGGCTTCCAAGCCCGCCATGCGGTGCATGGCGCAGAGCAGCGCGGCTTTGTCGCGGCAGACGCCGTAGCGGTTCTCGAAGGTTATCTTGACGTCGTGGGGCTCATAGCCGGGAGCCACGGTCTCGGTGGTGAGGCCGCTGTAGCGGACCTTCTTGGCGACCCAGCGGAAAATGGCCTCGGCCTTGTCCCTGACGGTGGTCTTGCCTTCTATGAGTTCCTTGACTTTCTCTTCCATTTCCGGAGTGGTGACGGCCATCCTGGGCTCGCACAGGTCGATGTACCATTTGGAGATCTCCTCCCAGTTCGCGATGGTGCCGAAATAGTAGCGCTGGCAGGCTACGTAGAAGGGGGCCATGCTGGGTTCCGGGAAGATCTGGGGAACGTCCTTGACTTCCCAGCTGTAGTGGATGAGGTCGCCCTCTTCCTCTTTTTTCTCCGTTATGGTGCCGGGTATCTCGAAACGCTTGGTGATGTAGCTGAGGGGCTTTTCCTTGGGAGCGTAAACTTCCACGGTCTCCCTCATAAGAGGCGCCATGAATTCACCCACGAAGCCGCCGGACCAGGTGTCGCGCATCCTGGCCTTCCTGCCGATCTCGATGCTCTCCACGCGGTAGATGTCCCCCACTTCCAATCCGGGCAGGTTGATCTTCACTATCTTGGAGGCCGGGTCGTAGATGTTGGAGCTCATCTGGCTGGTGTCGATCATGGTCTCGGAGGTGTTCACGTCGATTTCTATCTCCGTGCCGTTGGGCTTCAGGATGGACACTCTGGTGAAGTAAGAGGTCCCGTAGGCCGCGTTGTAGCTGATGGAATAGACCAGGGAGTCTCTTTTGCCCGGCTCGGTCAGGACCTTGGAGATCTCCTCGGAAACGGCGACGTAAGAGCCGTTGGTCAGATACTGGGCGCCTTCATGCAGGAACATGATGACCGTGTCCGCGTCGGGATAGATGCTCAGGTCGCAGGGAGTCTTTAGAACGTCCTCGTTGGTAGGCTTGTCATAATTGAAGATCGGGCTCTCGGTTTCCCAAGAAGCGTAGGCTGCCGCTGATGCCAGAAGCAGGATCGCAAGTTTAAGATATCGCATGTTGGCTCCTGAATATGGAAGTTATTTATTCTTTATTTTTCTCTTAGGATTAAAATAGGCCTTGAAAAGCTCCTTCCATTCGTCCTGCTTCAATATGAGGGCGGAAAGGGCGTAAACAAGGAGGCCGGTCATAATGGGAATGACGACCAGGAGGAATTTGGCCAGGAACGTCCCCTGCTCCGGCAAATGGTCGCTCAGAAGTTTCAAAGCGGCGATTATAGCCAGCGACATCAGAAGACTGCTGAAGATCGTCTTGACGAAGGAAAGCGTAACGTTGGTGAGGCCCAAAGGCCCGCACTTCTTTCTCAGGAAGAACAAAAGAAGCGTGATGTTGATGTACGTGCTGATGGCCGTCGCCAGCGCCAGGCCTCTTTCCTCCATGAAGTGCATCAAAATAAGGTTCAGCGTAAGATTCAGGACCATCATGGCCAGGCCGATGATGACCGGCGTCTTGGTGTCCTTGGCGGCGTAGAAAGCCGGCACCAGGATCTTGACTATCGCGAAGCCCGGCAGGCCCAGGGTATAGTAAAACAAAGCCCTGGCGGTATAGGAGGTGCTCTCCGCCGTGAATTCGCCGTGCTCCAGAAGCAGACGGATGATCGGTTCGCCCAGGATCATGAGACCGCACATGGCGGGGATCATGACGAAACTTGAGTGCCTCAAGGAAAAGCCTAAGGCGTCCTTGAAGCGATCCTTGTCGCCCTGGGCGTGCGCGAAGCTTAAGACCGGCAGCGCCGCCACAGCCAGCGCCACGCCGAAGATGCCCAGTGGGAACTCCACCAGTCTGTCGGCGTTGTAGAGAACCGCCGCGCCGCGCTCGTTGACAGAGTTGGCGAGATAGCGGTCCACCATGATGTTGATCTGCGCCACGCCTGTGCCAAGCACGGCCGGCATCATGACGGTCACGATCTTTTTGACAAAAGGATGGTCAAGGGGAATGGAAAACTTGAAGCGATATCCCCTCTTCCAGAGTTCCGGGATCTGCAGGGCCAATTGCGCCAGGCCGCCTAAGAGAACGCCAAAGGCGGCGTAGAAGATATGCGCCTGGGAGCCGGTCTTGCAGAAGAAAGCGCCGATCCATACCGTCGTGATTATGCAAATATTAAGAAACACCGGCGCCAGAGCCGGCATGCTGAAATGTCCCAAGGTATTCAGCATCGCGCCGCAAAGAGCCGTCAGGCAAATGAAGATGCAGTACGGCATCATGACGGCGATCAAGAGAGCCGTCAAACGCCACTTCGGCGAAAAATCAAGGAAAGGCACGGCGGCAAGGGCCACGGCCGCCACCGCTATAGTTATGGAAGTCAAAATAACGGCAAGCCAGGAGAGCGTCAGGGAGGCGCACTTGTAAGCCTCCTCCCTGCCCTTTTCCTGCATGACCTGGGCGAACTGCGGAACGAAAACGGAAGCAAGGGCGCCCTCGCCGAAAAGCCTCCTCAAAAGGTTAGGCAAAGTGAAGGCCGTTACGAAAGCGGAGCAGCAGAAGCCGGTGCCGAAATAATTCGCCATCAGCATATCCCTGAAAAGGCCGAAAATGCGGCTAAGCGTCGTGAAGAAACTGTTCACGCCCGCCGCTCTGGTCATTTTCCTCTGGCTGTCGCTTCCTTCCGTCATCCTATTCAAACCACTTCAATTCAGATCTCAAACCCACCACGTCGCCCACGATCAAGACCGCCGGCATGGGGATCTCTCTCGCCTGCTTGTCCTGCTCAGTCATAGCCCGCAACTCTCTTAAAGTGCTGGCGATGGTGCTCTGGTTCTTGCGGGTGCCGGCGCTGACGATGGCCGCCGGCGTCCTGGGATCGCGCCCATGCTCCAGAAGCTTTTCTATTACCATGGCAAGGGACTCTTCGTTGATGAAGAAGACCAGCGTCTGCATGCCAAGGGCCACCCTGGGCCAGTCCACGTCGGTGTAGCGCCTGTTCAGGTTAGAGTGGCCGATGGCGAAAGCCAAGGTCGAGGCGTATCCCCTGTAAGTAAGGGGAATGCCGGCATAGATGGCCGCCGCCGAAGCGGAGGTTATGCCGGGCACCAGTTCGAACTTGCAGCC
>JAFZID010000016.1 GCA_017554565.1 bacterium
CCTTCGGCGAGAGCTCCGACTGGGTCGAACTCTACAACGACGGCGAGACGGTCTCCCTTGACGGCTGGAGCCTCACGGACAACGAGAACAAGCCCAGGAAATGGGAATTCCCCGCCACCAACTTCGTGGCCGGAACTTACATGCTCGTCTGGTGCTCCGACAGGGAGATCTCCACTCCTGGCTCTGAAATGCACACCGGCTTCAAGCTCTCCGCCAGCGGCGAATACCTCGGCATCTTCAACAAGGAAGGCCAGGCCGTCAGCGAATACAAGCCGACTTTCCCCGTGCAGTACGAGGACGTCTCCTACGGCGACGGCTGCGTCGTCGCCACCGAGGAAGTGATCCTGCGCGCCACCAATTCATATTGCCGCGCGCTCGTCCCCACCAACGACAGCCTCGAGACCTCCTGGTACAGATCGACCTTCGACGACTCCTCCTGGAGGAGCGGCAATTCCGGCGTCGGCTTCGAAAAGAGCCCCGGCGGCTCCACCGACGTTACTCCTTACGTCGGCATCGACGTGGCGGACGACATGTACGGCAAGAACGGCACCTGCTACATCCGCATGCCCTTCAATATCGCCGACACGCCGAATTTCCAGAAGCTTGTTTTGAGGATGCTCTACGACGACGGCTTCGTGGCGTACCTTAACGGCGTGGAAGTCGCCAGGGTGAACGCTCCCCCCACCGTCAGCTGGGAATCCTGCTCGCCCACCTACCACAACGAATACAACATTCTGAACTTCGAGGACGTGGACATCACCGATTACGTCAACCTTCTCAGGAAGGGCAAGAACGTTTTGTGCATCCACGGCCTCAACGACACCACCACCAGCTCCGACTTTTTGATGGACGCCGAACTGAGAGGCAAGGGAATAGACAGCATCGAATTCAAAGAAAGGGGCTATTTCACAGATCCGACTCCCGGCCGCGTCAACGGCGAAGCTTACGAGGAATTTTTGCAGCCGCCCGTCTTCAGCCATGACTCCGGTTTTTATGAGGATGCCTTCAATCTGACGATCACTTCCCCCGACGAGGGCGTGACCATCCGCTACACCCTGGACGCCACGGAGCCCACGAAGACGAACGGCAGGACCTACACCGCTCCCATTCGCATCGACGAGACCACGGTTTTGAGGGTGGGCGTTTTCAAAGAGGGCGCCTACAAGCCTAAGCCGGCGGCCAGGACTTACGTCTTCTTAGACGACGTCATCGCCCAGCAGAGCGGCACCCGGCCCGGCAGCCAGTGGCCCTCAGGCTCCATCAACAACCAGAAGTTCGACTACGGCATGGACACGAGGATAACCCAGTCCGCCCGCTACGGAGGCTTGATGCGGGACGCCTTCGAGCAGATCCCCATGCTCTCCATCGTCGTCTCGCCCGGCAACCTCTTCAATTCATCTACCGGCATCTACGTCAACCCCTGGCAGGACGGCCGCAACTGGGAGCGCTTCGCCCAGCTCAACTATCTGACCCACGACGACACGCCGGGCTTCAGCGTCAACTGCGGCCTCAGGATCAGAGGCGGCGCCAGCAGAAGCTCCGGCAACGCCAAGCACTCCTGGCGTCTCTTCTTCCGCCGCGAGTACGGCAACTCCAAGCTGGAGTATCCGTTATTCGGTTCCGAGGGCGCCCCGGAATTCGACAAAGTTGACTTGAGAACGGCGCAAAACTATTCCTGGAGCTGCGAAGGCGGCAACGACGCCAGGGAAAACATCATGTGCCGCGACGTCTTCGCCCGCGACCTGCAAAGAGAGATGGGCGAACCGTACACCAGGAGCAGATACTTCCATCTGCTTCTGAACGGCCACTACTGGGGCCTCTATCAGTTCCAGGAAAGAGCCGAGGAACATTTCGCCGAGACGTACTTCGGCGGCGACAAGGACGACTACGACGTCATCAAGCCGGACGGCTACGTCGCCACGGTCAACAACGGCAACATCAACGCCTGGCGGACGCTCTGGCAGATGGCTCGCGACGGCTTTACGGAAGAGACGTACCTTAAGGCGGTGGGCCGCAATCCCGACGGCACCAGGAACCCCACCTATCCCGTGGTATTGGATCCCACCAATCTGGCGGACTACACCATAATCAACAACTTCATGGGCAACACCGACGGTCCTCTGACCATGACGGACAGCGGCCCCAACAACTTCTTCGCCATCTACGACCGCGTGAAGCAGGGCGGCTTCAAGTATTTCTGCCACGACACGGAGCACGCCATGGTGAAGATGTATCTTAGGACCGACAAGACCGGCAACATCACGACAGGCCGCGACGGAACGGGCGCCTTCAACCCCCGCTATCTGCACCAGAGGCTCTGCGCGGTGGATTCCTACAAGCGCGTCTTCCAGTCGAGAGTCAACAAGCATTACTTCAACGAAGGCATGCTGACCCCCGACAAAGCCTCGAGACTTTTGCTCTCCCGCGTGCACGAGATCGACAAGGCCATCATCTGCGAATCCGCCCGCTGGGGCGACGTCAGGACCGACTGCCGCGGCTATCAGCCCCTCAACAGGGACGACCACTGGTGGCCCGAGATCCACTGGATCACCAACACCTTCTTCCCCACCAGGAACGAAGTGAACATCACCCAATACAGGAACCGCGGCTGGTATCCCTCCATCGCGCCTCCCAGGATCTATCCCAACGGCGGCAGAGTTATGGCCGGCACCAAGGTGACGCTCTCCGGCGAAACGTACGTCAAATACACTACGGACGGAAGCGACCCCTACACTTCCTCCACAGCCAAGCGCTACACCGGCCCTCTGACCATCGACAGGCCCACCTTCATCCGCTGCACCTACGACCCGGCTTACAGCGACACGCCCATGGACGTTTCCGCCTACTTCACGCTCTCCGAGAAGAGCCCATTGCTTGTAACGGAGCTGATGTACATGCCCGCTCCTCCCGACGCCGGCTCCGCCTACACGGACAAGGATTATGAGTTCATAGAGCTCTTCAACAACTCCGACAACGTCTATTATCCGGACGGGCAGTCCATAACGGGCGGCGTGGATTTCGTGTTCGCCATGGGATCAAAGCCCATCGAGCCGAGAAGCTACGTGCTTTTGGTCAAGAACCCGGCGGCCTTCGCCGAGCGCTACGACACCAACAACATGTACATCGCCGGGACTTTTGACGGCAGCATCTCTAACGACGGCGAGCGCTTCTTCCTCTCCAACTACAATTTCAACTTCAGCGGCTTCTGGTTCGAGGACGCCCGCGGCTTCGGCCCCTCCATCGTGGCCGCGAGATACGATCTGGATTATTCCGATTACAGCAGCAAGCTGGGCTGGCGCCTCTCCGGCGAGCCTTACGGATCCCCGGGTCGCGAAGACCTGCCGGAACCCGCTTTCCTCTTAATCCCGCTTCTCGCTCTTTGGGGCGTCAGAAAACTTTCCCGTTAGAGCTTGAGGCCGTTTTCCGTCATAATATTTTGCGCTTTGCTCTTCGCGTTAACGGCGGAGGGCGTGCGCATCAACGAGTTCCTGGCTTCCAACAAGTCGGGGCTGAAGGATTCTTTCGGCGAATACTCCGATTGGATCGAAGTGTACAACGACGGAGACGAAACGGTGAACTTGAAGGACTTCGGGCTTAGCGACGACGCGGCGAAGCCTTTCAAATGGCGTTTCCCCGCCACCAATCTCTTCGCGAAAAGTTATCTGACCGTCTTCGCGACCTCTGATTCCTGGAGAGTTCCCGGAAGCGAGCTGCACTGCGGCTTCAAGCTTTCCGCGGACGGGGAATACCTCGGGCTTTGCGACAAGGAGGGCGTCGTGCTCTCGAGTTTCGCCCCGACTTTCCCGCCGCAGCTGGAAGACACCTCTTACGGCTGGTGCGGCGAGGCGGAGACGGAAGAAGTCACGCTGATGCCCGAAAACAACCCCTGCCGCGTCTGCGTTCCGGGCAACAGCTCCATCGACGCCGTCTGGTATCTTCCGGATTTCCGCGACTCCGGCTGGCTCAAGGGAACGGGGGGAGTAGGCTTCGAATGCAGCAAGGGAAGCGAATACGATTTCTCCAAGATCTACAAGGTGAACATCAAGGAGGCGATGTACAAAAAGAGGCGCGCCGCCTTCGTCCGCTATCCCTTCGTTCTCAAGGAGACGCCGAAACTTTATTCCCTCACCTTAAGGATGCGCTACGCCGATTCCTTCGAGGCGTATCTGAACGGAGTGATGATCGCCAGGGAGGAAAAGATGTCCGGTTCCGGAGCGAACGCTTTTTCGCAGGGGGACCGCGCGAAGAAGGACGCGGTCGCCTGGCGCAGTTTCGACATCACCAAGCACCGCGCTCTCCTGGAGGCCGGGACCAACGTTCTGGCCATAGTGGGGACGACCGCCAATACCGCCGACGAGGAATTTTTGATCAGCCCGATGATCACGGGCGGCGAGGCTGTCTCCTTCACCAACGAAGTTTTGAAATACATGAAGCCCGCCTCCCCGGGATACCCGAACCGCGACGGCTTCAGCGAGATCATAGGCGGCGTCACGACCATTCCCGAACCGGGTTTTTACGAGGAGCCCTTCGAGCTTAGGCTGCGCTGCGCCGCGGAGGGCGCGAAGATATTTTACACTCTGGACGGGACGACGCCCAAAAAAGGCGGGACTGTTTACCGCGGGCACTTCACTGTCGACAAGACCACTGTCCTCAGGGCGATCGCCTACAAGGACGACGCCGGCGGCGCGGAGGAATTCACCGGCACCTTCGTTTTCCTAAATGACGTCATCAATGCTCCCGACGGCGTTCCTCCCGGGGATCAGTGGCCCACCAATTCCGTGAACAACCAGAGGCTGGATTACGGAATGGACACTAGGATCACCCAGTCTCTGGATTACAGGGACTGTTTGCTTCCCGGTCTTAAGCAGCTGCCCTTCCTTTCCGTCGTCGCGAGCCCCGCCAATCTTTTCAACGCCTCCAGCGGCATCTATGTCAACGCCAAGCAGGACGGAAAACTCTGGGAGCGCCAGGCGCACATCGAGCTTCTTAACCACGACGGATCCCCCGGCTTTTCCGTCGGCTGCGGCCTAAGGATCAGGGGCAGCTCGAGCCGGGCCGCCAACAATCCGAAGCATTCTTTTAGGCTCTTCTTCCGCAGGGAGTGGGGAGCGGGGAAGCTGAAGTTCCCGCTTTTCGGCGAAGGCGAAATAAGCGAGTTTGACAAGATCGACCTCAGGTCCACCCAGACTTTCTCCTGGCATTTCGAGGGCGACGCCTACCAGTCCGCCTACTGCCGGGACGAGTTCGTCCGGGACCTGGCCCTTTCCCTGGGCATGCCCGGCACCAGGGGCCGCTACTACCACCTGCTTCTGAACGGCCACTACTGGGGCCTCTACCAGACCGAGGAAAGGCCCGACCAGAATTACGCGGCCCACTACTTCGGCGGCGGCGAGGACGATTACGACGTTTTGAAACCGGAAGATCTGGTGGTGAGCGTTACCCATGGGAATATG
The DNA here is from genome assembly GCA_017554565.1 of bacterium. Lineage (GTDB taxonomy): Bacteria > Auribacterota > UBA3054 > UBA3054 > UBA3054 > UBA3054. The sequence goes on from JAFZID010000016.1 coordinate 5,454, forward strand.
GACGCCTACAAGAAACTTTGGCAGGCGGCCACCAACGGCTTTGATGACGCGAGTTATTTGGAAACGCTGAAGTCCGGGCTTCTGGACCCCACCAACGTGGCGGACATGGCCATATTGAACAGCCTTGTGTGCAACATGGACAGCCCCGTGGCCGTGGACGACCAGCACGTCAACAATTTCTTCGCCCTCTACAACCGCAAAGACCCCACAGGCTTCAAGTTCATCAACCACGACAGCGAATGCTCGCTCTTAAGGGATCATTACGACGCCGACCTGACCAAAGACACTTCCGTGGGGTCGAAACTGAGCTATTTCAACTCCCGCTATCTGCATCAGAGGCTGATGAAGTCTTTTGAATACAGAAAAGTTTTCGCCTCCCGCGTCTGCAAGCATTACTTCAACGGCGGGGCGGCAGAAACAAAGAGGATGCAGGAGCTTTTCATGCGGAGGGCCGATTCCATCACCAACGCCATCGTCTGCGAATCCGCGCGCTGGGGCGACATCAGGGCGCCCTACGGCGACCGCTTGCCCCTGCGGAGAGACCGCGACTGGCAGCCCAACATCACTTACATCAGAAACAAGTTTTTGCCGCACCGCTACGAAGTCACGCTTGAGCAGTACCGCGCCGCGGGCTGGTTCCCGGAATGGGACCCCCCCATCCTTTCCCTCTGCGGAGGAACGGTGTATCCGGGCACGGAGCTAATGCTCACAGGCGAAAAGAAGATCGTTTACACCACCGACGGCAGCGACCCCTGGGTGTCCGAAACGGCGAAAGTTTACGCGGATCCAATCGTTTTGACCAATTCTCTGACCTTCCGCTGCTGCTACGCCGGGACGGAAACAGATCTCCCCATGCGGGCCGAAGCGAAATTTACGGTGGAGGCGCCGGAGCCTGTGATCGGATTTTTGACCTTACTTTTCCTTCTGGGAAAAAGGAGGATTTTGAATGTTTAGACTGAGAAACATCCTTTTGCTATTCATCGCGCTGGCGCTCTTCATCGTCTGCGCGGCTTCCGGCTGGCTGGGGTCTTTTACCAAGCATCTGACCCTGGACGCCTCCGGCCTCTTTTTGAGGATCGTCTCCTACCCCGGGCAGCGGGCGAGCTATTACTGGAACCTCTACCAGTTCCGCAGCGCGGTGCTGAGGGAGAACGACGCCCTGAAGCTGCAGCTGGAGGCGCTGCAGCGCAAGTACGACCAGACGAGAGACCTCCAGGCCAGAGTCCACGAGCTGGAGCAGATGCTGAACCTTCAGAAGGAATACGACTTCGAGCTGCTGCCGGCGCCCGTCGTCTTCCGGGACGAGTTCAGCTGGAGCAAGACCATCATCATATCCCGCGGACGCCGGGACGGCTTGCTGCCCAGCATGCCCGTCATCAGGGGCGGAGTGTTGATCGGCAAGATCGTGGAGGCCGGGTATATGAACTCCAAGGTCCTTCTCATCAACGACCCCACCTTCAAAGTGGGCGTGCTTTTGCGTCCCTCCGAGGCCGCGGGCATCCTGGAGGGCCGCGGCGAAGGTCTGGCCAGGATCAACTTCCTGCCGTTGGACGCCAAGGTCGGGATCGGCGACGAAGTTTACACTTCCGGCACCGGCAGCGTTTTCCCCGCGGGCTACCACATCGGCTCCGTCATTCGCGTCGAGAGGGACGAACGCAATTTTTACCAGCGCGCGGAAGTGCAGTTGGCGGCGGACATGCGCTCCATGGAGACCGTCACCGTCATCAAGCACGCGCCTCCCAATCTCTCCCTTTCCCCGGAGCCTGAAGAGGAGAAGTGATGAGCGCTTTCCTTTTGATGCTGGCTGCGCTTTTTCTGCAGATCGCTACCGCCAAGCTTTTGGGCGGGAACTTCTGCGATTTCCTGACGCCCGTTTTGCTTTTCTGGACCATCACCCAGAAGCCGCAGCTGCTTTTCATCTGGACGCTTCTCATGGGGATCCTTGTCTCCGTTATTTTCCCCCAGCCCGTTTTGGTCTTGCTTTTGGGTTTCGTTTTGGCCCAGTGGCTTTTCAGGGTTAGCTTTTTCGAAGATTGGCGCGCCCGCTCCGGCATGGTCTTCGCGGCGGGAGCGGTCTTCTCCTTCATCTGGCAGGGCTGCGGCTTCATCTACGCCGCGGCCTTCGCGGACATACTGTCCTCGCCTCTGGCTTTTTCGCCTCTCCTTTCCTCCATACTGACCGCCGGGCTCATGACCACGCTTTTCTTCTACGCCGCCGGCAAGAAAGCTGAGATGGAGGGCCGGGCATGGTGAGGCTTCCCAGAAACCGCCTGCTCTCCTTCTTCCGTCTGGAGATCCTGGCCCGCCTTGTGCTTGTAGCCTTCGTGCTCATTACCTTGCGGCTGGCTTATCTCCAGCTCTACAGGGGAGAAAATTACCGCCGCCGCGTCACGAACCAAAGCACCAGGAAAGTCTGGGTCAACGCCGCCAGGGGCGAGATACTGGACCGCAACGGCGAGATCATCGCCTACAACAGCCCGGAGCGCAACGTGCTCTACGAAGCCTCGGTTTACAGCAAGCGGGCCCAGAGCAACGCGGTCACGAGGCTGGCTTATCTTCTGCGCTGCCTGCCCAACGAGCTCAGCGAAAACCTGCGGCCGAAAAAACGCCTGCCGGACGGCACGGCCGTGTTGGCCCGCAACGTGTCGGAATCCA
>JAFZID010000017.1 GCA_017554565.1 bacterium
CCTGTAACTTGCCTGTAACTTGCCTGTAACTTGCCTGTAACTTGCCTGTAACTTGCCTGTAACTTGCCTGTAACTTGCCTGTAACTTACTTAAAAGGCAGTCCGGTTTTTTAAAGTATTGTTAATGCGGATGTTATGTTAAACATTTAATTTGCCTGTAACTTGCTAATCAAAATATTAACTAGCCCAGTATGGAATATACTTCATATGTCTTGGTGCGGTGTTTTCTTTGAGCTGTTTTATCAATCCTTTTTTAATAGCTCTTTTTATTAATCTAGATATATATGCAGATGAAGTCTGCTTAAGCCCGAAACGATCTCTTAGTGATTTATTAGTAAGATACTCATTCTGGACATATTTAATACATGCATGTAAATAACAGGACCATAATTTTTCATCTTCTAAAAGATCAGAATAACGTCTTTCAGCAAAAACCGTTATTTTTGTATTCTCCTCGTATAACTCAATTTTTGGTGCTGGCAGTTGAAATAATTCACAGTAGATAATAATTTTATCCCATCCTGTTCCTAATTCTTCACAAATTCTCAACTTTCGCATCAAAGATGCTAACTTCTCGTTTCTGGATTTAGGTGGATTATCAATAATTCTGTCTATTTTAATTAAAGGAATACCGGGATTAGTAATTTCAATTCTATCCTGAAATAATTCTATTAAAGGTCCCGTACCTGAAATAGAAAAATCTTGATGAATCAAAGCATTGGCGACAAGCTCACGAATTGCGATATCTGGATAAGCCGAACATTTTCTCCTAATTCCATCTACAATCTCTTCTTTTGATGGAATAATTGCTCTAATTAAATGGATAAGCGTTTCAAAACCATTTGCATATCCTTTAGAAATTAACTCCTCCCTAATCATGTCCAATCTATTTCTGCCTTGATATTGAATTACTCGTATCGCCTTCCTTTCAATGCGAGGAAAAATTTCCAATTGTTTTGCAAATAATATAGCTCCAAGATTGGTTATAGAGAACAACCCATTATCTTGCTTTTTAACAATATTCTCCTGATCCAAATAATATGCTATTCCATCTGAAGTTGAAGGTTGAGCAATGCCTCGTAAATCAAAGTATGTCGTATAGTCTAAAAGTGATATTACTTCATTTAAGTTCAAATTGCATTTCGCCGTTTGTTCTTCAAAATTCGAACTACGTATTACTTCCCAAAGCTTTGCCTGCAATGCGGGATGATCACATAGCATTTTTGTATAACTGCCAACACGAATATACTCTACTCTTTTAAATTTTACAGGATGCCCACAAGCTTTATCAATAGTTAAGACCCCAACTTTCTTTCCGTTAATTTCAACCATCTTAAATTCAAAATTTGCATGTGGAGACAATAAGCACCTAAGCCAATTTCCAATTTCTTGATTGCCAATTTTAAGATTTGAAAAATCTTTGTTTGTTCCAACTATCTCATGAGTTTTATCGTCAATTCCCCACATAATATATGCAAAATTTTTACCGCATAGAGCAGCGCTGTTAGCTAAAGCACTAATTGCTTGCCCTATCATTTCAGGTTGATAATTATTTACTTTAAATTCCAACCACTCGGTTTCGCTGGGTAATTTAGTGAGAGCGTTTACAAGGTTAATCATACTAATCTCCTATATGATTGGTTAGTTCTCAATATGTCGGCTTTCATCCGTTTTAATTCCTGTTTTTACATTTCAAAACAAATTTTACTGAAATAACTAAATAGTATATGTCGGAGAAACCAGAAAGTTCGTGTCAGTGTTTTGCAGACAAATCATATTTGATTAATTGAATTGTTCTTTCGCACTTTTTTCGATTTCGCGACCGTTTATATATGGGAGCCAACTTTTTGTATATATGAATGTATCTCAAACCTGTGAGAAATATGAAAGATAAAGAGATCAACCGCAGATGACCTTTAGTTCTATTTAATATTTTTGTAAGGAACAGCAAAAATATTAAATAGAGGAAATTATATGGCGGTGCCCAAAGGGCTGCCTGAAATGCCTTCCCGCTTCGGCGGGAGGCTCTTTTTTGGTTTGACATTCAAACGTGCTTAACCGTATTCGTCCTTGAAAACGGCGCGAAAATGTGCTAACATATATTTAATATTTTTGTAAGAAACTGCAAAAATATTAAATAGAGGAAAAGCATATGATCAAACGCGACGTCTATTTAAACCGTCTGATAAGCGGAATAGGAAATGATTCCGTCAAGGTCGTCACCGGCTTGCGAAGAGTCGGCAAATCCTATTTATTGAACAAGATCTTTTACGAATACCTTCTTGATAACGACGTTAAAAAAGAGCGCATTATCAAATTCGCTTTTGACTCCGCCGAAGACCTCAACACGATCGGCGAGGATCTTGTCGAGCTTGAAAAAGCCAAACGACCCGTGGATTACAAAAAATTCATGAAGTTCGTATCAGGCAAGATCTCAAAAAGAGGCAGATACTTCCTTCTTTTGGATGAAGTCCAGCGTATGGATTCTTTTGAATTTGTATTGAACGGCTATCTGGCGAAGGGGAATTTGGAAATATATGTGACCGGAAGCAACTCCAAATTCCTTTCCAGCGATGTTATAACCGAATTCCGCGGAAGAGGCGATGAAATACATGTGTTGCCTCTCTCCTATTCAGAAATTTCCCAATTAAAGAGCTACAAGAATAACGGTCTGGAAAAATATATGGTTTTCGGCGGATTGCCTAGGGTCGCGCTTGCTGATTCTGACGAACGCAGAATCAATTATCTAAAAGAGCAGATGGAAAGAACCTATTTGAAAGACGTCATAGAGCGCAACAAAGTTCGGAACAAAACCGAGCTGGGAGAATTGTTGAATATTTTAGCCTCCGGGATCGCATCCTTGACCAATCCAAGGAAACTTGCCAACACTTTCAGCTCCGTTAAAAATATTAACATGGCTGAAAGCACCATCAGCAAATATTTAGGCTATCTGAAGGAGGCTTTCATCATCAATTCAGCCGAAAGGTTCGATGTCAAAGGAAAAAAATACATCTCCACTCCCTATAAGATATTTTTCGAGGACATAGGGCTGCGCAACGTCAGGTTGAATTTCCGGCAAGTCGAATACACCCACATAATGGAAAATATTATCTTCAACGAACTGAGATACAGAGGCTACGCCGTTGACGTAGGCTCCCTTGAAACTGTTGACCAGAACAAGAGAAAACAATTGGAAATCGATTTTGTAGTCAACAAAGGCAGTTCCCGCTATTACATCCAATCCGCTTACGACATCCCAGACGCTCAGAAACTTCAACAGGAAACCAGAGCGTTCGACCAGATAAAGGATTCTTTCAAGAAGATCATAATAGTTAACAGGAATTTGATCCCGCACATGACCGACAAAGGCTATCTCCTAATAAGCCTCGAAAACTTTTTGCTAGACAAGGATTGCCTTGAAAAAAACTACTGATATTTAATAGAACTGTTGAGGCAGCGATCTTTAGTGGACTTCAAGGATTCGAAAAGCTTCCCGCTTCGGCGGGAAGCTCTTTTTTTGGTCTGTTTTTACCGCTGAAACGCTTGAAACCACTTGCGGGATATGCTATGATATAGCCAAATTTGGGGCGCGTTTGCTTTGCTTTGAAGTGTGTGTGGAGCGGCGCGGTTTAATTGGATGACACTGCCAATCAGCAAAAAACATATACGCTATTTTTAATGGCGGTTTCTTAGGAGCCGCTTAACCTTTTCACCAACAGGTTCTATGAAAAAACTTATCTTTTTAACGCTCGCAATAGCAGCGACCGTTCTCCTGGCGGACACCGCGCCGGAAGGCACCGCCTGGTCGGATCTTGATCTGGACACCACCTCCCAAACCAGAGCTCTCACTCCCACCTATCCGATTCCCTACAGCACCGAATGGTGTCAGGGAAAGTACGACAGGAGCATCACCGTCACCGCAGAGCAGACCGACGTCACTCCCGGCGCGGTTTTTCAGCTTGTTTCCACTTCCGGCGAAGCTACCGGCAACTACGTCTGGGATTACACCACCATTGATCCTGAGGATCTGCCCCGCACCGGCACCTACTCCCTGAAGTACAGGATCTTCAACGGCAACACCACGTTCCAATCTGGGACCTCGGAAGCGAGCGTCACGATCCTTCCCGAGCCCGGAATGATGCTAGTCGCGCTGGCATTAGGCCTCTGCGCTCTTGTTAAGAGATTTTAACCAGATCAAAAACGGAAGAACTAATATGAAAAAAGCTTTATATTTATCCATTCTGACCGCGACGCTGGCGACCATGGCCCTGGCGGACAACGCCGCCTCCGGTCTTTCCTCCCAGCAGCGCTGGCCCTGGAACGGCAAAGTCGATATCGACTACACCCTGACCAAAACAACCTCCAAGACCACCCCGGTCTTCAGCGTGAAGTTTTTCTACAAAGACGACCAGGGCGACGTCTATGAACTCACCAATGTGGAAGGCGAAGGAACCACCGGCATCATTTTGGGCGACGGTTCCAAGCGCACGACCTGGGACGCCGCGGCGCAGCTGGGCACGGATGTCGATTCCAAGAATTACGAGATCGGCGTTTTCGCCGAGGACGTAACTGACGACGCCACCTACCTCGTGCTGAATCTCTCCACTTATAAAATGACCGCCAGCACCACCGGCCCCAGCGTAGCGACAGGCGCCAGCTCCAAATACGCTGAGCTCTGGCTGCGCAGGGTGGAAGCCGGATCCTTCGTAATGGGTTCCGCTTCTACTGAACCAAACAGAACCGCAAATAATGAAATCCAGCACACTGTAACCATAAGCAAGGCTTTCTACGCCGGCGTTTTCGAACTGACGGAAGGACAATTTGACAGGATCGACTCCAACACAGCTGGAACCAGCGTCATTCCGAAAGGCTCAATTACTTATGCCGGTTTCCGCGGTTCCTCCTACGGTGACACCTGGCCCACCAAGACCGATCACCGCGTGGACAGCACCAGTTTCTTCGGAAAGCTGAGAACCAAGACCGGCGGCAGCCTGCTCTTTGATCTTCCGACTGACGCCCAGTGGGAAATGGCCTGCCGCGATAAAGGCACTTCCGACCGCACCACCTCCGGCTTCTGGGGTAGCAGCACCTGGAACAACGGCGTACAATTCGATTCCAGCTATAACGGTGCCGGCGACGTTGCCTGGTACACAGATAACTCCGGTGGAGCTATCCACGAAGTCGGCACGAAGGGCGCCAGCTCCATCGGCACCTACGACATGCACGGCAATGCGCTTGAATTCTGCCTGGACTGGTTCAAAGCGAACAACTCGTCTTATACCTCGGATCCCGTTGGACCGACAAAAGCCCAAGCCGATCACAATGGTGATACATATTGGCGCATTGGACGCAGCGGAAACTTCGGCGGACAGGCAAGAATCATGCGTACCGCCAATCGCTTCCAGATTCCAACTACGACAAGCATTGCGGCTCTCGGCTGCCGCGTCTTCCTGGTTCCCTGATAATTTTTTAGTCTGTTTATGAAAAAGCTGCTTTTGCTCTTCCTGATAACGCTTTCCGCGCTTGCCGATCCCGGCAAGATAGAACTCGCCAAAACGACCATTGACGCGAACAGCGCCAAAGTCATGAGCGTCGCCGCGCAGGAGCCGGTCTGTGCGCCTTCCCCTGCCGGAACCAGGCTCTACCTGGCGCAGCCGGAAAGGAACTTCACTCAGGAAGAGCAAAGCAGCGTGACAGATCTGGGGCTGTCTTTCTACGGCTTTGTCCCTCCCAACGCTTACATCCTGGAGGGAACGGAGGAGCAGATTGCCGAACTTAAGGGAATTTTTTCATTCATCTATCTGGGGGAATTCCTGCCGGAATACAAGACCGTCTGCGAACTCGACAATATTATCTACGGCCCGGCGACCTTCCACAACAAGCGCTACGTACTGGTGGCTGTGACTAGATCGGAGTTTCTGCCGTCTGTCAAGAAAGTTCTGGACGATGAGGGCGTGAAATACAACGTTCTCTCTGAGAACATCTGCCCGGCCCTGACGGCGCGTCTGTCTGGCAAGCAGATAGAAAACCTCGCCAAAATGGGCGAAGTCGCCTCCATCGAAAGCTACTCTGACCCCGTTGTCATGAACGACGTGGCGAGGTCCGACTACTGCTGCAATCTGGAAGATCTCATAATGGACGGATACGACGGCTCCACTCAGACGGTCTGCCTCCATGACACCGGTCTTGACAACGGCGACGTCAACAACATCCATCCGGACTTCAAAGGGAAGCGCGTCAGCGGCCGCGCCACCAGCGGCGTAGCCAACGAGCGCGGAGGCTACGACAAATGGTATGACAGCAGCGGGCACGGCACCCACGTGGCCGGCTCCATGTGCGGCAACGGAGCCGCCAGCGACGGCCAGTTCAAAGGCATGGCGAGTGCGGCTTCCATTTTTGTCCTGGCCGGCGGCGGCGCGGCCGGGCTTTACGCCGGAACGGACGCCGACCTTGAGATTACCTACGAAGAAGGCGCCAGAGTCATGAACAACAGCTGGGGCAGCAAGTCTGACAAGGGCGCTTACAACAATATCAGCCGCACCTACGATTCCTTGATCTGGAATCACCCGGACTACTCCATATGCTTCGCCTCCGGCAACTGGCAAGCCGCTTCTCCGGAGGAATGCACCCTATCCAAAGGCGCCTGCACCAAGAACGCCATCGTGGTGGGCGCTTCGGAAAGCTACCGCCCGACGGAGTCCCCGGACGCCAGCCCGGACAACGGAAAATACCAGGGCTTATACTCGCTTTCCGGCCGCGGGCCCTGCTCCGACGGCCGCGTCAAGCCCGACATCGTGGCCCCCGGCTCCTGCATCTACTCCTGCAACGCCAGCCGGGAACTGACCAGCGTCCGAAGCGAGTATTATGTCTCCAAGACGGGCTGCAGCATGTCTTCGCCAATTGCCGCGGGCTGCGCCGCCGTAATAAGGGACTATCTCGTCAAGAACCGCGGCGTCTCTTCCCCCAGCGCCTCCCTGGTCAAGGCGATCATGCTCTGCGGCGCCCGCACCCTCTATCCCGGGCAGTACGGCAGCATAGAGGAGATACCGCCTGCGCGTCCCAACCGCATGGAAGGACACGGGCATATAAACGTTCAGCAGAGCTTGGAACCAGTAGACGGCGACATGCTGTTCGAGGAATACGTTCTGAGCGTCACAGGGATCGCGGTCACCAATATTTTTGAAAAATTGAGCGACGCGCCCCTAGCGGTAGGCTTGGTCTGGAGCGATTATCCCGGCACCGTCTCGGCTGCCAAAGCCTTGGTCAACGATCTGGATCTTACCCTCATCGCCCCCGGCGGCGCGAGGCACACGCTCAACGACAGCGTAAACAACGCGGAAGTTATCCGCCTGGACGATTCCCCCATGGGCCGCTACACCGTCATAATAAAAGGCTCCAACATCATGAACGGGCCGCAGCCCTGCTCGCTCGTCATAAATTACGGGCGTAGCGAGTCCCCCTATCCCATCGAAGGCATCACGCCGCCTAGGGAGACGCTCTGGACTAAGCTTGATGTGGACACCACCTCCCAGACCAGGCTTCTCACCCCCACCTATCCTATTCCCTACAGCACCGACTGGGCGAAGGGATACTACGACAGGCGCATTTCCGTTACCGCGGTGCAGATAGACGACGCCAGCGTTTCCTATGGGCTCCTGACCACCTCCGGCGAAGAAACCGGCAAATACGTCTGGGACTACACCAGCATCTCTAATTTGCCCTACAGGGCCACCTATTGCCTGAAATACAGGATCTTCAACGGCAACACCACCTTCGAATCCAAGACCTCGGAAGCGTATTTCACCGTGGTCCCCGAACCGGGAATAATCATTCTTTCGCTGGCCGCTTTTCTCTGCGCGCTCTATAAAAGAGCATGACCGAAAAAAAGAAGTGAGCTGATCAAAAAAAGAAGGACGCCAAATCATTTGGCGTCCTTCTTCTTTACGGTCAGCGGCGCTTCCTTAGGATCAGGGCCGCCGCCAGCAGAGCAAACATTCCGAAGAGCGGCTCGGGAATAGGCGCTTCCAAGGACACCCTCAATTCCTTCACGTCCGCTTCGCTGCCGAGTCCGGACAGATTGAAGCGCAGATAGTCCACAGAGTCGGTGGGCTGAACGTAAGCGCCCGTTATTTTCTGCTCCGGAGTCTTCTCGGTCTCGAAGAAATATATTTCGCGCAGTATCTTGACCTCCGGCTGAACGTTCAGGGTGTAGTCGTAGTTCAGCCAGTAGCCGATGGGCGCCCTTTGTGAGAAAAGTCCGGTGTTACGGGCGTAGTCGGTCAGCGTAAGGCGCACGGTCTTGTTGGCGCCCGAGCCGTTGGAGGCGAAAGCGCTCTGGAAGATCCTTTGGTCCTCGTTCTGGGTGAAGAAGAAATTGCCTATGAAAGCTGAGGGGAACCTGAGCTTCGTCTCCACAAGGAGATCAAGATCAAAGCCAAGTCCGGAAGGCATGCCGATGTAGCACAGGGCGCCCTGGGAGCCCTCAGGAAGAGAGCTGTTGGCCTCCCTTCTCAGATGCAGGTATCCCGAACCATCCTCGGTTTTCACGGTAGTCGAAAGCGATTCCTCGCCGCTCCAGTTGACGTCCCGGACCTTCAGGTCGCTGCCGGAAAGATCGTCGAAATCTCCTTCGTAAAGAACGTAGCCGGAATCAACGCTGCCGCAGGGAAGCCCGAAGCGGAGGTTGAAAAGTCCGGAATCGCCGCCGTCGATCTCTATTTCTCCCGGAACGTACTGCGGCGTGGTGGAAGTTTTGAGAGCCCTGATGCTAAGTACTGCGGAATCGCTCAGGGTGCCGGAAGAAGGCGTCACTTCGAACCACTCGGGATTCTTGGTTATCCTGGCGGTATAGCTGATGACTTCATCGGGAAGCGAATTGGTCAGGACCCACTCCACTTCTTCGTCGCCGATGGAGAAAGGCACGCAGGCCACGCCCAGTTTGGGCGTTTCCAGAGAGGAGAGTTTAACTTCCAGATTAGAGAGCTTCAAAGCGCCGCCCGGGTTGGGCAGATAGATCCTGACGTCGCTCACCGCCGAGGATCGCGAGGCGCCCTCGTAGGTGATCTGGTCGTTTATGATATACCTGTTCGTGCCGGCGAAGACCGTCTTCAAAACTTTGTTGACGGGCGCTGTGTTGACGCGGAAACCGTAGGTGAAGAAATTGTCTTCCGGGAAAGTCTGAGTGACAAGGCCGGGATTCGTCAGATAGTCCGTCAGGTCAATAGATACGGAACCGTTGATGTTGTTTATTTCGCTCTGGAACTGGCGCTGAGAGGCGTTCTGGGTGAAGATAGCCTTCGAGGTGCCGGGCGCCATGGCCATTTCTCCTCTAACCACCAGATCGTATTTGCGGTGCAGATTGGCGGGCACTCCCACATGGATGAAGAGGCCTTTCTCGTCTTCCGATAAGCCGGAGGACTCTCCCCCGCCGATGACCTTGAGGAACTGCTTGCGGGGATTTTCAGAGACGCAGCGCTCCACCTTCAGGTCGTCAATGTCGAAGTTGCCCACGCCTTCCAGGAAGAAGCGGATAGCCGAGAAACAATCGGCGTTCATGTTGTCGGCGTAAACGCCCGCGCAGTTCTCCTCCGTTCCTCCGAAGTTAAGGTGTCGCAAGACGTGGCGGTCGCCGCCGCCAAGGCGGACGGGATCGGCTTCTATGAGCATTTCCAGAGGATACCAGACGTTGTCCGAGGGATAGCCCTGGCTGGCGAAAGCCGGATGCGTCGCGTCGCCGTAGCCTGTCCTCAAAATGAAGCCTCCGCCCTGGCGCTCAAAAGTAGTCTTGCAGATATCGGGAGAAATAAGCGAAAGAGACTTGTGGCTGAGGCCCGTCAGGCGGATGCGGCCGGAGATCTTAAAGAAGCGGTTGGTGTGGCCTTCGCCCCAGCCCTCCTCGATGCCGGGAACTGCCACGTCCACGGCGAACTGCCCGTTCGATCGCCTGATGGAGAGATATTTGTTCCCTCCCTCGCTGACTATCACAGCTGTGCCGTTGGTGGACATGCCGTAGCTGCGGGACCAGCCGCCCTGGCCGAGGATGCTGCCCGTGGCGTAAGACTCGAAATTCTCCTCGAAGACGCTGTCGTAAAAATCCACCGGCTCGTTGTCGAGGGCGGTCGTCGTATCTTTGGCGGCGGTGACGGAAGCGTCGAAGCCGACGGGACTCGGATAAGGATAATCGGAAAAGTCGGCGCGGTACAAGACGTAGCCTTTCTTTTCATTACCGTTGGGGAAGCCTATTCTGCGCGAAACAAGGCCGGCGCCGCCGCAATTTATCCTTATGACGCAGGTGGGATAATCGGAGAGCCCGGCGCCGCCCGAGAAGCGCAGACGCACTTTGGCGGATTTTAGGAAAGTGCCGGTGGCGCCTTCAATAGAGAAGCATTTTTCCAGATCCTCCGCGAGCTCTGCCCTGTAGGTAATATAGCAATTCGGGTTAAGGTTGGTGAGCGTCACTTCGCAGTAATCCTTGCCCCAGGCGAAAGCCGGCTCGGTTGCGAAGTCTATTTTCCCCGTTCTCTGTCCGCGCCCGTAGTTGACAACGAGGGAGCAGGGCTGAGGGCCTTGCATAATGTTGTAGCCCTTTAAAACGACCGTGTAGCGTCCGGCCGGACAACTGCGAAGGCGCAGAACTTCGGCGTTGTTGACATGGTCATTTAAGGTGTTTCTTGCGCCGTTGGGATCGATCACGGTAAGGTCGATGTCGTTGACCAGGGCTTTGGCGGCCGAGGTGGTCCCGGGATAGTCGCTCCAGACCAAGCCCACCGTCAAATCGGTGTTTTCGGGCTTATCGAAGAAGTTGGTTATGACCTGACCGTTGCCCACGCTGTATTCCTTGAACTTCATTTCGCCGTCGGTGGGCTCCAGGCTTTCCTTCATGTTGATGTGCCCGTGACCTTCCACGCTGTTGGGGCGCGTCTGCGGGATCTC
>JAFZID010000018.1 GCA_017554565.1 bacterium
GGCACGGTCATGTCTTCGAAGATGGGGTGCCTGACCTTCAATCCTTCCAGCTCCGCGCCCTGGAAAGTGGCGCTGACGGAAGGAGCAGGCTTTCCGAGCTTGGCGAAAAGCGGAGCGGCAAGTTCAACCGCCACGACCAGGGGCTTGCCCTCCAGCTCCACCACGCCGTAGGTGATGTCGGATTTCACGCAGACGGCCCTGTTGCTGGGCAGCGTCCAGGGGGTGGTGGTCCAGATGGCGATCGACGCGTCCTCAGGCAGCCCGGCGGGAAGCTTCTGTCCTTCCGCCAGGGGGAACTTCACGTAGATGGAGGTGGAGGTGTCGTCGGCGTACTCTATTTCCGATTCCGCCAAAGCGGTCTCGCAGTTGGTGCACCAGTGGATGGGCTTGCAGCCTTTGTAAATATAGCCCTTGTCGTAAAGTTCGCCGAAGGAGCGGATGATGTCCGCCTCATAGCGGGCGTCCATGGTGATGTAGGGATCGGCCCATTCGCCAAGGACGCCGAAGCGCTTGAACTGAGCGCGCTGGATGCCAATGTAGCTCTTGGCGTATTCCCTGGCCTGGCGGCGGAAATCCACCTGATCGACTTCGTCCTTGGTCTTGCCGAGCTTTTTCAGAAGAGCGTATTCGATGGGGAGTCCGTGGCAGTCCCAGCCCGGCACGAAGGGGGCGTCGAAACCCTGCATGGTCAGATAGCGGACGGTGATGTCCTTCAGGATCTTGTTCATGGCGGTCCCGTTGTGGATCTTGCCGTTGGCATACGGCGGTCCGTCGTGCAGGACGTACTTTTTGGCGCCGCTTCTGGCTTTCCTTATTTGTCCGTAAAGATCTTCCTTCTCCCACTTCTCAAGTCTTTTCGGTTCCTGCTGAGGCAGGTTTCCGCGCATGGGGAAATTGCCGGCGGGAAGGTTCAAAGAATCCTGATACTTGTTTTTCTCTTCTTTGCTCATTGTCGCTTTTGATTATTTTTTGAATTCTGGTTGTTTATTGGTTATTTTAAGCTCACGTTCGCCTCGAAGACCTCGGACCCGCGCATATATTTCATGGGAATGGTCTTGCCGGAACTGTAGGCTTTGTTCATTGCGTAGGTGTAAGTCGCCACGGAATCCACTTTCAGGCCGCCTATCTCCATCAGGACGTCGTTGGACTGGAGGCCGGCCAGTTCGCCGGGACCCAGCTTCTGGGTGTTGGTGATGAGCATTCCGTAGGAGGCTTTCAGATTCTTGTTGCGCTTCTGCATGATGGCGTCAACTTTTATGACGTACATGCCGCTGTTCATCATGCACTGCGAAGTCGTGCCCAGGGATCTCTCGTATTCCTCCGGCACTTCGGTCTCCTGGTCGTTCAGGGAGACCTTCGGGCCGCTTTCCTCTATGATCTCCTCCTTGGCCGGCTTTGGACGTTCCTCGTCATCGCCTTCCCCCGCCGCCGCGACGGAGTTGGTGGAGGAAGAGGAGGGCAGGTCGTACTGGAAGGAGAAAGGACGGTTGAGGAATTCGCTGATGTCTCCGTAGCTTCTGAGCTTCAGGGTCTTGGTCTCGCCGTTCTCCTCGAAGGTGACCTTTTGGTTGGGGCCGTCGATGTAAGTGACCGTCGCCTCCGTGTCGGATATCTTCTCGCCCTCCGCCACCGGGAAAGTGGAACGGGTGGACTTGTTGTAGAAGAGCGCGAAATTCTTGTCGCCGAACTTGGAGATGCCGTTGAACTGTATGTGCTTGGTCCAGGAGGGCAGGTCGTCCTTGTTTTCGCTGGCGGAAGTGTAGGATCTGTTTGGCCCGTTCCTGCGGGTGGCCGCCTCAGCCACTTCCTTGGGCAGCGCGAATATGTCGCTCTTCAATTCCGCGGCCAGCGTGTCGTAATCCGGAGGCGTCCAGGCGGGAAGGTCCTTGTCTTCGCTGTCGTTGAAGACGAAAGACCTGACCGACATGTCCACCACCGCCTGGGGATTCGCGGGATCCTTCAGGTTGCTCTTTATCTTCATGGCGTCGAAGCCCACCAGCTGCCCGGCGCTCTCGATGAGGCCCAGGGCCGCGTTCAGGCTTTTCCAGTCGCACTTCACGTCCTTTAAGTTGTAGGAGAAGTCGCTGTACATGTCGTTTGTCTGGGGCTGCTTTACGGCCGTGCTGGTGATGGAGGAACCGTAGCGGGAGTCCAGCTTGGAAAACTCCTCGCGCAAAGTCCTGGCAAGGTTGTCAGGCATCTTCTGGGCGGTTATGGTCTCCAGCGCGTTGCTGTAACGCTCCGTTAAGTTTTTGTAATCCTTGGCAAGGCTGGAGCCCTGGCTGATCTTCTTGTCAGCGGTGGCGATGTTCTTGTTCAGATCGTTCAGGCGTTTGGAATTCGACTCCAGCTTCTCCGTTCCCGGAGAGATCAGCTGAGTCCACACCAAAAGAACGACCACCACGGCCCCGCCTATTCCGACCGTCATCCATTCTCGATTGGTAAGCGCTCTCATTTGTCGTCCTCCTTGACCGCTTCGTCGCCGTCGTCATTTTCTTCTTCGCCGCCGCTTCCGTCGTCGAGTTCCTCAGCTTCGCCGATCCCTTTCTTCCACTCGGAAAAAGCGGAGCCGCTGTCGGAGTCGGCCGCCTTTGTCTCGGCTTCCTCCCCGGCTTCCTCCCCGGCTTCGTTCTGCCCGGCGATGTATTCCTGCTTCGCCGTCTCTTCGGAAGCGTCCGCTTCGGAAACGGATCTGTCTTCCTGGGCGGCGGGCTCCTCGGAGGAGAGCTTCTCCAGGTTTTCCTGCGCTTCCTTCTTCGCCTCCGCTTCGGCGGCGGCGACCGCCGCG
The DNA here is from genome assembly GCA_017554565.1 of bacterium. Taxonomy (GTDB): domain Bacteria; phylum Auribacterota; class UBA3054; order UBA3054; family UBA3054; genus UBA3054. Next base: position 2,789 of record JAFZID010000018.1, read on the forward strand.
GTGTTCTCAGCTTCTTTCTTCTTGTCCATCAGCCTGGCCGAGCGGGCCGGCCTGGGGGCGGCGGGTGCGGGAGCGGCCTGGGCGTCTTCGGAACCGGAGCGCGCCGGAAGCTCCGTCACGCGGGATCTGGGCGCCACCGGCGCGGAGGCGGGATTGCTCATCCTGAAGGGCGTCCCCTGCTCCGGCATGGTCATAATATCCTCGGGCTTCTCTTCCTTCTTTTGCTCCGGTTCGGCTTTGAGCGTCTCTTCGCCGCCGGCGGGAGGAGCCGCCTTCAGAGGCTCGGTCTTAGTTTCCCCGGACGCTTCCTCGCCCTCTCCGCCCGGGGAGATCAGCGCCCTCAGTTTCTCGTTGTATTTGTAATCCGGCAGAATGTCGCAGGTCAGCTTGAAATAATGCACCTGCAGGCCGTACTGCACCATGGTCTTCTCGCTGGGAACTATGACGTTCTCGAAGCGCAGCTGGCGCTGCATGTTCTCCTCGAAGATCAAATAATCCGAGTTGCGGGAATAGCCTTCCAGCGTCATGGTGTTGTTCTTGTCCACTCCGATGGAGGTGACCCAGACGTTGCTGGTCATGCAGGAGGAGATGCCGGACAGAACGGAGTTCCAGGAAGTCTTGCGGGAGATGACGCCCTCGATGTCGTTGACCGCTTTTTGCAGCTGGGCGTTCCGTTTCTCCAGAAGATCGACCTTCTTCGTCTCCTGAAGCTTCGATTTAAGCTCCGCGTTCTTGGCGTCGACCTTGGCGTTGGATATGAGCACCGCCGCTCCCAGTATGAGGAGGGCCAGCAAGGCCACAGCCGCCACGCCGACCGCCAGTTTGATGAGCATTTTGCGGCGCATGGCCAGAAGCTGCAGCTTGACCACGTCCACGGGCAGAAGGTCGATATAGACCGCCGATTCCCCTATCTGGGCCAGGGCCGCGCCCAGGGCCGCGGAAAAAGACGGCCCGAAAAAGTTTTTGCGCTTGGTCTCGATGAGATCGAGGCCGTTCAAATAAAGCGGCTCCTCCACGCCGCAGGGCGCGGAGAGGATCCGGCAAACCTCGGCTCTTTGGGAACCGCCGCCGGAAAAGCAAACTCGCGAGATGTTCTTGGATATTCCGCGGTTCTTTATGAAACGCAGCGTGCGGTCCACCTCGTTCGTCAGTCCTTCCATGGCCGCGAGAAGCTCCGCGGGATCGCTGAGCGGCGTCTCCTCCCATTTTTCGATCTTGCGCTGTTCCGCTTCCTCGAAGCTTATCCCCTCCTTGGAGGCGACGTAGGAGGTCAGCTCGTCCCCGCCCTTGTCCACGTTCCTGGTGAAAACAAGCTCGTCTTCAGCGTTGACCAAAATGAATTCCGTGCGGCGGGCTCCCATTTCCACGATCAGGGTGTCGCCCTCCGCCTTGCCGATCTTTCCGCTTCTCCTCAAATAATCGTAAAGGTTGAAGATCGCGAAAGAAGAGACCTGGATGGCCGTCTGCTTCAGGCCCTTCTGGGTGTGAAGCTCAAGGAATTTCGGGATCAGCGCCTGCCTGACCGCGGCGAATATGACCTTGGAGGAATGCGGCGCCGTAGCCTTGTCATCCCCTTCCTTCTTCTCCTCGCCGCCGGGTTCCGGTTGGTTCTCGATGGGCTTGAAGTCGAAGGAGGTGATGGCGCGCTCCATGGCGAAGGGCAGATGGCTCTCCGCCTCGAAGACCAGCATCTGCTTGATCTGCTCCCTGTCCGTGCTGGGGAGCTCCAGATGGCTTACGGTGACAAAATCCCTGGACATAACGGACAGGACGCCGATGTCCTTGATCTTGTTGCGCTGCAGGATCTGGCGGACCGTTTCCTTCACAGCCTCCGGGGTGACGTCGCCCCGGGAGGAGGCGAAGGGAATGGCCATCTGGTCCAGATAGCGGGCCTCCACGCTGTTTTTGCGGCGATGCAATATCGCCAGCTTAACGAAGCGCGAGCCGATATCCAGAGCGACGGTCTTGTCGCCGCCGGACAATATGTTCGCAAAACTTTTTTTCTTTTGAGTCTGGGCCATAAGAGGTTTGAGACTTTTCTGATTTTCGCCGCCCTAGGGCGGAGGGATTAAAGATCACTTGCCCCAGTCGGCTGTCTGGCCGCCGGCCTTGCCGTCGGTCTCTTCAGTGGTGACGCCGGAGGAAGTAACGCGGACCGTGCCGTCGCTCTCGACGGTCACGATGTACTCGTTGCCCCAGGGATCCGGTCCGGGCGCGTCCTTCAGGAATTCGGGATAAAGGTCGGAGAGAGCCGCGATGGGCTTGCCGTAAGTAAGCTGGTAAAGCTCAGCCTGGGTCTCGTATTCCTTGATCTCCATGATGGCTTTGGCCTTGCGGGCTTTTTCCGTGTTGCCCATCAGCTTGCCGCCCACCACGGAACCGAGAATGCCGATGACGGCCACCACGACCATCATTTCCACCAGCGTGAAGCCGCGTTCCAGCATGCGGCGTTTTCTGTTTTTGCTTTCGTTGTTCATATGACCTCCGAATGTTTTGGAATTTTTATACTTCTTCAGTGACGCTCAGGACTTCTTCCAGCGTGGTCACGCCGGCCAGGACTTTCTGCCAGCCGGAGTGCTGAAGCGTGACCATGCCTTCCTTGATCGCCTGTTTTTTGATTTCGTAAGAAGCCGCCCGCTTCAGGGTGAGAGCCTTGATCTCCTCCGACATCTGCATGATCTCGAAAAGGGAGATGCGGCCTTTGAAGCCGGTGTCGCGGCATTTGTCGCAGCCCTTGGCGCGGTAGATCTTGTATTTGCCCCTGGGAGCCACGTCCTCGGGAATGAAGAGCCTGTCCAGGGCGTCCGAGACGTCCTCCTCAACTTCCTCCCGGCAGTAGGGGCACAAAACTCTCACGAGACGCTGGGCCAGCACGCCGATGACGGAGGAGGTGATGAGGTAAGGCTCCACGCCCATGTCGATGAGACGGGTGATGGCCGAGGGCGCGTCGTTGGTGTGCAGTGTGGAGAAGACAAGGTGGCCGGTCAGGGACGCCTGCACGGCGGTCTCCGCTGTCTCCACATCGCGGATTTCGCCCACCATCACGATGTCAGGGTCCTGACGCAGAATGGAACGCAAGCCCTGGGCGAAGGTAAGGCCAACCTTGGCGTTCACGTGGATCTGGTTGATGCCCTTTATCTGGTATTCCACCGGGTCTTCGATGGTGATGATCTTGACGTCGGGCTTGTTCAATACTTTCAGCGAGCTGTAGAGCGTCGTGGTTTTGCCGCTGCCGGTAGGGCCTGTAACCAGAACGATGCCGTGGGAAACTCTCAGCATGGAATCGTAAAGCTTCATGTGATGCTCGTCGAAGCCCAGATCCTTGAGGTCGAGCATCAGCCCGCTCTTGTCCAGAAGACGCATGACCACGTTCTCGCCCCAGACCGTGGGCATGATGGAGACACGGATGTCTATTTCCTTCGTGCCAAGCTTCATCTGGATGCGGCCGTCCTGGGTGGTCCTGCGCTCGGAGATGTCCAGGTCGGACATGATCTTGATACGGGAGAGAATGGCCGCGTGCAGGTTCGGCGGAGGAGAGCTCATCTCGTGCAGGACGCCGTCCACTCTGTAGCGGACAAGCAGCTGGTTCTCGAAAGGCTCGATGTGGATATCGGAGGCCCTCATCTGCAGGGCGTTCCAGATGATGAGGTTCACGAGCTTGATGATGGGCGCCTCGTTGGCCACGTCCACGCCGTCCTGGTCTTCCCTGATGTTGCCGATGATCTCGAGGTCGTCCTCGGTAAGATCCTGGATGACTTTCTCCACCGACTGGGCGTTGCCGCTGTTGCAGCGCTCGATGGCCTCGGAGATCTCCTCCGGGGTGGCCTTCACGATCTCCAGTTCGCTGGTGATGACGCGTTTCAGTTCGTCCAGAGTCTCGATGTCGTCAGGGTCAGCCATGGCGACCTGGATGACGCCGGGCCTGGGCTCGCAGATCGGAATGAGCTGGTGCTTTTCCAAAAAAGCGTAGGGAAGCCTGTAAAAAAGCTGCTGGTCGATCTTCGCCGTGGCGAGGTTGAAGCCTTCTTCGCTCATCTTGTTTTTTTCCGTGTTGTTGAATTCAAAAATTTATGTTCTTTTTTTCAGCGCGGTTCAGGCGGCTGTCCGCCTTGGGATCCGCCTCTGCCGCCGCCGGGGAATCCGCCGCCGCCTGGCATGCCGCCTCGGCCGCCTCGGCCTCCGCCGCCGGGGAATCCGCCGCCGCCCTGGCCGGGCTCGTATTCAGGCGCTTCCTCAGCGTCGCCGCCGTTGTTGCTGTTCCCGCCTGGATTCTCGTTGCCTTTGCCGTTCTTGACCTTCATGGTGGGCAGCATGGCGGCGCTGGTGAGAGGCTGGATCCTTTTGCCCAGGTCAAGGAAAAGCGTTATGACGACTTCGTAGGGTTTGGAATTCTCCTGCTCCTTGATGGAAGTCTCCCAGCCCCGGGTGAGGTTGCCGTCCTCGTCGTAGTAGGAGATCTCCATGCCCACGACGCCCTCCACGAGAGGAACGACGGAAACGTCCTCCTCCCCCGCGCCGTCGTCGTTGGGAACGGACAGACATTTTTGCAGAACGCTCACTCCGTCTTCGCCGCGCGCTATCTCATAGAGCACCCTGACCTCGCCGGCCAGCCAGCGGTCGTCCAGCTGCATGGGCGGGACCAGCGTGACCAGATCGACGCTGTCCGAGGGATAGCCGTCCAGGTCGGAAACGACGGTTGCGAACTCGTATTTGCCGGTGGAAGCGTACTCCATGTTTCCGAAGGCCGTCAGCATCTCGTCCATGGCGAGCCTGGCGCCGTGGAAGAGCTGGGCTCTGTCGCGTCCGCCGGTGCAGACTTTACTGGAAATGGCCAGAGCCGACTGGATCATAGTCATGACCATGACCATGATCGACATCGTCAGAAGCAGTTCCAAGATCGTAAAGCCTTTGTTTTTCATCTCAGAGGAGCTTGTCCAGATCGGCTGGCGCCGTGTATAAAAGAGTTTTCATGCCGGCTTCCCCGGCGAAGGCCAGGTTTTCCTCGCGGTCGTCTATGTAGGTGCAGTCCGCGGGCGGAACGTTCAGAAGCTCCGCGGCCTTCAGGAAGAATTCCTTGCTGTTTCTCAGGATGCCGAGCTTCCAGGAGCAGGCCCACTGGGTGAAGGGCGCGAAGTCTTCCCTTTTTCTCAGGATCTCCTCCTGGGCTTCGGAAAGGTTTGCCGCCACGGCGCACTTCTCCTTATTCGCAAGCTCGGCGATCTTGGCAAGCGCGTCGGGATAGTATTCGTAGCCGGACTGCCAGATCTCCATGAACTGCTGCTCCTCCAGCTTCAGGCCTGTCTTGGCCTGCAGGCGCAGGAAAAACTGCGTCATGGTCATGCGCCCGCTCTCCAACAGTTCGGTATCCCTCTTGAACTCCGCCATGAACTCGTCCTTCTTGGCGAAGATCAGAAGAGCCGTCAGCGGGTTCAGGGCCGAGGCCAGTTTTTTCATGGTCGCCTCCTGATCGTAATTGAGGACCACTTTGCCTAAGTCGAAAAGAAACATGTCTTGCTCCGAAATATGTAGTTATTCTTCTATATCTTTTCATTATACCCTTTTTTGGTTTTGAAATAAACATAAAAAAAGAGCGCCCGTAGGGCGCTCTTTTTGCCTTCTCTTTTTCGGTTCCTCAGGACCTTTTTTTCCAGAGGACTCCGGGAATCTTTTCAACGAGCCTGATAACGGGCGGAGCCAGGAAGGCTCTCACTAAAAGCACGATGACAATGCCCAAGGTCGCCCCCATTATCGTGTCGGACAAAAAGTGTTTTTCCATCAGCAGCCGGTCGCTCATCATCCAAAGGACCGCGACCGCCCAGACGGGCCTCAGCTTCGGGAAGATGAACCAGAAGACCGCCGCCATGGTCGCGATCTCCATGGAGTGTCCCGAAGGGAAGCTCTTGTAAGCGTTCTTGGTCTGGTCGAAGAAGAAGAAGCCGTAATGGGCCGCCTCCTTGAAGAGCTGCCCCGGCCTGGCGCGGCGGAAAAGCTCCTTCGTCAGGCTGGAAACGATCCCGCAGACGCCCATGCTGATAAGGAAGAAGCCCAGTTTCTCGAACCACTCCTTCAGAGGTTTTACGAAAGTGAAGAAGATAAAGAAGACCGCGACGACCATCGTGACGTAGGGCTTTTTGCAAAGAAGGGAGATCTGGCCGATCATGCCGGCGTCCTCCAGCCTGTCGCCCGGCAGTTCGTGCAGAAGCATAGCCAGGTCGCGGTCGCAGAAATTAATGGCCAGAAGCGCCAGCGCAAGGCCCGCTATGAAAACGACCGCGGCGGAAAGCAGCGTTTTCTTGGCGAAATCGCTCATGCCCTTCGCCAACTGCTTCGCCTCTTTGCTCCTTGGCTTCGGATTGATCTTCTGCGCCTCGGCGGGAGTCCCGAAGGAGACCGTGTTGTCGCCGATATTTTTGACGACCACTGAGCCGGAGCCTATGAGATCGTTGGCGCCGATCTTTACGAGCGGTTTCACCACGCTGCCGGCGCCCACGGTGGTCAGCGGGCCGACTTCCACCGCTCCGGCCAGGATCGTTCCCGGACAGATGTGGGAGAACTCCCCTATTTTGCAGTCGTGGTCAACGCTGGCGTGGGTGTTTACTATGACGCCGTCGCCTATTTCGGCCCTGGGGCCTACGAAAGCGCCCGCCGCCACGAAAACGCCCTCTCCTAGCCTGGCCGAGGGATCGACGAAAGCGGTGGGGTGAACGATCGTCTTCAGCTTGAAGCCCTCTTTCCTGGCGGATCCCGCCAGGGTAAACCTGGCCTCGTTGGAGCCGATGGCGACGTGGACTTCCTCCGCTTCGCCTTTGAATTCGCCCAATTGCGAGATCTTGCCGGCGACGGAGGCCTCTATTATCTTCGTTCCCGGAGCCAGCGAATCGTCAAGAACGGCCGCAGCGCCGCAGCCGATCTGTCTCAGCGCGGATTCCACGACCGCGGCGTGTCCGCCGCCGCCCAGTATGACGACTTTATCAGGCACTTACTTTTTCAGTTCTTTTATGATAAGGGGAATGATCTCGAAGAGGTCGCCGCAGATAGCGTAGTTGGCGATCTTCATCATGGGGCATTCCGGATCCTTGTTGATGGCGACGATCACGTCGGAAGACTGCATGCCGACGAGATGCTGGATCTGGCCGGAGATGCCGCAGGCGATATAGACTTTCGGGCAGACCGTTTTGCCCGTCTGTCCCACCTGGTGGGCATAAGGTATCCAGCCGGCGTCCACAGCCGCCCTGCTGGCGCCCACAGCGCCTCCTAAGGCCTCCGCCAGTTCTTTCAGCAGCGCGAAATTTTCCGGGCCTTTCATGCCGCGGCCGCCGGAAACGATGATATTGGCGTCGGTCAGCTTCACCTGTTCGCCGATGTTCTCCACGACTTCCAGGACTTTGCTTCTCAGGGAAAGGTCTTCCTTATTGAAGGGAACCGCTTCGACTTCGCCGCTGCGGGAAGCGTCGGGCTCCATTTCCGCGAAGACTTTGTGCCTGACGGTGGCCATCTGCGGCCTGGTGTTCTGGCAGCGGATACGGGCCATGATGTTGCCTCCGAAAGCAGGTCTGGTCTGAATGAGCAGGCCCGTTTCGGGATCGATGTGCAGCTGCGTGCAGTCCGCCGTAAGGCCGGTCTTCAGCATGACCGCCACCCTGGGCATCAGCGCGCGGCCGATGGTGGTGGCGCCGCAGAGAATGATCTCCGGCTTGCGCTCTTTGGCCAGACGGTAAAGCACGTTGGAATAAGTGAGGTCGTCGAAATCTTTCAGTTCCGGAGCGCTGACGGAAAGGACTTTGTCAGCGCCTTTTTTGATCAGCTCGTCGCAGATCGCCGCGTTGCTGCCGTCGTGCAGGACCACCGCCCAAACGGTGTTGGGCTTTTGGGAAGCCAGCTCCCTGGCTTTCGCCAAGAGTTCGAAGCTGACGCCCGCGACCTGGCCTTTCTTCTGTTCCGCGAAGACCCAGATGTCCTTGTAACTGCCAAGGTCATCCTTGGCTTCCATTTCCTCTTTGACGACAGTGATGGCCTCGCAGGGGCAGACCGTGGCGCACTTGCCGCAGAATTTGCATTTGGTCTCTTCCACAAAGGCGCAGTTGTCAACCAGACTCAAGGCGCCGAAGGGACACTGGGAGACGCAGGCTCCGCAGCCTACGCATGTTTCTTTATTGATCTTTATCGGCATGATGACTCCTTACAAAAGCTGGGCTTCTTTCAAAGCCGTGACGAGGGATTTCGCCTGCTCTTCAGGCGCGCCTTCGATCTTCACCCCGCCCTGTCGGGCGTCCGGGGAGAAGATCTCCACCACGTTGGTGGGAGAGCCTTTCAAGCCGAGCCTGGTAAGGTCGGCCTCGATGTCGGCGGCGGTCATCACTTTAATCTGGGCCCTCTTGGCCGCCATCTTGCCCTTCAGGCTGGCGATCCTGGGCTCGTTTATTTCTTTCACGACGGTCACGACCGCGGGAAGAGTGACTTCCACCACGTCGTAGCCTTCTTCCGTCATGCGCTCCACCACCATCTTGCCGTCGGCGCATTCCCTCACTTTCCTGACGCAGGTGACCTGCGGGATGTCAAGGTTCACGGCGATGCCGGGGCCCACCTGGGCGGTGTCGCCGTCGATGGCCTGCTTGCCGCCTAAAATGAGGTCGTAGTCGCCGATCTTTTTGATGGTCTGGGAAAGCGCGTAGGAAGTGGCCAGGGTGTCGGAGCCCGCCACCGCCCTGTCGGAGAGGAGGACGGCCTCGTCGGCGCCTAGGCTTATGGCTTCCCTTAAGACCGCTTCCGCCATGGGGGGACCCATGCAGACGACGGTCACTTTTCCGCCTAATTTTTCTTTCAGTCTGACAGCCTCTTCGAGAGCGTAGGCGTCCAGGGGATTCATCATGGACTCCACGCCTTCCCTCACAAGCGTCTTGGTCTCAGGGTTGATGCGGACGTTGGCCGCGTCGGGGACCTGCTTTATGGTTACGATGATGTTCATGGCAGTGGGGTTTGTTTTTATTTCTTGGAAGCCGCTTCTTTAATGAGGCACTGGCCGATAACTTCGCGCTGGATCTGGTTGGTGCCTTCGTAGATCTGGGTGATCTTGGCGTCGCGCATGCGTTTTTCCATGGGGTATTCCTTCATGTAGCCGTAGCCGCCGAAGACCTGCACCGCGTCGGTGGTCACCTGCATGGCCACGTCGGAGGCGTAGCACTTGGCGATGGCGGATTCCTTGGAGCAGTTGCGGTCGCCGGAGTCGATGGAGCGGGCCGTGGCGTAGACCATGGCGCGGGCGGTCTCGACTTTCATGGCCATGTCGGCCAATAAGAAGCGCAGTCCCTGGTTGGAGATGACGGGCTTGCCGAACTGTTCCCTGGTCCTGGCGTAATCCACGGCGTCCTCAAGGGCGCCGGCGGCGATGCCAAGAGCCTGGGCGGCCACGCCGGGGCGGGACATGTCGAAGGTCTTCATGGCGGACAGGAAGCCGTGGCCTTCCTTGCCGAGGATGGAGGAAGCGGGGATCTTGCAGTCTTCGAAGACCAGCTCGTAAGTGGAGGAGGCGCGGATGCCCATCTTGTTTTCCTTCTTGCCGAAAGAAAAGCCCGGCGTGCCCTTGTCGACCAGGAAAGCCGTGGCGCCGCGGGCGCCGCGGGCCTTGTCGGTCATGGCGATGACGGTGTACATCTCGGCCACGTTGCCGTTGGTGATCCACTGCTTGGTGCCGTTCAGGATGTAGTAATCGCCCTCTTTCCTGGCGGTGGTATGGATGCCGCCGGCGTTAGAGCCGGCGCAGGCTTCCGTCAGGGCGAAGGCCGCGAGCTTTTCGCCGGCCGCGATGGCGGGCAGGTATTTCTGCTTCTGCTCTTCGTTGCCGAAAAGGATAAGGGGAATGGTTCCCAAAGCGGTCGCGGCCAGGCCCAGGGAGATGCCGCCGCAGACTTTGGAGAGCTCTTCCACGGCCACCACCAGGTTCATGATGCCCATCTGTCCTTCCGGGCAGATGCCGCCGTAGGTTTCCGGAATGTAAACGCCGCAGAGGCCGGCTTCCGCGATCTTCTCCTGGACGTCCCAGGCGAATTCGTTCTTTTCATCATACTCGGCGGCCACCGGTTTGATGTATTTCTGGGCGACTTCGCGGGCCGTTTCCTTGATCATCTGTTCTGTTTCGGTCAAGAAGTAATTCATAAAGGTTCCTTGAATTGAAATTTAGAGAGGGGAAGAAGCCTTCCGCTCTGAATTTAAATTTATTATTTGTAATATTATATCAAAATCAGCCTTTTGAAAGGTAAAAAAGGGAGCCTAAAAGCCGGGGATCTTGAACTCCGGCCCGTAGCGCAGGGCGATCCTGGTGTAAAGGTTTTCCAGGCGGTCTTCCTTAAGTTTCCTCAGGTCGTAGGCGGACAGGACTTTTTTCGCGATCTCCGCGCTTACGGTCAGTTCGAATTTGTCCCGGCTGGGATTGGCCAGCAAAAGCAAGGGATGCCCGGACTGCTTCTCGCCGAAGACCTCGCCGGGGCCGCGCTGCTCCATGTCCGCCTCCGCGATCTCGAAGCCGTCGTTGGTCCTGGCCATGACTTCCAGCCTTTGGTTCTCCGTCATGAGAAGCGGCTGGTAAAGGTCCTCCTCTTTCTCCACGGGAGTGTTGTCAACCAGAACGCAGTAGGAGGCGTGTTTGCCTCTTCCTATGCGGCCCCTAAGCTGGTGAAGCTGGGCCAGGCCGAAGCGCTGGGCGTCCTCTATGACCATGACGCTGGCGTTGGGAACGTCCACGCCCACTTCGATGACCGTGGTGCAAACCAAAATGTCGGTCCTGCCCTGGCGGAAAGACTCCATGGCCTCGTCCTTCTCCTCCTTGCCGAGGCGCCCGTGCACCAGCCCCACCTTCAGGTCGGGGAAGACGTTGTTTTTGAGCTCCTCGTACATCTTGGCCGCGGCTTTGCTCTCCGCCTTTTCCTTTTCGTCGATCCTGGGGTAGACCACATAGGCCTGCCTCCCCTCCCGGACTTCCCGGCGGATGAAATCCCAGACTTTGGCGAGCCTTTCCGGCTTGACCACATAGGTCCTGACCGGCATCCTTCCCTCGGGGGGCTTTCTGATGACGGAGATGTCCATGTGTCCGTAAAGCGTCATGGCCAGGCTTCTGGGAATGGGCGTGGCGGTCATCACCAGGGTGTCAGGGATCTTCTTGTTTTCCCTCAGCACCGCCCGCTGGGCCACGCCGAATTTGTGCTGCTCGTCTATGACCAAGAGCCCCAGGTTGGGGATCTCTTCTTCCAGAAACAAAAGGGAGTGCGTGCCGATAAGGATGCAGGGCTTCTCCTCTCCCAGGCGTTCCCTGATGGCCTTCTTCTCCTTTGCTTTCATTCCGCCCAGGGACAGCA
>JAFZID010000019.1 GCA_017554565.1 bacterium
ATATGGATACCGGCTTTGGTCTTGTGGGTATATGCTTTGAAATTTACCGTAAAAAAGATCAGGCATTTCAAAAGCAATATATTGAAAACACAGCCAATACTCAGCGCTAAACAAAGGGAAGCCTGGGATATGATGCTGCCGTTGAACAACCAGTTCCAATGGGAGACAGTGAACAATCTGATTGTGCAGACGCTCCCCATATTTGAGATCGACCGGTTCTTCAACAAGGCGCGTTTAAGGCAAATGTGCACGGAATACGGTTTGGAGGATTTTGGGGACGATTGTTCTGTCCAATGCTGCCAGAGCGGAGCGATAAACGGAAATCCCTGGGCCATCGTCGATACCTTAAACCAGAATTGGAAATATGTTACGTATCACGGCCGCAAACCCGTTTCTTATAAGACTTACGAGACTTTTACCGATGAGGATGGGAAAACCAGGGGCGAATGGGTGACAAGGACTCAAATTCTTCATGCTACGTATAGGGAGAAGGCGCCATATTACACGCGAGAAAAAGTTTTAATATACGGATTCAAAGACGATTTGAAAAACTTGTGCTTTAGCAGAAAACCGACGAATGCGGCTGGCGATCACGGCAAAGAGAAAGAAAGGATAAAAAAAGTAGAGAAAATAGCTCGGGATACGCCTATGACCGCAATGGCTAATGCAAAATTTGAAGCCAGTTTTTATGCTGTTGACCGGAATGATGAAAGAATGTTTCGTAAATTGTACTCCGCTTCGGCTCAGGAAGCGACTTATAATTTGCTTAAGGATAAAAAGGCGGGATACGGTGACGACTTTTCTTTTGAAAAAAGGAACGACCTCAATATTTTGGCTTCCGCGCATATGGACAATATGAATATATCCGGAGATCCTAAGAAATTCCACAATTTTGATCTTAAGGAAGCCAGAAAAATTTTCTTGGAATTCTGCGAAGATTATTTCCGCGCCTTCTATTTTTCTTTCGCTCCCTTGCTCTGCTCGCATATCTATCAGACTCATAATTGGCTTGACGATGATTTTCCCAACGCCGCGGGCAAGGAATTCGCTTCCAGTTATGAATGCGAATCGATTGCCAATTTTATGGGCGAAAGGATGTTCGCTCCCGACCACGCGAACACTAAAAGCATATTGAAAGCCAGGATAGAATCCGAAAGCAACAACAACGTGCAAGTTAATATCAGCGCCAAGGCTTTTACGATTCTTAAATGCTGTGCCTATGTTACCAAACGGGCTTACGATGGCAGGGCTCATGAAGTTCCGGTAAATTACGATCTTTATGTTCCTATTTCTAAAGACACGCGGATCGTGGTCAGCAACCCGGAGACTGCCGATTCTGAGGTGTTTGATGACTTGACAAGAACGAAAGAATGGGCGGATTACACTGTCAAAATAGGCGCTGACACCAAAACTCAAGTTTATCGCAGAGGCTTGGCGGCATTTTTATCAAAGCAACCAATCAACCAAGAATAAAAAAATATGTCAGAGGAAAAAGCAGAAAAATCCCGTATCAGGGGAGAAGGCTATGAGGCTGTTATGTTGGAAGCGGCTTGGCAGGCCAAAGCCCGCGCCAAGGAAGAAGACACAAAACCGCTGCTCACTATTTCAGACGTTTTTCAGGCGGTCTGCGCGCTTTATCCCGATGTGTTTACGTCATTGCTGGGCAGATGCGTTCCTGTTCCGAAAGCGGATGTGATAGGTTATGACAAATCCACCAAAAGAGTGCGGTATTCCTCCGAGGTGGACAGATATTTTTCGCCTTACGGCGGAGTAATGGAAGCAATGTTGGAAAATCTGCCGGAGAAGGCCATAGAGCTTAATCATCTGCATATTGCGGCGGCGCTGGTTTGGGAGCCTATACCGGAAGTTAAGAATTTGCTTGATGTGAACGGCATAAATTCTTCAAAGATCAAGCCGCTGATCTTGGCCAGGCTTAGGCGCGAAGGAAACGCGAACGCCAGTTACAAACGCCAAAAGGAATTGTCTTCAAACTTTGAAAATATCCGAAAAATAAGAGAATTTCTTTTATCTCACTGTTTCGGGCAGGATAACGCTATCGAACAGATCGTCACACAACTGTCGATCTTTTGGACAATGCCACCGGCGGAGCGTGGTTCCAAGCCGCTGTCTTTCTTTTTTGCGGGCGCGCCAGGCACCGGAAAAAACTATCTGGCGTCTTTGCTGCAGGAAGCTTTTGAAATTATACTTGGCATTGAGAGAGTGCCGCTCGTGGACTTTGCGCGGTTTTCAGATTATCAGTTGGCCATTGACCTTATAGGCAGGGATGTCGTTTGGCAGGGAGGCGGGCACGAGGGCATTCTGACGCACGCAGCCGTGGTTAACCCAAAAGGTTTGATAATAATTGATAATTTTGAACGCGGAGAACCTATTTCCCGATCGCATGTCGAAAGTATTATAGAAACGGGATCGGCCGTCGACGATTATACCAAGAAGAGAGTTTCTTTTGCGGAGAACGTATTTATAGTCATAACCCACGAGAGAAAATTTGCGGAATCGGAAGAGTTTTTGGAACTGGTTTCCGCAGACGGAGGAACCCCTCCCAGGGATAAGATCATAGAAGGATTGGTCAAGTTTGAGCCAAGCTTTCATTCTACTCTTCGCGTAACGGATTCGCCGATCCTTTTCAGCAAACACACTTTCAACTCTTTCTTCTCGATAATCAAGGATAAGTTGGCTGAACTTAAGAAGCGTTTTGAGGAAGCATATTTTGCGGAATGCGAATTCGAATCGGAAGACGTTCTCCAGGTCCTTTCCGAGATGCATCCCAACGTGGAATCCGCTCATCCGGTAGTCTCGGCAGTCGAAAGCGCCGTTTTGCAGCCGATAGAGGATTGGCTGGTGTTTCATTATGCTGAATATGACAAACTGCGCCGCATCAGAATCGAATGCGATCCTCTGCCTGATTTTGAAGGAGCTCCCCAAAGGAAAAACTTCAAGGATTTTGAGAGCTGGATGTCCGCTCGCACTTATCGCAGGATACGCCAGGCCAAGAGGCTTGTTTTCAAGCGGGAGATAAAACTTGCCAAAGACGCGGTGGTGCTGCATTTGTATGACATATCTTACGTAGTGCTGCCCAGCATCGAGGATTCCGATTATTTCTCTGTGAAGGTCCCCGACGTGTCCTTTGACGATCTTGTGGGAGTCGATATCGTCAAGGAGCGCGTCTCCGAAGTTATCGACTATTTTATCTATCCCGACAAAGGAAAAGTCAAGCCTGACACCGGCATCATTCTTTACGGCCCTCCCGGGACGGGCAAGACATCCGTCGCCAAGGCTATTGCCAAAGAGATGGGAGTGCCGTTCATTATGGTGACGGGAGCCGACTTTACAAAGACCAGGCGCGGCGAAGGCGTCGAGAGCGTTAAGAAGCTCTTTGCCGTGGCCAGGCGCTACGAGGCGTTGATCTTCATTGACGAGATCGACGCGATCGGATCAAGAGACAAATCTTACGGCGAAAACGCCGTCATTATCAACACCTTCCTGACAGAGCTTGACGGCTTCCACGAGCGCAAGCAGCTTGTGATCGGCGCGACTAACCGGTATCAGGATCTTGACGAGGCCCTGGTGCGTCCCGGGCGTTTGTCTCTAAAGATACAGCTTGGTCTGCTGCATCGCTCGGATGACCGCAGAAAACTTATCCTGAGCGCGCTGGATAAAGTTGAAGAAACCGTTGATCCGGAACTTTTGGAAAAACTGGTGGAGACTTCCAGAGCCTGGTCGCCGGCCAACATAATTGCGATGGTCAACGGAGGCGTAAGACTGGCGAGAAAAAGCGGAGAGAAGTTATCCTTCGACCACTTTATCAAGGCGCGGACTATCGTGCTGCTAGGCGAGGACCCGCAGAGATTGGAACGTTCCGAAAAAGATATCAAGCAGGCTGCCGTCCACGAAGCGGGACACGCCGTAACAGCCGCTCTGCTAGGCGTGCCCTTCATCCAAGCGAACATTCAGGGAGCTGGATCAGCCGCGGACTTTATCGAGCCCCTCGCTTCCCAAGGGATGGCCACCCAAGAGGGACTGACAAAGCTTGTTGACGTTTACCTGGGCGGCCGTGCGGCGGAAGAATTGCTCGCGGAACCTTCCAACAACGTGCAGACTGACTTTGAGCAGGCGACGACCCTTGTTTGCGGCATGCTCAAACTTGGTTTAAGGAACGATAACATCATCACTATACGCGGCGAATCCGAGAAAGAATTCATTTGGAAGCACACTAGCGAGATAGAAAATATACTTAGGGAGAGGATGTGCGCCGTCAAGGCTCTTCTGGAAGGGCATCTAAAATTCCTTGGGGCGGTTTGCGAAGCTCTCAAAGCGCAGAAATTGCTTTTTGAGGCCGACGTTATTTCCATAATGGAAGAGCACGAGGAGGAATAAGCGTGAGCAGCGACAATTGGAAGCCCAAATATCCCGGAAGGAAAGACAGGGAGATCGAATTGATCAATTATAAGTTTCAATTCGATCACAACGGCGTATATATCAGCGAGGAATCAAAGCATCCGGAATCTCCGGCTTTTTTCTGGATAGACGAAGAACACGTCTATATACGCATAAACTGGGCAACCTGGGCTCAGATCACGGGGGCCAGGCCCGAGCGTCTGGAAGAGATCTGCAGATCTGACTTCAGCAAGGTCGTGCGTCAATATGAAAACGATTCAACGATCTTAACATGTCCGGTTTACCATATCGCGAAACTTCCCGAAGAGCTTTTTGATATGTAAACTGAAAAGCCAAGCAAATTTGATGAAAGTCAGCGAAACGAAAGCCAGATATTTGGTTCTTGACCTCGGCACTTATAAGCTGAGAGAAGAGGAACGCGGTCCGCTGGAAGATCCCGAGATCCTTAAAAACGACAAGTGCCGGACGACCGAACTGTGGTTTCGCAGGGTGGAATCCGGCACGTTCAAAATGGGTTCTCCGAAAGACGAGAAAGGTCGTTTAGACGATGAGCAGCAGCGCGAAGTGACGCTGACAAAGCCCTATTATATTCAAGTTTTCGAGGTCACGCAGAAACAATATGAACTGATAGCCGGAGAAAACAACGCTGAGTTCAAAGGAGACACGCGGCCGGCGGACGGCGTTACCTACGATATGATCCGCGGATCATCACTGGGCTCGAATTGGCCGGCTGACAATCAAGTTGACGAGAGTTCATTCCTGGGGAAGCTTCGTTCCAAAACAAATCTTTGTTTCGACCTTCCCACCGAAGCGCAGTGGGAATACGCCTGCCGGGCCGGAACGACCACGGCTCTGAACAGCGGCAAAAATCTGATCAACACTGACCATTGTTACAATCTGGGAGAAATTGGCCGTTACTTAAGAAATCAGGAAGACGGCAGAGGAAGTTACTCCGAATACACCAAAGTTGGCTCTTATTTATCCAACGCCTGGGGCATTTATGATATGCACGGCAACGTTGAGGAGTGGTGTCTGGACTGGTATGGGCAGTACGGGAAAGGAGCGGAAAGCGATCCCAAGGGCCCGGAATCCGGTGATTACCGCGTGCTTCGAGGAGGAGGGTGGTACGCTGATTCCTATTCCTGCCGATCCGCCAGCCGCTATTATCAGAAAGCAGACATTGCTTGCTATTGCGGTTTCCGTTTGGTCCTCGACCATTTGACGGATCCCCCTCCCATATCAAAGCCCGAAAAACAAGAAGTAATAGTTGAGGAAGTCTTCACCGCAAAATATCTGGTCCTAAACCTTTTCACCTTTGAAATAAGGGAAGAGAACAAAGGACCTATGGAAGATCCGCATATATTGAATGACGAAAGATCCAAGACGAATGAATTGTGGCTTAGAAGAATAGAGCCCGGGACTTTCATGATGGGGAGCCCGAAAAATGAATTCCGTCACGGGCACGATGAGATCCTGCATAAGGTGACTATAACCAAACCTTACTATATCGGCGTGTTCGAAGTTACGCAAAGACAGTATATGATGGTAACGGGGGAGGATCTGGCTTACAAGAAGGGCCCCGCCAGACCTGTCGATAATATTGCTTACGACGTATTGCGAGGATCAACAGACGGCCGAAAATGGCCGGAGATCGATCTGGTTGACAAGGAATCGTTTTTTGGAACGCTCAGGACCAAGACCGGCAAAACCTTCGATCTTCCCACCGAAGCGCAGTGGGAATACGCTTGCAGAGCCGGAACCGCAACTCCCTTCAACAACGGGCAGCCTTCCGAAGATTACATTAAAACCATGAATGAACTTGGCCGGTATGCTTACAACTGGGACGACGGCAAGGGCAAATACGACGAAGCCTATGCGGAAGTCGGCTCTTATCTCCCCAACGCCTGGGGCCTGTACGACATGCACGGCAATGTTTTCGAATGGTGCTTGGACCGCTATGGCAGCTATCAAGGCGACGAGACAGATCCCCGGGGCCCCTCGTCCGGAGAACACAGAGTATTGCGGGGAGGCAGCTGCATTTCCCTTTACCATCATTGTCGTTCAGCCTATCGCCACAGAAGCTACCCGTACAGAAACATAGGCCGCCGCTCCGGCTCCTTTGGCTTCCGGGTAGTTTTGATACCGTAAATCTTAAGTTAGGTATTCGATTTTAATATAAGTTGTGTTTTGATATAATATCAATATATTACAATAAGAGGGATTTAGTATATAATGCAGATTATCTTCAACGGCTTATGTAACGGGGCGCTCATCGCATTGCTTGCGATGGCGTTCGTCATTGTTTATTTGCCTACGAAGGTTTTCTACATTGCTCTCGCCGGCGTTTATGTCCTTGCGGCGTATGTGACGAAGCAACTTATGGCCTGGGGCTTGCCCTGGTATTTAGCTGTGGCTGGTGCTTTAGTGGTAGGGGTTGGCTTATCCTTACT